>NZ_JAKMQA010000020.1:0-3125 GCF_025771295.1 Campylobacter sp. RKI_CA19_01121
TACAAAGCTTATTAGAAACTATTACTAAAAACAATCAAAGCTTACATAAAAACATCAAAGCAAAAGTTCAAAAAGCTAAATACACTCTAAGTGTAAGTAAAGATGCAAAAAGCATAGTAGTGAATTTAAATTAAAAGGAGAGAGCGTGAAAAAAATACATGGTAGTTTGTGTGTTACTTTATTATTTGCGATGATGCCAAATTTATCATTTGCTACTACGCAAGCTTTGTATGAAAAATCATCATCATCTTATATTATAAAAAATCATTCTTTTGAAAATCAAAATTTTTATGATTATTCAAAAGATGTTTTTATTAAACTTAATGGAAAAAATTATCATGGGATTAAAAATAGTCAAAAAGATATTGATGGGGCAAGGTTAATATATAATAACTTTGGTGTATTAACTCCAGATATTAAAGATGAGGATGTTGTTAGTGTATTAAACACTATGGCTTTTATGAACGCGCGATCTAGTATTTTTTATATTCCTTTTGTTGTAACAGGGTTTAATCTGAAAAAAAATGTAAAAAATAGTCAGCTTATCTTGGAAAATGGTGAATTATCATCAATATATTATATAAAACCTAAAAACATAAATAAAGAATTTCCAAAAGGTGTTGAGGATGCTTATAGATTTATAATTAGTCCTGCTTTTGTAAATTATGCTAATGCAATTAATAACTCACTTATAGTTAAAAATTCTTATATTAATATGGGTGTTGAAAATACTGAAACATTTGCACTAAATGGCGCTCCTTATATAGCAGGTTCTGTTGTTTTAAATGGTATGGCAGATTCGAATAAGCTAAATCTCGAAAAGGGTTCTAAAATAGGCTTATATAATACTCAATATATTACAAATTATGATGGTACCCAACTTTATGATCGTAGGATACCCCATCTTTTTGGTGGATTTGCTACAGATGGTGATGCAAAAAACAACTCAATTGTTTTTAATGGGGTTGATTTTATAGTGCATGGAAAAAAGAATGAATACTTTGCATCTAGTACTATTGAAGCTTATGGTGGATTAGCTAATGCTAGTACGAGTGAGAATTTTAATGCAATTAATAACAAACTTATAATTAATAATATTAATCTAGATTTGGAAGTGGATAAAACAAAAAATCCAAGCTTTTATGATGCTATTTTATTTGGAGAGTTTTTTGGAGGAAAATCTATTAAAGGAAATGCTCTTAAAAATAAAATTTATGTAAGAAATCTTAATACTATAGGAGAATTAAATAAAAATTCTAAAGTGCAAGCTTCTATGAATTTTTATGGAGGTTTTGCTAGTAATGGTCAAGCAAATGAAAATCATGTAGAATTTGACTTTAAAAATCCATTTAAAATTAGTGATAATTTTTCAGGAAAGAATTATTTTAGATTATATGGTGGTTATGCAACAAAAGGAGCAAATGGTAATGTTATTAGTATAAAAAATAATCTTAATGAAGAATTAGTTCCGCAAAACTATAAAGATGAACTTGTAGTGTATGCAGCTAGAACCTTAAGTGGTAATGCTAATGATAATAGTATTAATATTGAAAATTCTTTAATTTCTCTTCCTTTATATGGCTTTATAACCAAAAAAGTTACTATGCAAGATCATGTTTATACGCCTGAACAAGCAAATGGGAATAAAATCTCACTAAGGGAAGTCAAATCATCAAAAAATTTAAGCTTTTTAATCGAAGCAAAAGAAGTCAATGATAATAAGATAACTTATGATTTAGTACAAAGTCTTTCTGAAAATAGTTCTTTAGATAGAGGTTCAAAAATAGTTATAAGAGCAGATGAAAAAGCAAGTAATAATTATATATATCTAAAAGATTATTCTTCAGCTGCTAAAGAAAGTGCTACTGTAGTTGGAGCAGCTAATGAGAGTTCATATAATAAAGTCATACTAGAAAATGCTACATTTGGAACTTCTTCGGATAAAAGAGAAGGGTATTTGCATTTAATAGGTGGTGTATCCAAAAATACTCATCATAATATAGTAGAAATTTTTAATATTAACATAGATGAGTATAAAAACAAAAATGCTGTATTTATTGCAGCATCTGCTGTTTTTAAAGATAAAGACAAAGAGAGTAAATCTTATAATAATACTTTGTACTTAGGTGGTAATTTTTTTACTTATGAAAATGATAGCATGAACTGTATTAGCGGTACAATACTCCATGAACATGCTGAGAAAAAAGTTTATAATCATATAGCTTCGCATTTAGAGAATTTATCTAAAAATAATCATCTGATATTAGACGTTGCTTATGTTGGCACTGAAATGGTAAATAATTTTGAGGATTTTACTTTTGTAATATCTAAAAATACTCAAGCAAATCAAGCGATGTTACATATTAGTAATGAACCATTAAACCTTACTTTATCTGGAATTTTTAAAGTATTAGTAAAAGATAACTTAGCACTAAAAAACAAAACCTTTAAATTAATACAAAGTGATAAAGGCTTTGTGGATGAAGATGGTAAAAGCTTAAGTGAATATAGACTCAATAAATATCTAAGTAAAATGTCTTCTAATGTAAAAGACATAGACTACAAACAAATAAAAAACTTAAAAGGTTTTAATAAAGTTAAATTTAGTTTAGAAGCTTCTAAAGATCTAAAAACTATTTATGTGAAATTTAATTAATAAGGAGTTAAAACATGAAACAAGTTGGAAAAAAAATATTTCTTTCTACCATAGCATCATCTTTAATCTTTTCTCCACTTATGGCTTTACCGCAAGGTGGTAAATTTACTCATGGAACTGGTAGTATTATTACTAATGGTAATAATATGGATATTAAAGGAAACCAACAAAACTCAGTCATACAATGGGGTGGCGGTTTTAATATAGATAAGGGTCAAAGTGTAAACTTTACTACTAGTGGTCAAAATTATCTAAACATTGCTTATCAAAAAGATGCATCTAAAATTTTTGGTTCTTTAAATGGTGGGACTAATAATATTTATTTAATTAATCCTATGGGTGTAGTGATAGAAAAAGGAGGTAGTGTTACTGCAAATAAATTTGTAGCTTCTACTACGCCATTAAATGATGGACAGGTTAGTAAATTTTTATCACAAGGTTCAAAATTCTCTCCAGCATTTGATGTAAA
>NZ_JAKMQA010000021.1:0-2441 GCF_025771295.1 Campylobacter sp. RKI_CA19_01121
GTAAATGGAAAATTGTAGGCGGAAATGAAAACAATGAAATTGATCAAAGTGTTGATTTTTTAAATACATTTTTTGCTGATGGCGCTATAGGGGATGAATTCTTTAAACTTTGGAAAGATGACAGTTCAGATTCTTATAATAAATTTAAAGCAGTTTATGAAGTTTATACAAACAAAGAGACTATAAAAAAACAAAAAGAAAAAGAAGTAAAAGTTGCTCAAGATGAATTTAATAATGCTTATAGTGCTTATAAAAAAACTTTAGCTGATTTGATAGAAAGAATTAACGAATATAACAAACTTAATGAGCAAGGTATAACAGATAATTTACAATCAACTTATGATTCTATCTTAGCTGATATTAAAGCACTTGATCAACTATACTCTAACTTAATGGGTTCTTATGATAATTTAAAAGATAATGTTTTTGTTAAAAATGACATTAAAGAAGTTGGAGGATATAATGGATATAGCGGTTCATATGAAATTTTAGGTAGTGTTAATTTACCTATTAAAGGATTATTACCAACATTTGATGAGCCTGGAAAAGGAGGAGGCGGTGAAGATCCAACTGAACCAGAAGTTAAACCTAATATCCCAAAACCTGATCATAACTTGGTAAAAATTGCTTATTTTGAAGATGAAGAGAAAGAAGAAAAAGAAGAAGCAGAAATAGGCGAAGCTAGTGCAGATGCGGGTGGAATTCGTTGTATAGTAAGCGATGAATCTAAAACTATGAATGTGTGTATTACAAGAAAGAGATAAGAGTATGAATAAAAAGATATTTTTTATAAGTTTAATCACAGCCCAAACTTTATTATGGGCTGAATCTGATGAAACAAAAGTTAGAAAAATGATAGAATTATCTCCTCATTCATCTAATCCTCAAGTTAAAAATTTAAGCAATAGCTTAAAAAACAAAGATCAAGCTATAGAGTATAAACAAGAAAAAGAAATAAAACCACAAAGTCAATCTCAAGAAAATGTTAGCTATATTAAAGATTTTATTTTGCATATAGATAATGAAGGTGAGACTTTTGAAAAATTAAAAATTAATAAGGCAGATATTTTACAAGTTCTAGAAGGTTATAAAAAACAAGAACTTAATCTTCAAAATTTAAAAGATATCACAAATATCATTTCTTATATGTGTCAAGTTAGTGGTTATCCATCAACTGTTGCTTATATACCACCACAAGATTTGAGCAATCAGGTAGTTCAGGTAAATATTGCATTTGGCACTTTAGGGAAATTTATCATAAAAGATGAAGAATCTTTAATTTCATCTTATGCTGTAAATAGTAAGTTAAATGAAAGCTTAAAAGGAAAAATTATAACTACCAAAAAGCTTGAAGATGCTATTTTTAGAATTAATGAGATGTATGGTATAAAAACATCAGCAACTTTACAATCTGGAACTGAATATGGCCAAAGTGATATTATTGTTGAAATAGAAAAAGATGACCCAGCTAGTTTTTTGATATATGCAGATAATTATGGAACCAAATCAACTGGTAAGTATCATGCAGGGGTAAGTGCTAGCTTTAACAATCTCTTTAAACAAGGAGATAATTATAATTTTTATCTACAAAATAGTGATGAACAACAAATTAATTTTGGAGCAACTTATAATACTTTTTTAGGGGACTTAAAAATTTCTCCAACTATCTCTAAAGGTTCTTATATACTTGCAGGGGAAAGATATGAAGGTTTAGGTGCTTATGGAACTTCTTTAAATATAGGAGTTAATTTTTCTTATCCTATATTCTTAACACACGAAGCCTCATCATATTTAATCTTTGGAATTACACATAAACAACTACAAGATTATTATTTTGATGGTAGTTTGGGTTTTAAAAAATACAGTGTTGTGGGTAATGTTGGAACACAAGGAACTTATAGAGGAATTCCAAATAACTCTTTTAGCTATACTTTTAATGTGTTTTATGGAAATGTAGATGATGATGGAGGTAGTATAACTTTAGCAGGACCTGAATTGGGTCATTTTGGAAAAATAAATCTAGATGTTAATAATGAGTATTATCTACACGAAAAACTTACCCATTTGTTTAGTTTTAGCTATCAAAAATCTATAGGAGGATCAATACTAGATAGTAGTGAAACTGCTTCTATAGGTGGTCCTTATGGGGTAAGAGCTTATTTAGAAGGAGAAGGTAGTGCAGATAATGCTGTAAAAGCTAGTTTTGGAATAAGATATGAAACCCCTTTGCCAGGATTTTATATTACACCTTTTTATGATATAGGATATTCTTGGTATGAAAATAGTGATAACTATATAGATGATCATTATTTTATGGATGCAGTAGGACTTGAATTGTTATATCTAAATCCTGGAAAATATTATGTAAAACTAGATGGAGCTAGAGCTGCACATCAGTATAAGTATGATGGAGAACACAGAACTAGAATTTATCTTAGTGG
>NZ_JAKMQA010000022.1:0-2250 GCF_025771295.1 Campylobacter sp. RKI_CA19_01121
AAATTTTAATAGCTAACACCAGCCATTACATCTTCCGAATTTTAAAAAAAATAACTCCTAACAATATCCAAAGCACAAGCATTGCAAAAGATGGACATTTTAGCACAGCTGGAGAATTTGGAAATAACAATAAAAATAAAAAGATACTACTCAACACCAAAGAAATTAAACTTCTAGTTTTATCTATAAATGATGAAGAAAAAAATTTAAAATTTATTAAACTAATATATATAAAAGATATAATAATCCCAATAGAAGACATGTCAACTATATACAATAAATATTCCCTTCCAAAAAAAGGTAATATAGCTGATATACTTGCAACAAAAAAACATATAAAAATAGGGGAATTATATTGATTTGTCTGCATGAATTGTTTAGATATTATATTGTTTTCACTTAAAGAATAAATAACCTTGCATGTTGCTATAAAAAATCCATTTACACCGCTCATAATAGCACAAAACACTCCAAGTGAAAGCATAAACAAACCATAAAATCCAAAATAATTCTCCACTCCCTGTCCAACAACCCATATAGCATTTTTAAAATAAGGATATGGATATGAAAAAGCAGCAATTACTAAAACTAAAACATAAATTAAACATCCCATAATAATAGAAGCACAAACTAACTTATTAAAAACATGAAAATTTTTATGTTTTACATCTTGGATAATCTGAACAGCACAATCAAATCCTATATACAACCAAGGAGATATTGCAACTATTTTTAAAATATTCTCTAAATTTAGATCTTGCTTTAAAACATAGCTTATTAAATTTTTCCAAGAAATTTCACTAGATGACATACCCACTATACAAAAAAGAACACTAATAAATATCACTATTGTTAAAACATTTTGAATATACAGAGCAATCTTCACACCTTTTAAATTGATATATAATACTAACACCAAAATCAAAAGGGATAAAACAATATTATTCAAATATATAGGTTTATTATTAATATAATATAAAACATTATTTTGTATATAATCAAACTGTAGATGGTCAAAAAGTAATGATAGAGCTGTTAAGTTTAAAGGTATAATACACAAATATGCTAAAACTAAAAACCAACCACAAACAAATCCATGTTTTTTACCAAAAAAATGTAAAGTATATAGAAATTCCCCTCCTGTTTGTGGAAATATTTGTGAAAGTTTGAAATAATTTGTTGCAATAATGATTATAAACAGCGCACCCAATGACAAACCTACTATAGAGTTTAAAAAACCCGAATCTAAAAACAAAACTCCAGGTAAGGCGAATGCGCCCCATCCAATAATACAACCTATACAAAAAAATAATATATTATAATTTAAAAACATCACTTTTCCACATTTGTCCTATCTTTAAATCCCATTCAGATGGTTCTATTTTAGCTTTACCACAATTTGGTGTAAATGTAAGCTCACCTATATAAATTTTAGATTTTACTAAATACATATCAATTCTAATATAATCGAAATTAAAAGATAATACCCTAGCAATTCTTAAAGCATCCTCCAGTTGACGTGGCTTTTCTATTTCACGAATATCTCTTTGATTATGATATAAAATGGGAAAAATTTCCCAGTTTGGATAATATAGATTATTACATGTATGCGTGGAGTTCGCAACTTGAATAAATTTAACATTATGGTTAAAAACATGAAACCTAAAATCTTTTAGCTCTATTTCGTCTTTTATATATTCTTCTGCAAAAATTCTAGGCTCAATATTTTTATAATGTTTCTCCCTTGAAACATAGTAAAAATTTTGCTTCAAGTGACGCTTTAATTTTTCTAATGATTTTCTCTTTCTTTCAAAATCCTGTAAAAAATTTTTTTTATTCTCTATAACAACAACACCATTCCAATCATGATTTGTTTTCAAAACAAAAGAATTTGGTAAAATAGAAAAGTCTATCTCATCAACATTACTATATATAGCATAAATTTTAGGTAAATATTTACAGTCATTTGTTTTAAAAATTATGCTATTTAAATTATCAATTTTATCAAAAAGCACTTCTGAATTGTAATTATTATCATCTAGTATCATTTTTATAAAAATTCTAGATTTAATTTTATCAGCCAATATAGAATAAAGTGGATTATTGTCATATAATATTCTATGAATAATCTTCTCGTTAAAAGTTTGGGGGTTTTTAAAATTTGGTTTATATTTAAATATTCTTATATGTTCGTTTAAAAAATATTCTTCGTCAAAGTTATTTTCACGATACCTTATTTTTTCAAAAATC
>NZ_JAKMQA010000023.1:0-2143 GCF_025771295.1 Campylobacter sp. RKI_CA19_01121
CAAGGAAATAAATCAAAAAGTAAAAAAAATCACAAATATTTTTGTTGAATCTAATAATTTATATCAAAATTTAAAAAACACTTTGTTGCATATTAAACATGCAAACACTATGCAAGAATTAAATTTTAAAGAAATTTTATCAATAAACAACGACCTTCACAAGCTCAAAACAAAAATAGAAAATATCGTAGAACTTGGAGAGGTTTTAAATCCTGCTTTAAAAAACATAGAATTAAAACTTGCTAAAATATCTTTAACAAGCGCTCATACTCAAGAAGCTAAGAAGATTCGAATGATTAACTGGTTATTAGAACATGAAATATGGTTGCAAAAATTAATTAAATTTCTTAAAATTTCATTAGAAATACTTCAAAAGATGACACATGAATAGCTTTTTATACAATACCTTAAACTCTTACCATAATCATCCCATTTTGTTTGTCTTTGGGCTAGGCGATTATATTGAAAAACTTTTTCAAAATGAAAATTTAAAATTCTTGGTAATTTTTGAAGACAACGAAGAACTTATTGAAAATTTTATAAACAAAAAATACATTATTTCTCTTTTGCAAAGCAAAAAAATATTTATATTTAATGCCAATACTTTTAATTTTGATAGAGCCAAGGAATTATTTTTACAACAAAATTTTATGTTTTACAGCAAAATTGCTGAAATTTTAAAATTTAAAAATTCTAATTCAATACAAATCATACAAGATTATATTAATAAAGCTATTGAAAGCATCTTTAATGCTTTACAATCAAGCCAAGAATGTGAAGTATATATAGAACATTTTTGCAAAAATCTTCCAAAAACACTATCCCACTCTAGCACTAAAAATTTTTTAAGTACGCATAAGGCTAAGCAAAAATATGCAATTATCGTGGCCAGTGGACCAAGTTTAATCAAACAACTTCCCTTGTTGAAAAAAATTCAAAACAAAGTCAGTATATTTTGCGCGGATGGTTCTTTTACTATTCTGCATAAATACGGCATTAAGCCAGATTATGTTTTTTGTATAGAAAGAGATGTGATTAATGGTAAAAAAGACAAAGTTATAGGATCTTGGAATTTTTTTGATAATAATTTTGGGGATTTTGACAGAGATATTTTATTTATCTTTAGCGACACCGTCAATCCAAAAACTATTAAACTTATAGAAAAAAATAATAGAAATTACATGATCACTCTGTCTACAAATTTATTTTGTACTAGTTTTGGATTTGATGATTTTGGATATTGTGATTTGAGTTTTAATTCTGTAGCAAATTTAGCTTATAATTTTGCCGTATCTTTATGCTACACAAATATCATATTAATAGGACAAGATCTAGCTTTTGGAAAAGATGGGAACTCGCATCCTAAAGATTTTTTGCACGGAACAAATTTGGATTCTTCACGCTATAAACATATCAAAACTATAGCTTATGGCGGACAAGAAAAAGTTTATACACACGCAGCATGGCTTTTATATAAAGAAAAATATGAATATGATATCAGTCTTAACAAACACATCGTTAAAACGTATAATGCCACAGAGGGTGGAGCTAGGATAGAAGGAGCTATAGAAAAACCATTCACAAAACTTTGCGAACAAATTATAAAAGAAAATACAATAAAAAATATTAAAAAGCTAGCTTTACCTAGCAAACACTCCATTTATACCAATCTACAAAAAGCCTTAAATCATTTTAAAACAATTAATCAAGCTTCAAATAATTTTTTAAATGATTCTAAAAAAATTATTGAAAAAATTCAAAATGTATCTTTACGAGTAAATTCTCTACCAAAGGATTTAAGCTTAGAAGAAAGTCTAAAATTAATTGATTTTAACCAAATAAGTATTTTGCAAAAAGAAATCAAATTATACAAAGAAAATATCTACAAAAATAAATTTTTTTCTACAATTTTGTTAAGTTACATGTATGCCAATGAGTGCAATTTTATTCAACTAGAATGTTTAAATACCAATATACCATCAAAAAACATGATCAATCAGCTTAGTTTTATTATCAACCACAAAAGACACATAGAAGAAATGGTAAAATTGATACAATTTCAACACTCTATAATCAATCAAACCATAACCGATATACAAGAACTGATTTCTAAGGATTTCTCATGAATGAACTTTTTTTAAAA
>NZ_JAKMQA010000024.1:0-2117 GCF_025771295.1 Campylobacter sp. RKI_CA19_01121
CAAAAAAGGAAACATAGTTAATCTTGGAACTATTAATGCAAATGATATACTTTTAATAGGTAATAAGGTGGAGATAGGTGTTGGTGGTAAGATAAGAGGTCAAGATGGTTCAAAAAATGCTAAAGAAGCTCATTTGGTTGGAAATTATGTTTATGTAAATGTCGGCAAAGAAGGTAATGAAAATACCATTAAAGTAGAGAAAAATGGTTTAAAAGGGAC
This sequence comes from Campylobacter sp. RKI_CA19_01121, assembly GCF_025771295.1. Taxonomy (NCBI): domain Bacteria; kingdom Pseudomonadati; phylum Campylobacterota; class Epsilonproteobacteria; order Campylobacterales; family Campylobacteraceae; genus Campylobacter; species Campylobacter sp. RKI_CA19_01121. The sequence continues at coordinate 220 of NZ_JAKMQA010000024.1, forward strand.
AGCTATCAAAGAAGGATATCTACAAAGAGATATGACTAGTTTTGCGGAAGATGATTATGAATTTGGAGATTTTGGAACCATTTTTAAAGCTTCTTATGATGGTAAAAACAGTGTGGATTTTACAAAAGCTGTTACTATAGGTGGATGGTACAATGATAATAATACTTTAAACGACAAAAAAAATGCAAACGAGTGGAAGCTTTTTGCGGATGGATGGAATAGTAATGATTTAACAGAGGATATTTTTAAAGATGGACTTACTACTATAAGATTGATTAGCGATATTGATTTTACAGGGTTTTCTCCTATAGATCCAGTGGGTGCAAATAAATATGCCTTTAGTGGAGTTTTTGATGGTGGTGGTTATACTTTAAAAAATATTAAAATAAAAGCACAAGATAGTTCTACTGGATGGAATACAGGATTATTTGGAAAAGTAGAAGGTAAAGATGGGCAAAAAGCTAAGATATATAACTTAAATGTTGATGGTTTAAGTTTTTCTGGAGTAACAAATTCAGGAGGAGGGTTTGTTGCTATAGCTAAAGATGCTGAATTTAATAATATACATCTTTCTAATTTTGGAGATTTGTATTTTTATGATAGTAAAACTAGTAACGATAGTTTCTTATATGGAGGTGGATTTATAGGATGGACTCAATCAGGAACATCATTTAAAAATATAACAATGAAAAATTTTGGAGATATAGTTTTAAAGCCAAAAGGAAGCTATAGTTCTCAAGTTGATATGTATTTGGGTGGTTTTGCTGGTTTTGTTGAAGGTGTTAATAATAAAGAACAAATTATATTTAATAATATCTTAATGGAAAATTTTGACTCAATTAAGGCTATGGGTTCAGAGTCTGGAGCAAATATTTATGCTGGTGGATTTGCAGGTTATATAAAGAATAATTCTAATTTTAGTTCAATAACACTTAATGAAATTGGTAATTCTAGAAATAATTATGACTTAAACAATAAAGGTCCTGCTGGAATGGGTATTTATGCTGGTTATGATTTAGATAATCCTCAGAGTCAAACATTTTTTAAAAATACAGCAGCAGGTGGGTTTGCTGGAGTTATTAGTGGGCAAAATGTAGTTTTTAATAAAATTTCTTTAAATGATATTGGTGATATTGAAGCTACTAGAGGTTATATATCTACTGTTTTAGGGGATAAAATTTTTGCTGCAGCAGGTGGTTTTGTCGGGCTTATGGGGGATAAGTGGAATGATACCATTTATGCTGATTTTTCAGATATATATTTAAATTTCAAAGACAATTTAATATATGCTGAAAAAGGGAAATTAAATTCAAATACTTTTGAGTGGAATTATGCCGGTGGATTTGTTGGAGGTTCTATTGGAAATGTCGGTAATACTTTTAAAATAAATAATGTAGATTTAAGATTTGATAAAAATGTCAAAATAGATGTATGGCAAAGAAACGAAGGAAGTATTTGGAATAGGGGTATATTTGCTGGATGGTATATGGATAATACAAATTTCCATAACAGTATTAGTAATATGAGGGTTTTTTATAGAAAAAATGATACAGGTGGACTAGGTGTTGGCTATAGTCCTAGGGATTATTTTGACTTCTTAAAAGGTGGAATTTTTGATGTTACTACGGAAAATAGTTTAAATTCAAGTGGTAATAGAGTGCTTTATTATTATGATAAAAGAGTGAGCGATATGGAAGTTAACAATAAGATAAAAAGCAGATTTGGAAATATAGATGAACATGGAAATGTGATTTTTTATGCATCAAATAAGCCAGTTGGCCCAGATATTCCTGATTTAACTCCTCCTTCTATAGAAAAAAACGATTTTGATCCTGCTATGCTTCAGCATATTTTAGATGATATCATGAATGGACATTATGCTTATGATACTAAAACAG
>NZ_JAKMQA010000025.1:0-2066 GCF_025771295.1 Campylobacter sp. RKI_CA19_01121
ATCTTCTTTAGTTTGTAAAAAGCTACCTGCTAATACTTCTATATTAGTATTATTAAAAATATTAGTATTACCACTTAGATATAAAGTATTATTATAGCTTTTATCATTTTCACTATATACACCAGAAGCACTTATAAATATAGCTTTGTTGTTTTTATACTCATCTATATTTAAATTATTTATATGAGTATAATTATCATGAGTATTCTTAGCTATACCTGCACTAATTACTATCTCCCCTTCTCTTTTATCAGAAGCTGTACCTAGAGCTAAATTATCAAAGATAAAAGTATTATTAGCACTTTCAGTTTTAGCATTAATAACATAAACATTGGAGCTAGCTGCACTTGAATAATCTTTAATGTTTAAAGTATTATTATTAGCATTTTCATTGGCTCTTAAAATGATTTTAGAACCTTTATCTATATTAGAAGCATTCGATAAAGATTGTACAAGATTATATTTTATAGTGTTTTTTTCTAAATTATCAGCTTCTATAATAGTAGTGAGGTTTCTACCTGATTTTACATTATCTAAAACTATACTATTAGCATTAGCACTACTTGCATAATAATCTTTATTATCCAAACTAACCTTACTTACTCCATATAAGTATAAAGGTATAGCTATGTTTGAGTTTTTAATATGAATACTATTATTATTTGCTTTAGAGCTTAGAGTTTGTGCTGCTGTGATTTGAATTTTATCTTGATGGTTTTCAACAGTAAGTCCTTGGGTTAAATCCCCATTGATATTAATACTATTATTATTAGCTCCTTTAGTAGCTACCCCACCATAAAGATTAAACTCATTTTTACCTGTAAAATTAGAATTAATCTCAAATGGCTTTTTAAGATTAATATTAATACTATTATCATTAGCTATACCATTATTAGTCATACCTGCATAAAAGTCTAAAAGTGCTTTTACTTCTACATTAGTATTTAATGCTAATAAGGTTTGTAAGTCTTTTATATCTATAGTGTTTTTATAAGCATTACCTTGTATGATTTTACCCCCATAGATTTCTCCTACTAAGACAGCATTATAAGCTAATGGGGTATTTTTAGTATCTACTCTTAAATCTAGTTTTAAATCATTGATTAATACACTATTATTACTTACTTCATAGCTTTGGTTATTATTAACATCCACAAAAGCTCCTCCTAAGTGAGTAGCAGCTGATGTTGAATATGCTCCACTTGGACCATGTACTAATAAAGAAGCTCCATCTATAATAACCTTATTATTTTTAGCATTGCCATTATAAGTAATAGCTCCTGTTACATGAGTCATTCTCTCATCAAAGATATTATCTCCTAGCATGCTTTGTCTATAAGGGGTAGTATGAAAGTCTATCTTTACGCCTTTATTTAATATAACTGTATTATTATTAGCATTAGCATCTACACCAAAAGCACCTAAGATATAAGGAGCACCATTTAAAGGTAAGGTATAGGTGTTTTCAACACCCATATTTACATAGGCATCTTTTAAGAAATTTAAAGTATTATTACTTACTTCACCTTTTCTAGCTATGGCTGGAGTGATTAGAAAATTATATTTATTATCTAAACCCGTAGCTTTAGGATTAATTACTTCTTTATCAGTAGGTTTTAAATAATATACTGAAGATAATTCTCCTGCTTTTAATACTAAGGTATTATTATTAGCTTTTGCATTAAAGGTATAAGCAGAAACTAAAAAAGGTATATAGCTGATTTGATTTAGGGTAGTATTAGCTGAGTTAGAACTATGAAAGCCATTAACTACAAAAATATCTTCTTTAATACTTGGAGTGAGTATGTCTTGTTTAAAGTATAAATCATTCATTTTAGAATGAGTTTTATCTTTAGGATTATCATAGATTAAAGTGATATTTGAAAGGTTTTTATTAGTAGCCATTTGGCCATAGAAGTTTTTACCACTTAAGAGTTTATAAGTATCAAGATTATAATCATATACATCATTATTATTAAATTTATGCTCTTTAATAACATAAGCATTAGAAGCTTTATCATAATTTGCTTGGGTGGCTGCCTCTAAAGAACTTAGGGAAAAAATAG
>NZ_JAKMQA010000026.1:0-1848 GCF_025771295.1 Campylobacter sp. RKI_CA19_01121
TATTTTAGGAGTATAAGTTTTAGATTCATAAGGCAATTCTTTACTTAAATCTTTACCCATAGTATTTACACTAATGATAGGATTAGCTTTAAATGGATCTTTAGAAGTAATGGTTGCTTTAGCTTCACCATTAGCATTAAATACTGCTTCTTGATTGCTTAAACTAGCGTCTCCGCTTAAGTTCCATTCTATTTTTTCATTAGGCTTACCACCTTTTATAGTTACTTCTACATGATCAAGTTTTGGATCTTTTAAAGCTTTGATGTTTTCACTTTCATAAGCATGGATTTTATCTTTACTAAAATTGATGCTTGGAGTATATTGGTGGAGTTTGATCTCTCCACTTACTTCTTGAGTACTAGCTGTGCTTTGATGATAAGTAGCAATGATTTGTAATCTTTTAATATTAAAATCTTTTACTCCTTCAAATACTACCTTACTCTCACCTTTATCATCGGCTGTGCTTTCTTTATCGCTACTAATTCTTAAAGTCTTATTGCTTTGTATATCTTTAGCTTTCCATAAAACTTTTGTTTTTGGTATTAAACCTTTAAGTTTTACTTCAAAGTCGCTTTTATAATCAATCATTCCTTTTTCAAAGTCTTGATGAGTCACAGGATCTTTTCCAGTAGGAAGCTCCATAGTAGCTGTATAATTTTTAATCTCTAAATCTTTACTTCTTTCTTTTACTAATTCATCGCTCATATTCTTAGCAATGATTTTTACTTTTTCATTTCCACTAAGTCCTATGATTTCTACATTACTCTCACCTTTTTCATCAGCTATTAAATTAAGCTCTTTAGTAGTTTTATCTTTATCAATAAATAAAGCATTATCTCCTTGTATGCTCCATTTAACTTTTGTAGAATTAGCTTTTAAGTTTTTATAACTTGCATGAGCTTTTTCTTTATTACCTATAGTGGTTTTATCTAAGATAATATCATTATCTCCATAAATTGCTATTTGAACAAAGGTTTTTAAAGTAACTCCTAATACATTAGCAATGATTGTTGCTTTTTCTTTATCTTTCATATTTGCATCAGGTTTATAGATGATATTTGAATTTCCATCTTTATCAGTTTTATCTGAATTTGGAGTTTTTTCCAAACTTCCTTTGCCAATTAATTTCCAATTTATATCTAAATCACTTGCTAAATCACTTCCTGCAAATGTGATTAGAGATTTTTCATGTCTTTGTATATTAGAAGGTTTAGCAAATACCCTAAAGTCTTCTTTTGGAGCTATGATAGTAATAGGGAAACTTTCTTGAGCATTCCCTGCTTTAGCAATTAAATTGGTTTGATGGATTCCATAAGCATGGATTATTTTTACAAAAACCTTTCCATTACCATCAGTAATATAATGATTTCCATTCTTTAAGATTACACTTTTTTGTTCAGGAGTTACACTCATAGCGACATTTTTAACTGCTTGGTTAAAACCATTTTTTAGCATAATACAATGAGTATTATCTCCTAAATTTCCACAATAAGAAATATGATAAGTATTATTAATAGCTTTATACTCAAGCACCATAGAATAATCTCTATCTATAAAATTGGTTCTAGAGCCTTCAATGGTATTATTTATACCTGCAAATTTAGGATCAAAAGCATGTTTGAGAGCATCTTTATCTAAAGGTATATTAAAATTCATAGCTATATTTGTACCTTGTTTATCACTTTCATTACTTCTTTTATGGCTTAATGAAAAAGTTAATGCTGGATAAGGTGAATAAGTAATACCTCCTTCATACACCAAAGGATTTTTTTCTAAATCTTCAAAGCAGCTTACATTGCCAAATGGAGCTACTTTTTCTCCATACCACTTACTCATATTAGCAAAAAC
>NZ_JAKMQA010000027.1:0-1729 GCF_025771295.1 Campylobacter sp. RKI_CA19_01121
CATTATTTTTATTATGATAATGTAGCTTACGAAAAAAGAAATACACTTATTGAAAATTGTAGTTTTTGTAATAGTAAAATTTTAAGCTCTTTTGATTTTTTTCGTTATTTGTTAAAAATTCATAGAAAATCATTTTGGTTTTCTGTTATGGGAATGATTGACTTTACCTTTTTAAAATCAATACAACTAAAATTCCTAGATGGTATTATACATGAGGATCACTATTTTGGAAAAGTGTTGTTTTATAAAGTAAAAAAAATATTTATTTTAGTAGATAAAGTTTATCATTATCGTATTCGAGCAAAAAGCATCATGGATTATTCTAGTTGCAATGATGATATTCCTGAATTTATGCATGATACATATTTATTTTTCTATGATAAGACTATTTTTAAAAAATATTTAAGAAGTTATAGTCTATTTATAACCGCTAGTATGATTTTTTTATTTTTAAAACAAAGTGATAATAGTGAAAAAAAAAGTTTATTTGAGGCAATTTTTTGTGAAAAATTATTTTTATGGCAAAAAGATTTTTTATGTAACTTTTCATCCGACGAATTTTATCTTTTGTTTAATGCTAAAATTCCTTATGGTGTAGATTGTTCATCTAGAATATTATTTGAAAGTATCTATGATTTTATTCAATATCAGAATATGCAAATTGATATAATTACAAAAAAGAGTGTAAAAAATGAATATAAGATAAAGAATCATTTATCATATAAAATAGGACATGCAATGGTTAAGAATTGCAAGAATTGGTATAAAGGAGGTATTTTTAAATTGCCTTATGATATATATAAAATTTATATTAACCACAGAAAGAAAAATAAATGAAAATTTCAGTAATAATCCCAGTGTTTAATTCAGAGGAGTATTTAAAAGCATGCTTAGACAGCGTTCTATTGCAATCAATACAAGAAATAGAGATTTTATGTGTTGATGATGGTAGTACTGATGATAGTTTATTTATATTACAAAAATATGCCTTAAAAGATAAGAGGATAAAAATTTTAAAACAGAAGAATATGGGTTCTGGTGCTGCACGCAATAATGCCTTAAGGTTGGCAAAAGGAGAATTTATTGCGTTTTTGGATAGTGATGATTTTTATCCTAATACTAATACTTTGGAAAATATGTATCATGCAGCAATTAAACACGATATGAAAATTAGCGGTGGCTCTTTAATACAGTTGAGAAATGATGAGTATGTGTATGATTTTGGAAGTTTTGAACAAGGCTATATTTTTACTAACGATGGGATTGTTGAATATAAAGATTATCAATATGATTATGGATATTGGAGGTTTATATATAATAGAAAATTTTTAATAGAAAATAATATTTATTTCCCTAATTATTTAAGAATGCAAGATCCTCCTTTTTTTATAAAAGCTATGATTTACGCAAGGAAATTTTATGCATTAAAAGAACCTACATATGTTTATAGGGTAGTACATAAAAAAATATCATGGAACGAAAGAAAAGCCACTGATGTTGTTAAGGGGTTTATAGACTGTTTGCAGCTTTCTTCTGGATATAGTAAGCTCCAAGAAAGATTGGTAAGAAGAATTGCTAGTAATCATTTATCAAGTATTTTTTTATTGCATATCAAAAAAGAGAATCATTTTGTTCTTGCTAGTATGCTAAAATTATTAAATTTGGAAATTTGTAAAAAAGACTATAATCTCCAAAATTTATATAAACTTTTATATTGCTGTAACATATC
>NZ_JAKMQA010000028.1:0-1618 GCF_025771295.1 Campylobacter sp. RKI_CA19_01121
CCTAGATACCATTAAGGTAAAAGCTACTCAAGCTGCTCAAGATGGTCAAACAGCAAAAACTAGAACGATGATTCAAAATGAAATCAATCGTTTAATGGAAGAACTTGATAATATAGCAAATACCACTTCATTTAATGGTAAGCAACTTTTAAGTGGAAATTTTGTTAATCAAGAATTCCAAATAGGTGCTCAGTCAAACCAAACGGTACATGCAACTATAGGGCCAACTCAATCAAGTAAAATAGGTCATACTCGCTTTGAAACAGGTGCTAGAGTCACAGCACCCGGAATGAGTTCTTTTACTATTAAATCATACGATGGTGTAAATGATTATACTTTTCAAAGTGTGCCTATTTCATATAGTGTTGGAACTGGACTTGGTGCTTTAGCTGATGAAATTAATAAAGTAGCAGATAAAACAGGAGTTAGAGCAACAGCTACCGTTCAAACTATATCAGATGGTGTAATACCTGCAGGAAAAACAGGATCTGATTTTACCATCAATGGTGTAGTTATAGGTCAAATAGAGGTTAAACCGGGAGATAAAGATGGTGCCTTAGTTGCGGCTATTAACTCCAAAAAAGATACAACCGGTGTTGAAGCATCTGTTGTAGATGGAAAACTCATTTTAAATTCAGCTGATGGTAGAGGTATAGTTCTAGGTGGAAGTTTAGGAACGGCTTTGTCTGGAACAGTAGCTTCTGTTAATTATGGAAGATTATCTTTGGTGAAAAATGATGGTAGGGATATACTTATTAGTGGTAATATTGGATTTTCTGCTGAATCAAGAGTTGCTCAAACAACTGCAAATTTAGAAGCTGTTAAGGGGCAGATTTCGGTAGATGTAGCTTGTGCAATGGGTTTTAATGCTATGAGCACAGCAGAAAATGTTACCACCCCAAAAAGTGCTGGTGTTACTTCCTTGCAAGGTGCAATGGCTGTAATGGATTTAGCTGATAGTGCTATTACGACTCTTGATAATATTAGAGCAGATATTGGTGCAGTGCAAAATCAAATCACAGCTACTATTAATAATATAAGTGTAACTCAAGTAAATATTAAATCAGCTGAATCAACCATAAGAGATGTTGACTTTGCAGCTGAGAGTGCAAATTTCTCTAAATACAATATATTAGCTCAAAGTGGATCTTATGCTATGAGTCAAGCTAATGCTGTTCAGCAAAATGTGTTAAAACTTTTACAATAATATTAAAGCTCCTAGAGAGCTTTAATACTACTCTGTTTTAACATTTGATTTTGAATTTTTAAAGTCTGTATGTATTGTTTTATCCAAGTTTTATTTACATTAAGATAGCTTATTATTTTTCTTGTTTTTTCTAAGTCGTCTTTGTGATTTAGTATAAATAATTCATTTATTTTACATTCATAATGATAAAATAATGGTTTGTGAAGTTCATTAAATATATATAAGTTAGAATTTTTGAGAATCTGATTTTTCAAATTATCAATCTGAATGAGAATTTTTGTAAGTTTTTCATTTTCTTTGTTAATATTTTCAAATGTACACTGATTAATATTTTTATCAATATGACATAAAATTTTTTCACATTTTTCTATGAAATTATTTGCTAATTTTAAATTGCTTTGTATTCTCCCA
>NZ_JAKMQA010000029.1:0-1493 GCF_025771295.1 Campylobacter sp. RKI_CA19_01121
TTTGATATGGATAATATCATAAACTTTTTAATGGGAGAGCTGTATTTAAGAAACTATCTCTATGAAAGTAAGATTTTGCTTTTAAATTCTTATTATAACAAATACAGTGAAAAAAGAATTGAACTAGAAAACCAACTTAACGACAAGATTAACTATGTTTTTATAGCCCAAGGTATCACCGGAATTGAAAGTTTTAAGAAAAATCTAAAACAGTCGATTCAAAATACAGCAAGAATGCTTGGAAAGCCTTTATTTAAAGATTTAATCAAACAAAGAGAAGGCAAAAACAGCAACGCTGTTATAGTAGCAAGCGGTCCATCTTTGATTAAACAATTGCCTTTATTAAAAGAATTTCAAGACAAAACAACCATTATAAGCGCAGATGGAAGCTACCCTATTCTAGCAAAATACAATATAAAACCAGACTATGTTATGTGTTTAGAAACAAATGAACTTTCAAGTGAATTTTTCAATAATAATTTTGAAGAACTGGATAAAAATATTACCTTTATTATCACCGCTTCAACAAATCCTAAAACTATAGATTATTTAGATAAAAATCAAAAAAAATATCTTCTTGTTCTAAAACCCTCTGCTACTTATACACACAAATATCTTATAGATAATTTTGGAAGTTTGGGTGGATTAAATGTTGCTTCTATGGGTTTTGAATTTGCCGTAAAACTAAAACATAAAAATATTATTTTAATAGGGCAAGATTTAGCTTATGATGAAAATGGAAATTCCCATCCTATGGAATTTCTATACAACTCTACTCTGGATACATACAGATATGAACACATAAAAACACTAGCTTATGGAGGAAAGGGAGAAGTATGGACTCACGGTGCTTGGAAAACCTATATACAAAGTTATGAATTGTGTATAAAGGATGCTTTGAAAAACAATATAACCACCTATAATGCTACAGAAGGTGGAGCTAGAATAGAAGGTACCATAGAAAAACCTTTTAAAGAGCTTTGTGAAAATTTACTAAAAGAAGATAAGACAACTTTCCCACATTTGCCAGTTTTATCAAAAGAAGAACAATTATTGCTTGCTAGACTCAGCTATGAACACTTCATAAAACTTATAAATTTTGGTAAAAGTAAAATTTATCAATGTCAAAAACTTCTAAAACCTATCCTAAAAGTCATTGAGCAAACTAGATATCATATAAATTTAAATACTATTAATTTTGTAAAAATTTTAAAGACAAATGATGAGCTTCACAGAGTCAAAGAATTTATTGAAGACGAAAATATGTCTATTTTTACAGACTCGCTTGTAATTGCCTTAACAACCACCGAACTCGAACTGGCTAAAATTTCAACCATGAGCGCTCACACTCAAGAAGATAAAAAAATACGTATGATCATTTGGCTTATCAAACATGAAGAATGGCTAAAAATAGTTATAGAAACCTTAGAAACTCAAATAAAAATTATAGAAAATTCTATACAAAATTTAAAAAAATTCATAGAGGATAATTC
>NZ_JAKMQA010000003.1:0-150117 GCF_025771295.1 Campylobacter sp. RKI_CA19_01121
TTAGTAGAGAATTTTGATTTTATTAAAATAAAATCAAAAACAGCAAAAATCTTATAAACAATTAAAGCACATTCATACTTTGTATCATTACTTTTGCTTTACATTCAGCACAGCAATATAGTGTTTTTATCTTAGCTTCATCACCCATAAATCTTGGCTTCATAATGCTAGCGATTTTTTCAATGGCCTTTTTAGTAGCAAATTCTTTCCCACACTCTACACAGGCAAAAAGTTCATCTTGAGCTAAAACCATAAAAGAAAAATACTCTTTTTCTAAATCTATCCCGCTTCTTTGAAGCATTAAAGTATCTTTTTCAGCACAACTTGCCTCACAATATCCACAGGTAGTACATAAGCTTGCATTAAATTTCAAAGAATTATCCTTAGCATCAGCTACTAAAGCTCCTACATTACAAGCTCCCACACAAGAAAGACATAAGGTACAGGTGTCTGTATTGATAGTGATTTTTCCATAGCGTATCCATTCTTTGCTTGGGATATTGCCTAAATTTTCTTCTTTTATAAGCTCTCTTAATCTTATAGCAAAATCTTCTCTTTTTAAAAGCGCAGGATTATAAGATATAAATTTAAGATTTTCTATAAAATGTGCTTGATTTATAGCCTCTAAAAGTTCTTTTTCATCTTTAGCTAGAAAAATTGCATTTTGTTTAAATTTTCTTTGAAAAATTTCATTCATTAAAGCTATCACTTCTAAAGCACCTTGCGATAAGCCATCACTATAAAAAACCACATTCGCACCACTTGTTTGAAGCATAGCTAAAAAATGCGCTTGATCAAGATAGTTTTCGCCTTTAATCATAAAAGGCATTACATCTTCTTTTAAAGTGATATTTAAATTTTCTATAGACATTTTCTCTGGAATTATTAAAATAATTTTATCTTCATAAAATTTTAAAATTTCATAAAAGCTATTACGTGGCATAGGTGCATAATCAAGCGCCCCACTAGGACAAATCCCCACACAATCACCACAGCTTAAACAATCCACATGAGAAAATTCTAATTTTCTTTGCTCATCATCTTTTAAAATAGCCACACTAGGACAAATTTCAGCACATTTTCCACAATGAATACTTCTTCTTTCATGGTATTGACAAATGCTATCATCATAACTAATATAATTTCTAAATTTATATTTTGGAGAATTAGAATTTAAAAGTTTTATAAGTTCTTCTTGACTTAAAGTAGTTAAATCATAGCAACCACTTTGTTGATCAAAACTTTCTTTTTTTACATCATATAAGAAAAAATCACAATCAATTTCTACTTGCTCATTATCTTTTAAAGCTATCACACAAAGCTCGCCCACGCAACCTAAAACACCCAAACATTGCTCATTGCTTAGTTTTAAAACCTTGTATTCTTGTTTTTTTAAGCTTTCAATAAGCTCATTTTGATCCTCATTGCTTACAATAATTACATTTTTACCCACTTCTTTGGTATATTCTAAATCAAGTCCTAAATCATAAACTTTAGATCTAATCTTATATAAAGACTCAATAGTTTTAGCTTTTTTAAGCACATCATCTTGTGAGTTTTTAAGGTAAAAATTAATCTCAGGTGCATAAACTTCAGGGTTTAAAAGCTTTGAATTTCCTATAAAAACTTCCTCATTACAGGCTTTTTGAACTATGCTAATATTATCACTTAAAGGAATTAAATCTTCATTTTCTAAAAATACAAAATCTTTCATAACGCTCTCTTTTAAATTTTTTAATCTTAATTATATAAATTTCATTATAAAAAAGTTATAATTTTACTAATTTATTCTTAAGGTTTAAGATGAACAAATTTAGAAATTTTCCACCCATAAACACGCTTATAAACGATGAAAACTTGGCTAATTACCCTTTGTATTTAAGATCTCATTTTGCAAAAATAGTTGTTTCAAATTGTAAAAAAGAACTAAGTAAAGATGAAAATTTAAATTTTAGCTTGCAAGATTTGCTAAGTAAAATTTCTCAAAGCATTGATGAGTTTTTAAATATGCAAAGTCAAAGTTTGATCAATGCTACTGGAGTTATCATACATACTAATCTTGGTCGTAGCATTATTGATGAGAGTATTTTTGAAAGAACTAAAGAAATCATCTGCTCTTATTCAAATTTAGAGTTTAACATGCAAAGTGGCAAAAGAGGCTCAAGGTATGACGCACTTAGTGCGAATTTAAAAATATTATTTGATTGTGAAGATTGCTTGGTTGTTAATAATAATGCCTCGGCTGTATTTTTGATCTTAAACACCTTAGCAAAAAATGAAGAAGTTATTACTTCAAGAAGTGAGCTAGTTGAGATTGGGGGAAATTTTAGAATTCCTGAAGTTATGCTAGCAGCTGGTGTTAGGCTAAAAGAAATAGGCGCGACTAATAAAACTCATTTATATGATTATGAAAAAGCTATCAATGAAAATACTAAAATGATTTTAAAAACTCATCGCTCTAATTTTGCTTTTAAAGGATTTTTTGAAGAAGTAAGCTTGAACGAAATTTATGCTTTAACAAAAAAGAAAAAACTCATATCTTATTATGATTTGGGTGCTGGCTGGTGTGAAAAAATTAATAAACAACTTAGCAAAAACGAGCCAAGCGTGAAAGAGCTTTTAAAACATTGTGATATTTTAAGTTTTAGTGGTGATAAGCTTTTTGGCTCTACTCAAGCAGGCATTATACTTGGAAAGAAAAAATACATTCAACAATTAAAGAAAAATCAACTTCTAAGAATGCTAAGGGTTGATAAAATCACTCTAGCTTTTTTAAATGAAACTACAAAAGCTTACTTGGAAAAAGAATATGAAAAAATCCCCACACTAAAACTTTTAAATGATGATTTAAAAACCATAGAAAAAAAGGCTCTTTTTGTCAAAGAAAAAATTCCTATAAAATGTGAATTAAAAACTTCTAAAAGTTTAGTAGGCGGTGGCTCTATGCCTGATAAAAGCTTAGATACTTTTGTGTTAAGTTTTGATGAAAAAGCTTTGCTTTTACAAGAAAAATTTAGAAAAAAAGGTGTGATTGGCCGTGTTGAAAATGGGTATTTTGTGCTAGATTTTAGAAGTATTTTAGAAAAAGATTTAAACCGTTTAATCCACGCTATCAAAGAGGTATTTCATGCATAGTATCATCATAGGCACTGCTGGACATATTGATCATGGTAAAACTTCGCTTATTAAAGCTTTAAATGGTTTTGAAGGTGATGATTTAAAAGAAGAGCAAGAAAAAGGTATTACGATCAATCTTAGTTTTTCAAATTTAAAAAGTGAAAATTTAAATATTGCTTTTATCGATGTGCCTGGACATGAAAGTTTGATTAAAACTATGATAAGTGGTGCTTTTGGCTTTAGAGTGTGTATGTTTGTCATAGATATAAACGAGGGTTTAAAGGCTCAAAGTATAGAGCATTTAAGAGTTTTGGAATTTTTAGGCGTAAAAGATGTGGTGCTTATTTTAAGTAAGGTTGATTTATGCAAGGATTTAGCGCAAAAACAAACAGAGCTTTTAAAAGAATTAAAATCCTTTAAAATCAATATCTTAAAAGTTTTTCCAACAAGTATTTATGATGAGCAAAGTATATTAAATTTAAAAAACTATCTGCTTAGTTTAAAACCTAAAGAAAATGATGAAAATTTGATTTTTAGATACTACATTGATAGAGTTTTTTCTCTAAAAGGTATAGGCACGGTAGTAACAGGGAGCTTAAATGAAGGAAAAATCAGCAAAAACGAAAAAATATTTTGCCTTGAAAATCAAAAAGATATCATTGTAAAAAACATACAAATTCATGAAGAAAATGTTTTAGAAGCAAAAGCTTATAATAGAGTTGCTTTGAGTTTAAATTGTGATTATCATGAATTAAAAAAAGGCTATGTATTAAGCAAAAAAGGTGTCTTTAAAAGCTTTAAAAGTATCGATGGGGTTGTTTTTAATACAGAGATTAAACACGGAAGCATTTTAGAATTTTGTAGTGGCTCAAAAAAGCTTAATGCAAAAATTAGCGTAATCAAAGAATTTGAAGATAAAACTTATATTAGCTTAGAGTTTGATAAAAACTTACCTTTGTGTTTTGATGATAAATTTATCTTGCTTGAAAATGGGCGTATTAAAAGTGGTGGCGTGGTATTAAATGCAGTGAGTGAGCCTTTGAAAAAAGATATAAAAGCTAAATATTTAGCACTTTTAGAACAAAAAGATTTTAAAAAAGTATTTGAGTTTTTAAAACAAACTCACAAACTTGGTTTTGGCTTACTTTCAAGCTATCAACGCTTTAAACTCACTCATGAACAAGCCCTAAACCTAGCAAAAAGCTTAGATCATGTTTTTGTCGATGAGCAAGCTTTAAATGTGTATGATTTAAATGCTATGCAAACTTTAAAAGAATTTATTAATTTTATTTTCTCTAAAAATCCTTATGCTTTAATCTCGCCTCATTCTATCGCCTTAAGACTTAGCTGGGCAAGTGAGAGCTTTTGTACTTATGTGCTCAAGCAAATGCAAGAAAAATTAGATTTTAAAGACGGCATATGGTTTTTAAAAGGACAAAATTTTGAAAAATTACAAGAAAAGGCTCATTGTGAGCTTTATGAAATTTTAAAAAAAGAAGGTATAAAACCTACCGCACCTTACAATCTTTATGAATATTTAGAGCTTGATAGGAAAAATGGAGATCTTATCTTAAAAAAACTCACTAAAGAAAACAAAGTCAAAAGATTAGCGCATAATCTTTTTATAGAAAAAAATGCCCTTGAAAATCTCATGCAAGAGTTTTTAAAGCTTTTACAAGATCATCATTTAGATGTCGCCTTTGTAAAAAATCATTTTCAAATTTCAAGAAAATACACCATAGCTTATTTAGAATACCTTGATAAAAACTATCCTCAAGTGATAAAAATCGAGGAAAAAAGAATGCTAAAAGTCTAAGTGTTAAAATTTACATTTTATAATGATACAAATTTAAATTAAAGGAAAAAAATGAAAAAATCTCTAGCTCTTTTAACTCTTGCTAGCTCTTTATTTGCTGCAAGTAATGAAGAAATTATTAATTTTTTTAAGAAAAATCCAAATTTATCAAATGCAAATATTAGTGTTTCTAGTAGAGAAAAAATTCCTGATACTAACTTTGAAGCCGTGATAGTTAATTTTGAAATTAGTGGTAAAAATTTCCAAGAAATCGTTTTCACTCAAGATAATATCATCACAACCGAAGTAATTGATGTAAAAAAAGGTGAGTTTTATTCTCAAGTTTATCAAGCAAAACTCATGGAAAAACAACAAGCTGAATTTTCAAAAAAAGCTTTAGTGGAACTTAAAAAAGAAAAAATGTTTGTTTCTTTAGGCGATAAAAACAAACCTTTGCTTTATGTTTTTAGCGATCCTGAATGTCCATACTGTAGAATGCATTTAGATAAAATAGAAGAAACACTAAAAACTCATCAAGTTAAATTTATCTTAACCCCTATCCATGATACAAGCGCTTTTGAAAAATCTGCATTAATCTATAAAGAAAGTAAAAATGCCAAAGATGATGCACAAAAAATCGCTATCATGAAAAAATACTACGATAAAGATATAAAAGATTATAAAAAGCCTAGTGAAGCTGAAGTTAAAGCAGTAAGAGAAACTTTTGCAAAATACTCTAAACTTGGTCTTCGCGCCGTACCAACCATAATCAATGCTCAAAAATAATCTTTTCTTGCTTGTGCTTGCACTATTTTTAAGTGCTTGCACAGGCCCTGTGCAAACTTTTATCCAAACAAATAATGAGGGTATTTTCCTGCATGCTAATAAAAATCAAAGTTTTTCTTTACACATCAATAATCCTTCAAAATTAAACACAAATTTAGAAGCCAAACTCACTCAAAAATTACAAAATTTGGGATTAGTTTTAGATAATACTCAAAGTGATTATAAAATTTATATCAATATAGTAGATTTTAAGAAATTTTCTTATGCACAAAGACTAATTGCTTCTAATGCGAGATTTTTTTATAATGACTTTGATAAAATAGATAATGTTTTTGAAATGGAAGTAGAAAATTATTATCTTTTGCAAGTTAATTTACAAATTAGCTCCAAAAACTCTACTCAAAGCACCTCGCTTTTAGCAAGAACTGCTTATCTTAGCAATATAGATAGAGCCAAAGAATCTTTAGAAGAAAAAATTGCTAATCAAATAACAAGCTTTTTTTATATGCATTAAAGATGGCATTTAAGCCATCTTTTTAAATATAACCATGATCAATCATCGCATCAGCTACTTTTTTAAAGCCTGCTATGTTTGAACCTACTACTAAATTTCCTTCATGATTATAAGCTTTTGCACACTCGTATGAGTTTTCAAAAATATTTTTCATAATCTTATGCAATTTTGCATCAACTTCCTCAAAACTCCATTGACACATACTTGCGTTTTGCTGCATTTCAAGTTGAGAAGTCGCTACACCGCCTGCATTTGCAGCCTTAGCTGGAGCAAATAAAAAGTCTTTTTGATTTAACATAAAATCAATCGCTTCAAGTGTGCTTGGCATATTAGCCCCTTCTGCTACCATGCGACAACCATTGTGATATAAGGTTTTAATATCTTCTAAATTTAATTCATTTTGCGTAGCACTTGGAAAAGCTATATCACAAGGTATACTCCATACTCCATTGCAACCTTGTTTATATGCACTTTTTGGAGTAAAAATAGCACCTTTTTTAAGCGCTGCATAATCACTCACCCTAGCTCTTTTTACTTCTTTAATTTCTTTTAATAAATCTAAATCTATTCCATCTTTATCATAAACAAATCCATCACTATCGCTTATTGTGATTGCTTTTGCACCAAGTTGGTATAGTTTTTCTATGGTATAAATTGCCACATTTCCACTACCTGAGACTGCACATTCTTTTCCTTCTAATGCATTGTTATATTTTGCTAGCATTTCTTGAGTAAAATACACACAGCCATACCCTGTTGCTTCTGTTCTTGCTAAGCTTCCACCCCATGGAATTTTCTTTCCCGTTAAAGTTCCATCAAAATTAGAGCTAATTTTTTTATAAGCTCCAAACATATATCCAATTTCCCTAGCACCAACCCCTATATCACCCGCTGGCACATCAGTGCTTGCACCTATGATTTTTGAAAGTTCAGCCATAAAAGCTTGACAAAAACGCATAATTTCTGCTTCGCTTTTACCTTTAGGGTCAAAATTTGCTCCACCTTTAGCACCGCCTATCATCAAACCCGTTAAAGAGTTTTTGAAAATTTGCTCAAAACCTAAAAATTTCAAAACATCCAAATTTACACTAGGATGAAATCTAAGTCCACCTTTATAAGGACCTAAACTAGAATTAAACTGCACTCTATAGCCAAAATGTGTTTGAGCTTTACCTGCATCATTGATATATACAACTCTAAATATAGTTGTTTTTTCAGGCATTACAATACGCTCTAATATTGCATGATCTTGATAAGTTTTGTTAGATTCAAGTAAAGGCTCTAAAGAATTTAATACCTCAGTTGCTGCTTGAAAAAAGATAGGTTGTCTTGGGGATATTGTTTGAATTTTTTCTAAAGTTTCGTTGATATATTGTTTAGCCATACTCATAAATTGTCCTTTTTATAGTATCTTGCTGTTTGTTTTAGCTAAAAATTTTTTTAGCGCCATTTGCTCCTTTGTTCCTATTTTGTAATAAATTAGCTTTAAGTATGCGCTAATTTCCTTTTGAGAAAGATTTCTTGATTTAGAATAATCTAGCAAAATATATTGTGGAATGAAAATTTTACTTTTTGTGAAATTTTTCATCATTTTTTTATAAATAGAAAAATTTTTAACACAAGAAAAGCGTGCAAAAACAAAAGGTAGTTTTGTCTTTTCATACCATAATTCACACAAATCAATATAATCTTTTGGATTTTGCAAATAAAGTTTTAAAGCCTTATCACCGATGATAACCTCCCCTTTTTGCTTTAAAACTTTTGCAAGAGCATTAGAAGTTGCAGAACTTGCATCTTCTTTGCTTTGAGAATGTTTTTTTACTAAAACGCTTTTTACCTTTTTGCTTGCGCAAATTCCCACATTTAAGGTTTTGTATTTTTTTCTACGACTTTCAATACTTGAAATAATCGCTGCGTCAATGCGTCTAAAATACAAATGGCGATTTAGCTTACTAGGAACCCCTTTTTTGTATTCTGTAGTTTGCTTAACATAGCTAGGAAAAGCTGCTTTTTTAAGATAGATATGCAAAGGGAGTAAATTAAGATAATCTATCTTTCCAAAAACCATCTTAGCCTTTCTATGATTAAGTATTAGTATCCTATAAAAAAATATCTTAAATATAAATTAATTTAATTAAAAATATAATCAATACTAAAATTTATATCAAAATTTAACATTTATTGTAAAAAATTATTTTGTAATCTTAGATTATTAAGTAAAAAATTAAAATAATAGAAAAGTCAAATTGAAAGATTGAAAATAAAAATTAAGTTTTATTCAAAAAAATATTTTAAATAAAACTTAATCTATAAAAACTATTGTAAACTTGCTAGATATTTTTGATAGTCAAATTCTTTTACCAAAGCCACTCCATCTTCAACCGCAGCTTTTGCCACAGCAGCACTAACTACAGCTTTTACCCTGCTATCAAATGGTTTTGGTATCACATAATCTCTACCAAAGCTAAGCTCTTCTACCCCATAAGCTTGTTTTACCTCATCAGTTACTTCAAGCTTAGCTAAATCAGCCAAAGCTTTAGCAGCAGCTACTTTCATATTTTCAGTGATTTTAGTCGCTTTTACATCTAAGGCTCCTCTAAAAATAAAAGGAAAACCTAAAACATTGTTAATTTGATTTGGATAATCACTTCTACCTGTTCCAACTATAGCATCATTTCTAACCCTTTTAACATCTTCAGGCATTACTTCAGGCACAGGATTAGCTAGTGCAAAAATCACAGGATCTTTAGCCATACTTAAAATCATCTCATCATCTAAAATCTTAGGTGCACTTAAACCCAAAAACACATCAGCACCTTTTAAAGCCTCTCTTAAAGTACTATCTTTAGTATCACTTACAAATTCTAGTTTGTATTTATTTAAATCATCTCTTTGAGTATTAATCACACCCTTACTATCTACTAAAACGATATTTTTAACCCCTAAATTTCTATACATTCTAGCACTTGCAATACCCGCTGCACCCGCACCACTTACTACTACTTTAATATCCTCAAATTTTTTACCACTAATTTCCATAGCATTCATTAATCCTGCTGTAGAAATAATCGCAGTTCCGTGTTGATCGTCATGCATTACTGGAATTCCAAGATCTTGCAAAGCAGCTTCTATTTCAAAGCATTTTGGCGCTGAAATATCTTCTAAATTAATTCCTCCAAAAGTAGGTGCTATAGCTTTACAAAAGGTAACAATCTCATCTACACTATGAGCATTAATTTCCAAATCATAAGCATTAACATTAGCAAATTTTTTAAACAAACAAGCCTTTCCTTCCATCACAGGCTTACTTGCACTTGCTCCTATATTGCCAAGTCCCAAAACCGCACTACCATCACTTACTATGGCAACTAAATTAGCTTTATTAGTGTATTTATAAACTAAGGTTTCATCTTTTGCTATCTCAACACAAGGTTCAGCAACCCCCGGAGAATAAGCTAAAGATAAATCATGCGCACTATCCATAGGCTTTCTAGCAACAATATCTACTTTACCCCCTAAGTGGTATTCTAAAGCCTCTTCTTTTAAATTCATTATTTCCCCTTCATGTAAGTTAGTAAATTTTCTATTCTAAGCTTAGCTTTTTGCACTCCTAAAAATTCTAATACTTCAAATATACTAGGACTTACCGAGCTTCCAGTGAGTGCAATGCGTATGGCTTGAGCTAGATCTTTTAACTTAAGATTATTTTCTTCTAAGAATTGATTAGTTAATTCTTCAAATTCGCAAGCATTTTTTTGCTCATTTAAAACCATAGCGTATTTTTCCAAATAAGTTAAATTTGTTACATTAAGAAATTTATCTACAGCCTTTTGATCGTATTCTTTTGGGTCATTTAGTAACACTTTAGCCCCACTAATAATATCATGTAAGGTTTTAGCTCTCTCTCTTAACATATCCAGTAAAAATCCCGCTTTTTCATACTGACTTAAATCAAAACCTAAATCTTTTAATTGTCTATTGATTTCTTCAAAAGGTAAAGTTTTAATATAATGAGCATTAAGCCATTCTAGCTTTTTAAAATTATAACAAGAAGCACTTTTATTAATATGATTTGGATCAAAAAGCTCTTGCATACTTTCTAAAGAAAAAATTTCATCATCACCATGACTCCAACCAAGACGCACTAAAAAATTTAACAAGGCTTGAGGTAAAATTCCCATATTTTTATACTCCATCACATCAGTTGCCCCATGACGCTTAGAAAGTTTTTTACCATCTTCACCATGTATCATAGCCACATGATAAAATTTAGGAATTTTAAAGCCTAGTGCCTCATAAAGAACGATTTGTTTTGGGGTATTTGATAAATGATCATCCCCTCTTATAACATCACTCACACCCATTAGTGCATCATCAATTACAACAGTTAGATTATAAATTGGGCTACCATCGCTTCTTGCAATTACAAAATCATCTAAAATATCTTCAGCCTTAAAACTAACCTCGCCTTTAATACCATCTATAAATTTAATCTCTCCACTTTGTGGTGCTTTTATACGCACCACAGGCTCAATACCACTTGGGGGAGTTCCTTTAAAATCTCTATATCTACCATCGTATTTTGGGCGCTCTTTGGCTGCTTCTTGCTTAGCTCTTAACTCATCAAGCTCTTCTTTGCTCATATAACAATAATAAGCCTTACCCTCATCTAATAATTTTTGAATGTATTTTTTATAAATTTCAAATCTTTGGGATTGATACTCAATCGTCCCATCATAATCAAGCCCACACCATTTAAATGCTTCTATAATAGCTTGTGTAGCTTCTTGTGAATTTCTTTTTAAATCCGTATCTTCAATACGCAATAAAAATTTACCCTTATTTTTTCTTGCATAAAGATAATTATATAAAGCCGTTCTAAGCCCTCCTATGTGCAAATATCCTGTTGGAGAAGGAGCAAAACGCGTTGTGATTTCTTGCATATTTTTACCTTTTTTAAATTTTTATTGTTATAATGCTATATTTACACTTAAATAAAGGTTTTATATGAGAAAATTTTTAATATCTTGTTGTTTTGCTGCAAATATTTTATATGCTCAAACCCTTGGTGGCGTAGCAATGGTAGTAGAAAATCAACCTATTACTCTTTATGATATAGAACAAACCATGAAAGAATTAAAAACTGACGATAAACAAAAAGCTATAGCATTTTTAGTAGATGATAAAGTTCAACAAAGCGAAGTTAAAAAGCTAGGAATTTATGTAAGTACTTTTGAACTTAATGAAAAATTAGCCCAAATAGCAAAAGGCAATAAAACTGACATTAATGGCCTGCAATCAAAGATAGAAAAAGATGGTTTAAGTTTTGAAGTTTTTAAAAATAAGGTTAGAAAAGATCTTGAAAGAGAAAAGCTTTATAGAAGCATAATGCAAAATGCAAAAATCAATATCGATGATGAAACACTAAAACATTTTTATGAAAGCAATCTTGATAAATTTAGCACTTTTTCAAATATAGACTTAGTTGTTTATAATTCTACTAATCCAGAACTTTTACAACAACTTGCACAAAATCCTATGTATAAAAATTCTCAAATTAAATCAAAAGCCATTAGTTTAAACGCAGCTAGTTTAGATCCAAGATTACTTGCTTTGTTAAATAATACAAAAATAGGAGAATTTACTCCAGTATTAAATGGTGAAAATGCTTATATAGTATATTTTGTAAAAGCAAAATATGGTAAAAATCCTATCGAATTTGACTTAATCAAAGATCAAGTTAGCAATGTCTATACTCTAACTCAAAAAGAACAAGCCTTAAAAAATCATCTTGATAAAATCAGAGCAAATGCTCATATAGAAGAATTAAGATAGGTTAAACCTATCTTAAATTAATGTCTTGAAAGATAATTTGTATCATAATTATTATTGATAAAATCTGCATTATCCATCATTGCTAAATGAAAATCTTTAGTTGTTTTAATCCCACCTACAATAAGCTCTTGCAAGGCTATTTTCATTTTAGAAATAGCTGTGTTCCTATCTTCTCCCCAAACGACTAATTTTCCAATCATAGAATCATAATAAGGAGGCACGCTATAATCTTGATAACAATGACTTTCCATTCTTACATTGCGTCCTGCTGGAGCTACGTATTTTGTGATTTTACCTGGGCAAGGTAAGAAAGTTTTGGAATCTTCAGCAGTGATTCTACATTCTATAGAATGACCTTTAAGTTTAATTTCTTCTTGCTTTGGTAAAGGATACCCTTCTGCTACTTTAATCATAAGCTCGATAATATCTACCCCACTTACCATCTCACTTACACAATGCTCAACCTGCAAACGCGTATTCATCTCGATAAAATAAAAATCTAAATTTTTATCCACTAAAAATTCAAAAGTTCCCGCACCCTCATAATCAATAGCCTTAGCAGCTTTAACTGCTGTTTCATGGAGTCTTGCTCTTGTTTTTTCATCTAGTAAAATTGCAGGAGATTCTTCTATAAGCTTTTGATGGCGTCTTTGCATAGAACAATCTCTCTCACCCAAATGTATCACATTACCAAAGCTATCTCCTATGATTTGTACTTCTATGTGACGTGGGTTTTGAATGTATTTTTCCATATACATAGTACCATCGCCAAAAGCACTCATAGCTTCACTTTCTGCTGACCAATAAGCTTTTTCCAAATCTTTTTCATCTTCAACTACACGCATACCACGGCCACCACCGCCTGCTGCTGCTTTTAAAATCACAGGATAGCCTATTTCTTTAGCAAGTTTTTTTGCTGCTTCAACCCCACCCAAAGCTCCATCGCTTCCTGGGATTACAGGCACACCTGCTCTTTGCATTACTTGTTTTGCTTTACTTTTATCACTCATTAGCGCCATAGCAGCTACTGAAGGGCCTATGAATTTGATATTATGTTTTGCACAAATTTCAACAAAATTTTGATTTTCACTTAAAAATCCATATCCTGGAAAAATCGCATCCGCTTCGCTAATTTCAGCCGCACTAATAATAGCTGGGATATTTAAATAACTTTCTGAACTTCTAGCATTTCCTATACAAATACTCGCATCAGCGTATTTTAAATACAAAGCATCTTTATCTGCAGTAGAATACACACAAATTGCTTTTTTTCCCATTTCTTTTACAGTTCTTAAAGCTCTTAATGCAATTTCTCCACGATTTGCTATTAAAACTTTTTTAATTTCCATTTTATAATTTCTCCACCACAAATAAAGGCATGCCAAATTCTACAGGCTGACCATCTGCAACTAAAACTTCTACTATTCTACAGTCATATTC
Source organism: Campylobacter sp. RKI_CA19_01121 (assembly GCF_025771295.1). NCBI lineage: Bacteria > Pseudomonadati > Campylobacterota > Epsilonproteobacteria > Campylobacterales > Campylobacteraceae > Campylobacter > Campylobacter sp. RKI_CA19_01121. Next base: position 13,488 of record NZ_JAKMQA010000003.1, read on the forward strand.
AGCTTCGATTTCATTCATGATTTTCATCGCTTCAATAATTGCTATAGTGCTTCCTTTTTTAATAGTTTGTCCTGCTTTAGCAAAAGGTGCTGCACCTGGGCTTGGAGCTTGATAAAAAGTACCTACCATAGGGCTATTGATAGTTGGTTTATTAGAAGAGTTTGAGCTTGCTTTGGTCTCATTAACTACATTTACATTAATTGGCTGTGGAGCTGGAGCAACAGGAGCTGGAGCCGGTAATTCACAACATAAATCTTTTTCTAGTTCTATTTCAAATCCATCTTGTTCTTTTATTTTAATCTTGCTTATACTTGCTTCTGCAAAAAGTTGCATTAGTTCTTTGATTTCTTCTTTTGTCATATATTCTCCTTAATTTATAAGACTTAATTTATAATTATATATAAAAATACTAAAAATAACTTCAATTATTTATTTTTTACTTTTATTTTAAGATATAATTTAAAAATTCACTTTAATTATAAAGGACAAAAATGGGCTTAAAAGCAGATAATTGGATCAAAAAAATGGCATTAGAACACAATATGATAGAGCCATTTTGCGAAGCAAATATAGGCAAAGGTATAGTTAGTTATGGGCTTTCAAGCTATGGATATGATATAAGAGTTGGAAGAGAATTTAAAATTTTTACCAATGTAAATTCCACTGTTGTAGATCCTAAAAATTTTGTAGAAGAAAATGTAGTAGATTTTGTAGGTGATGTATGTATAGTACCTGCAAATTCTTTCGCGCTTGCTAGAACGGTTGAGTATTTTAAAATGCCAAATGATGTTTTAGCTATTTGCCTTGGTAAAAGTACTTATGCAAGATGTGGTATTATAGTGAATGTAACTCCTTTTGAGCCAGGTTTTGAAGGACATATCACTATAGAAATTTCAAACACAACCCCACTACCTGCTAAAATTTATGCCAATGAAGGTATAGCTCAAGTTTTGTTTTTACAAGGAGATGAGCCTTGTGATGTAACATATGCTGATAAAAAAGGCAAATACCAAGCCCAAACAGGTATAACTTTACCAAGAATTTTAAAATAATTTTATTTTCAGCCGATATAAAAACTTAGTCAAGTAATAGGAAAATATATATGTTTAATGGAAAAAGCATTTTAATCACCGGTGGTACAGGAAGTTTTGGAAAAACTTATACTAAAACTTTACTTCAAAAATACAAACCTAAAAAAATCATCATTTATTCACGCGATGAACTCAAGCAATTTGAAATGGCAAGAGAATTTAATGATAATAGCATGCGTTATTTTATAGGTGATGTAAGAGATAAAGAAAGATTAAATATAGCAATGAAGGATGTTGATTTTGTCATCCATGCAGCTGCTATGAAACATGTGCCAATTGCAGAATATAATCCAATGGAATGTATAAAAACTAATATCCATGGAGCGCAAAATGTAATTGATGCGTGTTTGGAAAATAATGTTGAAAAATGTATCGCTCTTTCAACCGATAAAGCATGTAATCCTATTAATTTATACGGAGCTACAAAGCTTGCAAGCGATAAGCTTTTTGTAGCAGCAAATAACATAGCAGGAAATTCTCATACTAAATTTAGCGTTACAAGATATGGAAATGTAGTAGGCTCAAGAGGCTCTGTTATACCATTTTTTAAAAAGCTAATCAATGAAGGTGCTAAAGAACTTCCCATCACAGATGAGAGAATGACAAGATTTTGGATATCTTTAGAAGATGGGGTTAATTTCGTGCTGAATAACTTTACATACATGCATGGAGGGGAAATTTTCGTGCCAAAAATTCCTTCTATGAAAATTGTAGATTTAGCTAAAACCATGGCTCCTAATTTAGCTCATAAAATCATAGGCATAAGAGCAGGTGAAAAACTACATGAAATTATGATTTCAAGTGATGATAGTCACTTAACTTATGAATTTGAAAATTATTATGCCATTAGTCCAAGTATTAAATTTACTAATATGGAAATTGATTTTAGCATAAATGCAAAAGGACAAAAAGGAAAAAAAGTTTCCAATGGCTTTTCTTATAGCTCAGATAATAATAAAGAATGGATTAGCCAAGAAGAGCTTTTAAATATAATAAATCATACAGAGCTTGAAAAATGATAACTTATTCTCATCAAAATATTGACGAACAAGACATACAAGCAGTTTGTAAAGCTTTAAAAGATGATTTTTTAACCGGAGGAAAAAAGGTTGAAGAATTTGAACAAGCCCTTTGTGAATATGTGGGTGTAAAATATGCTTGCGTACTAAATTCAGCTACTTCTGCCTTACACCTTGCGTATTTATCTTTAAATGTAAAAGAAAAAATTGTCTTAACAACTCCCATTACCTTTGCTGCAACTGCAAATGCAGCTTTAATGGCAGGTGCTAGGGTTGAGTTTATAGATGTAAAAAGTGATGGAAATATTGATGAGAAAAAACTTGCTTTAAGATTAAGCCAAGATAGCTCTAATATAGGAGCAATTTGCGTGGTTGATTTTGCGGGAAATAGTGTAGAAATGGATGAAATTTTAGCCTTAGCCAAACGATACAACATCCCACTAATTGATGATGCAAGTCATGCCCTAGGTGCTATTTATAAAGATCAAAAAGTAGGCTCTATGGGAGATTTGAGCATATTTTCTTTTCATCCAGTTAAACCTATCACAACCTTTGAGGGTGGTGCAGTCGTTAGCAATGATGAGGAATTAATCTCAAAAATCAAGCTTTTAAGAAGTCATGGCATAGTCAAAAAAAGACTTTGGGATAGTGATATGATTGAACTAGGCTATAATTATCGTTTGAGTGATGTTGCTTGTGCTTTGGGTATAAATCAACTTAAAAAACTTGATAATATGCTAGAAAAAAGAGAAATCATTACAAGTTTTTACGATAAAGAATTTGAAAAAAATCCTTATTTTAGCACTATAAAAATCAAAGATTATAAAAAAAGCTCAAGACATTTATATCCTATTTTGCTTTTTCCTGAGTTTTATTGCCAAAAAGAGATTATTTTTGCAAAATTATTAAATTTGGGCATAGGTGTACAAGTGCATTATAAGCCTACTTATGAGTTTAGTTATTATAAAAATTTATATGGAAATTTATTTTTAGAAAATGCGGATAATTTTTATAAAGCCGAGCTTAGCATACCTGCTCATCAAGAAATGAGTCTAAAAGAAGCACAATTTATTAAAGATAGTTTATTTAAGATTTTAGAAGAAACTAAAAAGGCTTGTTGTGAGTAAAAGTATGTATGAGCTAGCTTGTGAACTTTTTCCTATATGCAGAAGCATTACAGGAGTTGGCTTTAGACAAAGCTTAAAAATACTTGATGAGGCTATTGGAGGGGGTATATTAAAAATTCACTCTATAGCAAGCGGAAGTAAGGTATTTGACTGGGAGGTGCCTGCTGAATGGGAGATAAACGATGCTTATATCATCACTCCAGATGGAGAAAAAATTTGTGATTTTAAACAAAATAATTTACATGTGTTAAACTATAGCGAAGGTATAAATGATGAAATCTCACTAGATGAGCTACAAGAGCATTTATACTCTATAGAAAATTATCCAGATGCCATACCTTATGTGACAAGTTATTATAAAAGGCGTTGGGGTTTTTGTATAAAACATGAAGATAGAGTTAAACTAAAAGAAGGAAAATATAAAGTTTTCATCGATGCAAAACACCATGAAAATGGGGTTTTAAACTATGCTGATCTACTCATACCTAGCACACAAGAAATAAAAGATGAAATTTTAATTTCCACTTACCTTTGTCATCCATCCATGGCAAATAACGAGCTAAGTGGCCCTGTGGTAGCTGCGTTTTTAGCTAAATGGCTTTTAGAACTCAAAGAGAGAAAATACAATTATCGTTTTATTTTTGCTCCTGAAACTATAGGAAGCATAGTCTATCTTAACAAACACTTAAAACATTTACAAAAACACACCAAAGCAGGTTTTGCACTCTCTTGCATAGGTGATGATAATGCTTACTCACTCATTCACACTCCAAATGAAAATACCCTAGCAGACAAAGTAGCCCTGCACACTTTAAAAGATAAAAATAATTTTAAAGAATTTAGCTTTTTAGATAGAGGTGGCAACGAAAGACAATTTTGTTCTCCTTTGGTGAATTTACCCGTAGTTTGTGTGTGTAGGACTAGATTTGGTGATTATAAAGAATATCACACTAGCAAAGATGATTTAAGTTTTATCAGTGAAGAAGGATTGCAAGGTGGCTTAAAAGCCATACAAGAAATCATCATGAATTTGGAAGTGAATGAAATTTATCAAATCACAACTTTTTGTGAACCAAATTTGGGTAAAAGAGATTTATATCATACTCTAAACCAAGGAGTTGCCAAAAAACCGATCTCGGCTGATTTTTTAGCCTTTTGTGATGGCAAAAACGATGTTTTAGATATAGCCTCAAAACTTGATATGCAAGCTTATAAATTAAAAGATTTAATAGAAAAATTAAAATTTAATAATCTTATAAAGCGAAGAAAAATTATAGAATAACAAGATAAAAAATATATCTCAAGGAGAAAAATTTATGGAAATTTCAACAACCGTCATCAAAACTTTATTTAAAAATATAGAACGAGATGACATAAACGAAGATACAAAAAATTTAGTCGAAGATGACATCATTGACAGCGTCGATATAATGAAGCTTATAATGGAAATTGAAAAAATCTTCAATAAGCCACTGAATGCTAAATTTATCACGCCAGATAATTTCAAAGATTTTCAAAGCATTCAAAAAATGCTCACACAAGCCTTAAATTAATCTTTGAAATATTTATAAAATCTTTCTTGATATTTTTGTTCTAAAATATCATATAGATTTTGAACCTTATTGATAAAATCATCATTTTTATATGCTTTTAGGGTTATTGAATTTAATTCTTGCATGGCAAAAAAATCATATTTTTCATTTTCAGACATTTCATCTAAATATACTTTTTTTCCATAATACTCATAAGTATATTTTTTTAAAGCCTCTTCTATGTATTCTAAAATTTTAAAAATAAATATCATAATTGGTTCTTGTTGTAGTATTTTTGTATTTTGGTCAAATTCATTGATAAAATCTTTATCTGCTGTATGTGTGATAGTGCAAAAATTATTTTTTTTATTTTTATAGAAAATATCAAACAAAGCACAAGGTTTTACACCTAAAAAATTACCGTCAAAATCAACCTTTGGATAATAAGGATACAGTTTGCATATTAAAGGTCTTAAATTATGTGGATTACACAAACCACCTAAAGAACACTTAACAAAATACACCACAAATTTTTTCCTATTTTTTAACTCATATATTACCTTATTATGATTGTCAAGATAATTATTTCCTGCTTTCAACAAAGATAAATACTCAGCTTCTACTACCGGTAAAACAACATCTTTAGAAGTGTTAAATTTAAAATACCTTGCATAAATATTATGGCAACATCCACCATCACATGTAGTGTAACATTTTGGGGCGAAAATAAATTCTTTATCATGTAGGGTGTCAAAAAAATTATCCATATTTTCCTTCTTTTGTCTAAATAATATTCAATTCAAATTTATTATCAATATCTTTAAAAATAAATTTCCTATTTTCACAAGGATAGCAAATTTCATCATATTTGATTTTAAAATTCTTATCTCGAAATTTCTCAAGTATTTTAGGCAATTCTTTTTTAAATAATGCTTTTATAGTAATACCTCCGCCATGATCTGAATGTTTAATAAATCTACCGTCAATATCTATATCTTTAATTAATTTAAAATCTACATTATAACCTAATAGTTGATATATTTGTATCAACTGAATTTTATCTTTTACAGGACTCATCAAATCAATAGAGCTATGATAGCTTACGTATTCTATAGTATTATTTTTTTGAGCCTGTATACTCAAGTGGATTGGATTAAGCAAAGCTCTAATCAAATAATTTTCATTTTTAAAACAAAAAGGCGAATTAGGGTTGGTATTCCAATATGTTTTTAAATAACAACCAATTGAAATATTTTTCTGTTTGATGTTAAATTCCACTTGATTTAATTCTCTGCCTATAATATATCTTAACAAAAGCAAAGCTTCCCCGGAATTGTCTAAAACAGCATTTACATGCCAAGGAGCTATTTTGGAAATCAATAACGACAGATAACCTCCATAAGAGCATCCTCCATATATTTTAGGCAAGTATTGAAATTGTGGATATTTTTTGCAAATATCCTTTAAAACATTAATATGATCAATTGCTGCCATTATGCCATAATTTTGATACTCATTATGTGGCGGTATTAAAGTTGAAGTAATACTAACTTGAAAATCGCTATTGATTTTAGACTCATCTTTTAATTTTTGAATATGTTGATCTAAAATATTTATATAATATCCCGCAGAATCAATATGCAAATCCTTATTGTTTATTTGCATATCCAATATAACTCTTTTTAAGCTTAATAAATCTTCTTCCAAAACCATTAATTTTGCACTATATTGTTTCTCATCGCTCAGTCTTGTTCCAAAACACCAATATACAACATTAACAACAATTACATCAAATTTTTGAGCAATATATTGCCTATCAAACTCCATCATAGATATACTTGATCCATATGCGCCTATCATAAAAACAATAGCTTTCATTTGTTTACTATCATCATAAGTAATTCTATATTCTAACTTACTTTCTCTTTTTACATTTAATTCAACATCATCACAAGAGTCTATGAAATAGATTTGATTAACAAGCATAATTTTCTTTCTTAATTATAATTTATGCTATTATAACTAAAATTTTTCAAGGAAACTCATGATAACCCACGTCGATGATTTTTTACAAGAAAGTGTTGCTAAATTTAGAAGTAAAAATGCTTTTGTTGAGTTTAATGGTAGAAGTATAAACTATAAAGAATTTGATGATTTAAGTAAAAAAATAGCAAGTAAAATTCTTTCTAAGCTTCCTACTAAAAGTACACAAGAGCCTGTATTAATAATACTTCCTAAAGGGATTGATTGTTTGATTTCTTTTTTTGGTGTAGCAAAAAGTGGAAATTTTTATACGCTTTTAGATGAAAAAAGTCCTAAAGAGCGTGTAGAAAAAGTTATAGAAGTTTTAAAACCAAAGCTTTTAATCACTTCTAAAAAGTTAAATTTAGATTTTAATCTTGATACCATTTTCACAGAAGATTTTGAAAATTTTGATATAAACGAAAATACTTTAGAAAAAGCTTTAGACAATCACATAGATACTAATTTACTTTATGTCTTTTTTACAAGTGGAAGCACAGGAACCCCAAAAGGAGTAAGTATAAGCCATAAAAGTGTTATTGATTATACTTTTTGGGTATGTGAGACTTTTAAACTAGATCATGAAGATATACTGGCTAATCAAGCACCATTTTACTTTGATAATAGCATATTAGATATATTTAGCTGCGTTAAAATGGGTGCTACGCTTCATATACTGCCAAATCATCTTTTTGCTTTCCCAAATAAAATTTTAGAGTATTTAGAACAAGAAAAAATAACAACAATTTTTTGGGTGCCTTCTGTGCTGATTTATTTTGCTAATACTAATGCAGTAGATAGTGCCAAATTAAAAAATTTAAACAAAATTCTTTTTTGTGGTGAAATCATGCCAAATAAACAACTCAACATTTGGCGTAAATACCTTCCTAGTGCTTTATTTGCTAATCTTTATGGACCTACTGAAATTACCGATGTATGCTCTTTTTACATAGTTAATAGACAATTTAGTGATGATGAGCTTTTACCTATAGGAAAAGCTTGTAAAAATACTCAGCTTTTAGTCTTTGATGAGAATTTAAATTTAATTACTCCAAGTCAAGTGGGAGTTAAAGGAGAGCTTTATGTAAGGGGAACTTGTCTTTCTTTAGGGTATTACAACGATAAAGAAAAAACAAAGCAAGCTTTTGTGCAAAATCCTTTGCATGATAATTACCTAGACTTACTTTATAAAACAGGTGATGTGGTAGCTTATAATGAATTTGGCGAACTTTTATGTTATGGAAGGATAGATCATCAAATCAAATATATGGGTCATCGTATAGAACTTGGAGAGATAGAAAGTATTATAAATTCTCATGAGAATATAAGAAATTGTGCTTGTATTTTTAAAGAAGAAATTATTTGTTTTTATGAAAGCAAGGAAGAGTTAGATTTTAAAAACTTTTTAAAAGATAAACTCCCTGCTTACATGATACCTAAGAAATTTGTTAAAATAGAACAATTTGCTTTAAATGCAAATGGGAAGATTGATAGGAAGGTTTTGAGTGGAATGGTTTAAAAAAGAAGATATTCAAGCAATTTTCATAAGTTCTTTTATTGTAGTTATAATATCTATATTGTGGATGTTCGACTTAAATTTTATTTATAAGTTTATAGATATTAAATTTGCATCTTGGAATTTTGATAATATCTTTGAAAAAATATCCTATTTTAGCATTTTTAATATTATATTATTTTATATATTTTTTGCTTTATGTTTTACTTTTGCTTTTGTTTTTATGAAATATAATATCAAAAAATACCTCACAAACTTCAGTATTATTTTTATACTTTCTATTTTAACTAACTTTATTAGCGCTCACGAATTTGCTAAAACTTGGCAATTAGAAACACCACTAATAGCCTTAATTATAGGACTTTTAATAGGAAATATCTTCCATACTCCCAAATGGTTTAAAGACACCTTGACTACAGAATTTTATGTCAAAATAGGCATTATACTCATGGGAGCAACCTTACCGCTAACTTTAATCATACAAGCAGGCTCTATAGCGATCATACAAGCTTGTATAATCACAATTATCACTTTTTTCTCTATATTTTTTATCGCTACTAAATTTTTTAAACTTGATCCTAAATTTGGAGTAACATTAGGTGGGGGAGGATCTATATGTGGAGTAAGTGCTGCCATAGTTATAGGAAATGCTGCAAAAGCCAAACAAGAACATATTTCAATAACAATTAGTATAGTAGTATTTTGGGCAATATTAATGATACTATTTTTACCATTTTTGTGCAAAATTTTAAATTTAGACCCTGGAGTTGCTGGAGCATGGATAGGCACATCAGAATTTGCTGATGCAGCGGGAATAGCTGCTGCATCAGCCATAGGAGATGAAAGAGCTATAGCAGCTTTTACTCTAATAAAAGTGCTAGGTCGTGATATGTTTATTGGTATTTGGGCTGTTTTGGTGGCTTTTCTTTCTATAACTTTTTGGGAAAAGAAAAATAACGAAAAAACCGATATAAAACTAATATGGCAAAGATTTCCTATTTTTATAGCGGGTTTTATATTTATGTCTATTTTTACTACATTTTTTATAATTTCTTTACAAGATCATGGTAAAATTTATCAAAGCGAAGTTTTATCAAGTATAAAAAATTTTAGAAATTGGATTTTTACTTGGACTTTTTTATGTATAGGTTTAAGTGCAAATATTAAACAAATTTTATTACTAGGATACAAGCCTCTAATAGCTTTTAGCTTGGGTGTTATGATTAACCTTCCTTTAGGTTTTATACTATCTAATTATATCTTTGTTGATTTTTGGAAAAATTTTTTAAAATAAGGATTATATATGGATTATAAATTACAAGATTTAAAAAACACACTAATTCAAAATATTAATCCTGAACATGAAGTAGTATTTATTGCTGGAAATTTAGCAAATTTTGGACGTTTTGACTCAAATAACAAAAAAGATTTACTTGATTTAATCATAGAAAGTATAATGCAAGCTAGCAATGAAAAAAGCACCATAATGACTCAAACTATGAGTTTTCAAATTTGCAATACAAATACTCCATTTCATCGTTACACATGGGCAAATTTAGGCGCTTTTGGTAATTATTTATTAAATCTTGATGGTAGTATAAGAAGTTTACATCCTTTTGCTTCCTATACAGCATTTGGTAAAAATGCAAAGATTTGCGATTGTCAAATTCCTTTTGCATATGGCTTACAAAGCCCATATGATAATATGCTTAAATATGATAATATTTTAATGATAAGTATGGGTATGAAGCCAAATATGACTTGCTCCATAGTTCATCATGCAGAATTTAATATGCATGTTCCTTATAGATATATCAAAGAATTTAATCATCCCATACAGTTAAATGATGAAATTACTTATAAAAAATTTTATCTTCATGTATTGTATAAAGAATATTGTGGGGAAAACTACAAAAGAAATCTTAATATTAATTTTTTTAACTACTTTTTGCAAGAAAAAAAAGCCATAATCAAAGAATTTTCTTTAGGAAAAAATGCCATTTATATTTATAATTATAAAGATTTTTACAATTCTTGCATAGAATATCTCCAACAAAACATTTATGCTTGGATGAGCGAAGAACCTGAACTAAAACCATTTATATTTTAATTTATAAGGAAAATAAATGCTAAAAGAATTAGAATTTAATTTTAAAGAAAATCGTAATTATATACATGGTCCAGATATTTACAATGCAATATTATCTTTATACAAAGATAATATTGCATCAAATTTTGAACTATCTTTTCATAATATAGCACATAATAATCTCATCTTAAGCGATATTAAACCTGATAATTTACAAGAATTAAGATTTATTTGTAATTTTTTAAAAAAAGATTCTTCTTTTTGTTGTTTATATGGAATTGACAACCCGCTTTCTAAACCGACGCTTTCTAAACCTTATTTAGAAGAAAGTATTACAGAAAATATTACAATTAATTATACTGAAAAAAGTATCATTTTAAATAATCCTAGTGTTTTTACTTATATGGAAGAGATTGTTGCTTTAAACAAATATTTACTAACAAAATTGTTTCATGAGGTTAAAGGAAAATGGTATTTTTCAAAATTGCAATTCCAAAACATTCCATTAGAAAAATCTTATCCTATTAAGATTGTTTTTAAAAGCAATTTTAATTTTTTAATTGTAAAAAGTGAAATTTATTTTAATGATAAATTTATGGGATTTATTTATTTTAGTTTAAAATAAAGGTATGTTAATGCTAGGTATTTCTGATATAGGAACTTATATTTGTTCTGATAAAATTTCTAATTTTGATAGAAAAACAGATTTTGATATCAATGATGAGTTTATTAAAGAAAAAATAGGCTTTCAAAGTCTTAGTAAAAGTTCAGATGAAGAAAAAACTTCTACCTTATGTTTAAAGGCATTTGAAAAAATAAAACACAAAATTGATTTATCTAATATTGATTGCTTGGTTTTAATTTCACAAAACCCCGATGTAAAAATTCCACATACTTCAGCAATTTTACATAACAAATTAAATCTTTCCAAAAATTGCGCTTGTTTTGATGTGGGGCTTGGATGTAGTGGCTATGTATATGGACTTTCTATTATACTTTCTTTTATGCAAAATAATAACCTAAAACACGGTTTGTTATTTACCTGCGATCCTTATAGAAAAATTATAGATAATAATGATAAAAATACTTCTTTATTATTTGGTGATGGAGCAAGCGTAAGCTATATAAGTAAAGACTATAAATATAAGATAAAATCATTTAAATTTGGAACCGATGGTAGTAAATACACAAGCATTCTTTGTGAAAAAGATATATTATCTATGAATGGACGCGGAGTGTTTGAATTTAGCGCTACTACTATACCAAAACATATAATGGATTTTTTACAAGAAGAGCAAATAAATCTTAATAACATAGATCGTTTTATTTTTCATCAAGGTAGTAAATATATAGTTGACACTCTTAGACAGCGATTAAAATTAGATGAAGAAAAAGTTCCATTTGACGCAAATTTTTATGGCAATACCGTTTCTTCTTCAATACCAATTTTATTAGAAAATGAATTTCAAAAAGAAAAGTGCTATAATAATATATTAATTTCAGGATTTGGCACAGGTCTTTCTTGGGCTAGTGCTATATTACAAGGAAAAAAATGAAAATTGAAGCTAAAGATATTTTAGAAATATTAAAAGAAGTTGGTGTTTTAGTTGATATAAACACACTAGAAATAAACAAACCTTTAAAAGATCAAGGGATAGACTCTTTAGATATGGCAAACCTTTTCTTAAACTTACAAGAAAAATATAATATTGAAATTCCTATGGAAGATACTGAAAAATTAACTTCTATAGAAAATATAGAGCAATATATAAAATTGAAATAATATAGGAGTTATCATGGATATAATCCAAGAATGTTTTAATAATATAGGAAGATCTGATATAAATAAAAACTCAAAAAACCTTCTTAGTGATGGAATCATCGATAGTATGGATGTTATTTCTTTGGTTAGTGAAATAGAAAAATACTACAAAAAATCACTAAATTCTAAATTTATCAAAGCTGAAGCGTTTGAAAATTTTGAAAGTATAGCCAAAATGATTTCCAAAGCAATGGTATGAGTGTAATGATATTTAATCAACACAATATAAAAATGGTATCATTGGTTTTACCAGAAAAAAAAATATTTAAAGAAGAGTTTAATTATCTCAATGAGACTAAAATAACAAAAATAAAAGAAAATTTAGGATTTGATTGTCATTATATTGCAGATAGTAAAACCTATTCTAGCGACCTTGCTATAAAAGCAATAAGTAAAATTTTAGAAAACTTTGATAAAAGCCATTTGGATATGCTAATATCTATTACCCCTTCTCCGGATTTTTTAGCACCTCAAACAGCTAATATAATACACAAAAAACTACAGTTATCAGATCATACCATATTATTAGATAAAACTGGATTTTGCTCTTCGGTTTTACAAGGTTTATTTTTTGCGTTTGTTTTTTTAGATAATCCAAATATAAACAATATCATATTAACTTACAGTCAAACAGTTAGTAAAAAAATTCAAGATGATAATTTTTACAGAAATATAAGTGATAATGCTTGTGCTTTTTTAATTCAAAAATCAAATAGTCCATCGAAAAATATTTATGCTGAATTAAATTTAACATCTTTTACTGAAAAAGAAACTATTCCAATTGAAGCATATAAACAGGGAGCTAGTTATTTTTATGTAAACAATGGAATTTTTTTTGAAGAATCTCAAGTAAATTATCCTTTATTCTACAAAAAATTGATGTTAAAAACAAAAGAAATTGAATATTATTTCTTGCACTCTCCTAATCAGTTTTTTTACAAAAAAATGGTAGAAAATCTTTCAATACCTTGCAATAAACTTCCTAAAAAAATGGCGTATAATTTTTTTGGCTCTTTGGGTGCAAATACAATTTTTTTTGATTTACATATTAACAAAGAATATATTTTTGATGGTTCTGATAAAAAATTGTTTTTAGGGTCTCAAGGCGGAGGTATAACATTAAATGCTCTTACCTTAAATTTATCAAATTTTAATAGTACACTCATTTATCTATAAAAATGCAACTACTTCAAAGCAAAAATAAAATTATAAAAAGAAAAGATCTTATTGATACATTAAGAAACAAGGTTGGTATTCAACACGGTGATACAATATGTATTCATTCTAGTCTATTACACCTAGGAACACCCTTACTTCCTAAGGACATGTTTTTAAAAACCATAATAGAATCTTTTTACGATGCTGTAGGAAAAAAAGGAACTATGATTATGCCCACTTTCACATATAGTTTTTGCAAAAATCAAGTATATAATAAATTACAGTCTAAAAGCACAATGGGAGCTCTTAGTGAATTTTTTCGGACACAAGAAAATGTAACAAGAACAAATGATCCAATATTTTCTTTTGCAATTAAAGGCGAAAGAAAACAATACTTTTTAAAAAATACTACAAGTTGTTTTGGAGAAAATTCTGTCTACGATATGCTTGCTAAAGAAAATGGCAAAATAATTCTTTTCGGAACAGAGGAAAGTGGATATACTTTTTCACATTTTATAGAAGAAAAAATTCAAGTTCCATATAGATATTACAAAACTTTTAGTGGAAAAATAATAGATGAAAATAATCAATCATATAACCGAGATATAAAATATTATGTTAGAGATACCTCAAAAAATAAATCAAAATTATTACTTTATAACCAAATTGCCTTATTGCAACTAACTAATAATTTTAAAAAAATAACATTTGCAAATTCACATATTATTTCTATTAATGCAAAACAGTGGCTTGATGATTTTTCATCTCTCATTCAAAAAGATTATTATATCCTAGTAAGAGAGCTAATATGAATCTTTGTATTATACCAGCGCGTGGTGGTTCTAAACGCATTCCTAGAAAAAATATCATTGATTTTTTAGGAAAACCTTTGATTGCTTATAGCGTAGAAAGTGCTTTAAATTCAGGCATTTTTGATGATGTGATTATCTCAAGTGATGATGATGAAATCATCGAAGTAGCTTTAAAATATGGCGCAAAAGCTCCTTTTGTGCGCAAAAAAGAATTAAGTGATGATTATACAAGCTCAACTGCTGTAATCCAAGATGCTATCATTACCCTAAAAATGCAAGATAAAATCTATGAAAATGTATGTTGTTTATATGCTACTGCACCACTTATAGATGAGTTTATCTTACAAAAAGCTTTTAAGCAATTTATTCAAGATGGGTGCAAATTTTTATTTTCAGCTTGTGAATTTGAATACCCTATACAAAGAGGTTTTTACCTTGATGAACAAAACAAAGTTTATATGTTTGATGAGTCAAATTATCACAAACGTTCACAAGATCTTACTAAAGCTTATCACGATGGCGGTGCATTTTACTTTGGTAAAAAAGAAGCATGGCTAGAAGAAGATTTTATGTTTAAACCTCATTCTAAAGCCTTTTTACTTCCAAGGAATAAAATTTGCGATATTGACACCTTTGAGGACTTAGAATTTGCTAAAATACTTTATCAATTCAACAAAGGTAAAATTTGAAAGTTCTTTTTAGAAGCGATAGTTCTAGCGCTATAGGACACGGACACATTAAAAGAGATCTTTTGCTAGCTAAACAATACCAAGATGTATCTTTTGCTTGTTTACCACTAAAAGGCTCTTTAATAGATGAAATTCCTTATCCTGTGTATGAGTTAACAAGTGCTAGTATATATGAACTCATCAATCTCATCAAAAAGGAAAAATTTGATCTTTTAATCATTGATCATTATGAGATCACTGCAGATGATGAAAAACTCATAAAATTAGAAACAGGAATTAAAATTCTTAGCTTTGATGATGAGATAAAAGAACATTTTTGCGATATTTTACTTAATGTCAATGCTTATGCTAAAGAAAGTGATTATGAAAATTTAGTGCCAAAATATTGTGAATTAAGATGTGGTTTTTCCTATGCTCTAATACGCGATGAGTTTTATCAAGAAAGCAAGACAAAAAGAGAGAAAATTTATGATTATTTTATCTGTATAGGAGGAAGTGATCCAAAAAACATTTCCTTTGATATAGCAAATAAACTAAATAAAAATGAAACTATCATCATAGCTACCACAAAAGCAAATTCTCATCTAAATTCACTTCAAAAATTAAGCCAAAAAAACCCTAATATACAAATTCTAATAGACCAACCTAACCTTGCTAGATTGATGAATGAAAGTAAAAAACTCATCATTAGCGCAAGCTCATTAGTTAACGAAGCTTTGATTTTAAAAGCAAATTTTAAAGCCATAGCTTATGCTAAAAATCAAGAAAAAATTGCAACTTGGCTTGCTAAAAAAGGCTATGAAGTGGAGAGTTTTATATGATAGTTTTAAAAGATTTTATCCACTTAAATCAAGAAGAAATCAAGCTTGTTTTAAAATGGCGAAATAATGAAAGTATTGCTAAATTTATGAAAACACAAAATATCACTTTAAAAGAGCATTTAAGCTTTTTATCTAGCCTAAAAACAGATACAACTAAAAAATACTTTTTAGTTTATGATAGCAAACAAGCTATAGGCGTAATTGATTTTATCAATATAACTAACAATTCATGCGAATTTGGACTCTATGGTATAAAAAAAGGTGTAGGCGAACTTTTAATGCAAGAAGTTAAAAACTATGCTTTCAATGTTTTAAAAGTTCAAACTTTAAATGCTTGTGTTTTCAAAGAAAACACAAAAGCTTTAAATTTATATTTAAAACATAAATTTAAAATAATCAAAGAAAATAATAATTTTTATCTCATGTTTTTATTTTTGGATATTATGGGGGGGGGTAAGCTTAATACTTCTTATAACTTTACCTTTCTTGAAAAGGTAGCATAATGAAAATAGCTTTACTTACTTCGCCTAATCAATGGTTTGTACCCTATATTAAAAAACTACAAAAATTAATACCTAACTCTTTGGTATTTTACAAGCATGAACAAATAAGGGATTATGATATAGTTTTTATACTTTCCTACCACCGAATAATCTCGAAAGAATTTTTAAGCAAAAATAAAAACAACATTGTCATACATGCTTCAAATTTACCACAAGGTAAAGGATGGGCTCCTCTTTTTTACCAAGTTTTAGAAGGAAAAAATGAAATTACTTTTACTTTATTTGAAGCAGATGAAAAAACAGATAATGGTGATATATATTTACAAAAAACACTGGTTTTAAATGGCTTAGAACTCTATGAAGAACTAAGAGACAAACAAGCAAATTTTACCATAAAATTATGCCTTGATTTCTTAAGAAAATTTCCAAATATAACAAAAATACCCCAAAAAGGAAAAGAAAGTTTTTATCCAAAAAGAACTCCAAAAGATCACGAACTTGATATTAATAAAACTATAGAAGAACAATTCAATCTTTTAAGAATTTCTAATAATAAAGAATTTCCTGCTTTTTTTTATAAAAATGGAAAAAAATTTATTATAAAAATTT
The DNA here is from genome assembly GCF_025771295.1 of Campylobacter sp. RKI_CA19_01121. Taxonomy (NCBI): domain Bacteria; kingdom Pseudomonadati; phylum Campylobacterota; class Epsilonproteobacteria; order Campylobacterales; family Campylobacteraceae; genus Campylobacter; species Campylobacter sp. RKI_CA19_01121. Next base: position 30,298 of record NZ_JAKMQA010000003.1, read on the forward strand.
ATTTAGAATAGTTAAGTATAATACTTAGCAAGGAATAAAAATGAATAATGAACTTTGGGAAAAAATTTATAAAGAACGTTCAAGATGTATTTTGTATCCTAATGAAAATTTTGTTAGTTTCTTTTATAGAAATTTTATAAACAAAAATTTAGAAAATATCAATATACTTGAAATAGGATGTGGTTGGGGAAATAATCTAAAATTTTTAAAACAAGAAGGATACGATCCTATCGGTACAGATTTTTCTCAAGAAGCCATAGAACACTTAAAAAAGCAAAACTACAATGTATTTTGTGAAGATATTTCCAAAATAAACATGGAAAAATATCACTCTAAATTTGATTTAATTTATGCTTGCGGTGTTTTAGAATGCAATGATATAATAAATATCCAAAAAATTTTATTATTTTGCAATATAGCATTAAAAGACAATGGAAAATTATATATCTTTAGTACTAATAATGATTTTTATGATAAAGCTTTAGCACCTACACCTATAACACAAGAAATATTTTTAAGTGCTTTAAAACAAAATAACATCAAATTTAATGATATACAAATTGATTATTTAACAAAAACTTTTAATAATCAAACACAGACTATAAAATTAATAGAAATTATATGTACAAAGTAATTTACCATGAGTAAAAAAAATAATTTTTTTAAAAAAATACAAGAAACAGAATTTATTTTTTTTAAGGAATGTTACACTACTTGTGATGGTTATTGTTGTAAAAATTTTCATGCGGATAATTTTAAATTTCTCAATCAAGATGATGTTATCATACCTTTGCTGGAACCAGAATTTCAATCGATAAATAATTTCTCAGATAAAACATTTTTAAATTTTAAAGAAAAAATTTTTACACTAGATAACAAAAAGAAAATAAAAATATATTTTCTCAAATGTTCATCTAAAGGACTATGTCATCCTCATTGCATCAGACCTTTAATTTGTAAAATTTATCCTTATTTTCCTATAGTTAATTTTGATGGAGATTTTTTAGGTGTGCGAGAGTGTGCGTTTCTTGATCTATTTTATAAAAATGAAAAAAACCATCCTTGTACTTTAGTTCGCCAACACAAACAACAATTAGTTCATGATTTTAAGCAAAGTACAGAATTTCTTAGACGACAGCCAATTATGATTTTTGTATTTATGGTTTTAAAATATTTAGATGAAGCTTTAATGTTGTATTTTAAAAAATCTTTAAATGATAAAATTTACCTTGATGAATTAGATGAAAAACACAAGCAAAAATTTTTTGAATTATACGAAAATAATGCTCTAACATTTAATGCATGGAAAACACAAGAATTTAAAAACAATATTAGCAACACTTATAAGATATTAGAACAAAAATATGGCGAAGAATTTACTCAATATTTTTTTGATTAAAGCGTATAGATTATGGATTTAACTTTACTTCCTTATATGATTATAGGGATTTTTTCAGGTATGGCTTCAGGGGTTTTTGGCATAGGCGGTGGTATGATTATCGTTCCTTTCATGCTTACTTTAGGGCTTAGCTCTCACCATGCTGTTGCAATTTCTGTTGTACAAATGATTTTTGCTTCTATTTTTGGTTCCTATTTAAACTATAAAAAGAAAAATTTAATCTTAAAAGATGGACTTATCATAGGATTTGGAGGCTTTTTAGGTGCGATGTTTAGCGGGCTTTTACTCTCGTATTTTTCAGATATAACTTTAACAAGTATTTTTCTATGCGTGAGTATTGTATTCTTTTTAAAATTTGCTTTTAATCAAAAAAGCACCATTGGAAACATCAACCACTCTAATATCTTAAAAAATTCTATTTTGCTAATTTGTGGTGTATTTACAGGAATTTTTGCTATATCTTTAGGGATTGGTGGTGGGCTTTTAATCACCCCTATTTTGGCTTATTTTTTAGGCTATGATACCAAAAAAGTAGTGCCGCTTAGCTTATTTTTTGTGATTTTTGCTTCCATTTCAGGGATTAGTTCTTTTATATATAATGACATCATTGATAAAGAAGTCTTACAAAATGGAAGCTTAGTAGGACTTAGCTCTATGCTAGGGGTTTATCTTGGAATTAAAATCATGGAAAAAATCAACCTCAAATCCCACCGCATAGCACTTTTAGGCATCTACACTCTTTCTATAACTATGACTATTATAAGCTTGATTAAAAAGCTAAATTTATTTTAATCTATCAGCAAATTTTTGTCTATTAGAAGTATAGACAAAGCTTAAAACTTCCGCCACTGCTTTAAAAAGCTCTGGCGGAATAAGATCATTTACCTCACATGCTTTATAAAGTTCTCTTGCTAAAGGAGGGTTTTCATAAATCATCACATTATATTCATATGCCATATCTTTTATACGCAAAGCTAAAAAGTCCACTCCTTTAGCTAAAACTTTTGGTGCAGCTTCTTTAGAGCTATCATAACGCAAAGCAACCGCATAGTGAGTAGGGTTAGTAATCACCACATCAGCACTAGCGACATCTTGCACCATTCTGCGTCTTGCTGCTTCCATTTGCAAACGACGAATTCTTCCTTTTACCAAAGGATCTCCTTCGCTTTGTTTGTATTCATCTTTGATTTCTTGTTTGCTCATGCGTAAATTTTTAAAGTACTGATACCTTACCAAAAGCACATCTAAAAGTCCAATAATCAAAAAAGCTATAATCACAATAGCCGCAAGTATAATAGCCTTATCCCTAAGCCATAAAAGTTGTGGATAAATCGTATAAAGCTCTACTCTAGGAAGTTCTTTCATAAATTGCAATAAAAAAACAAAAGCTATTCCAAAAACCACTCCAACTTTAAGAGTAATTTTTAAAGCTTCAATGATTTTTTTCAAAGAAAAAAGATTTTTAAGACCATTAATAGGGTTAATTTTGTTAAAATTTGGAGTGATGGGCTTGGTGGTAAAAATAAAACCAAATTGCATTAAATTTCCAAGCACACCTGCAACCATAATCGTTAAAGTAATAGGTAAAACCATAATAAACATTTCTATCATAGTTTTTATAATAATTTTTTGCAAGATTTTTAAATCAAGTTCTATACCTATAAAACTTTGATAAAACCTATATAAACCACTAATTCTCTCACCTATAAAAGGTAGCATAAACAACACCACAACCACAGCTATAACAAGTACAGCCACAGCGGATGCATCTTGACTTTTTGGGACATTACCCTCTTTACGAGCATCTTCTATTTTCTTGGACGTGGGTTCTTCTGTTTTTTCTTGATCATCAGCAGCCATAAAAAACCTTTAAATTTTTAAAGCAAAATTATAGCATTTAATCCACAAGTATCAACAAATTTAAACTATTTTATTTGTTAAAAATTTTGATTTTAAATTTTAAAAGTATTAAATATAAAAATAAATGAGTAGAATAAATAAAATATTAAAAGCCTACATAAGCAGGCTTTTAGTTTTTATAGTTTACCTTCGTTTTTGCTTAGATAATCAGCAACACCTTTAGGGTCAGCTTTCATACCTTCATCACCTTTGTTCCAGCCAGCTGGGCAAACTTCACCATGTTCATTAGTAAATAACATAGTATCAACCATTCTAATCATCTCATCAATGTTTCTTCCAAGTGGTAAGTCATTGATCACTGCATGACGAATTGTTCCATCAGCATCAAGTAAGAAAGAACCTCTTAAAGCAACTGCCTCTTCAAATAAAACATCAAAATTTCTAGCAATTTGTTTAGTTAAATCAGCTACTAAAGGAAATTTAACTTGACCTATACCACCTTGATTTACTGGCATATTTTTCCATGCAAAGTGAGAAAATTCATTATCGCAAGATACGCCGATTACTTCAATACCTCTATCTTTAAAATCTTGATATCTTTTATCAAAAGCAATGATTTCAGACGGGCAAACAAAAGTAAAGTCTTTTGGATAGAAAAATACTACCGCGCCTTTTGGTCCTATATTTTTATAAAGATTAAAATCTTCAACTATTTGGTTATTTCCTAATACAGCTGGTGCTGTAAAATCAATAGCTTTTTTAGTAACTATCATTTTTTATCTCCTAATTAATAAATTTTATTTGTAACAAAATAATATCATTTGTAAATTTAAAAATTTATTAATTGTGTAAAATTATCCATAATTTAATTTTATTATCAAAATTAATAGATTTTAAGAATAAAATTAACACAATTTTGATAATCTTGCATTCAACATTAATATTAAGGAGTAAAAAATGGCAGTTAAAATTACTGATATTTGTATAGCATGTGGTTCTTGTATAGATGAATGCCCAGTAAGTGCGATCGTAGATGATGCAAATAATCCTGAGGGCGAAGACAGATATTATGTTTATGCAGATAAATGTGTTGAGTGTGTAGGACACAATGATCAACCAGCCTGTGCAAGTGCTTGCCCAACCGATGGTTGTATTGTATGGAGTGATGTAGTAGGTGATCAACCAAGTCGTGATAACATCGGTAGTGATTTAAGAGACGGTTCAACTCCAGTATTTGCTTAATAAATTTTAATGTAAGTATCTTGATTTCAAGTTACTTACAAACCCTTCAATAACTCTAAACTTTTATATAAATTTAAAGCATTTTTTGGTATAATTAGCTCTTTTATAAATATAAAACTTATTTAAATTAAGGGGACGATTTTGGAAAAAACACTTTCTATTATTAAACCTGATGCAGTAAAAAAAGGTGTTATTGGTCAAATTTTAACACGCTTTGAAAACAATGGTCTAAGAATAGCAGCAACAAAAAAAATACAGCTTTCAGAAAAAGAAGCGCAAGAATTTTATGCTGTACACAAAGACAGACCTTTTTTTAAAGATTTAGTTGAATTTATGATCAGCGGTCCGGTTGTGGTTTCTGTTTTAGAAGGCGAAAATGCAGTATTAAAAAACAGAGAATTAATGGGTGCTACAAATCCAAAAGAAGCAGCTCCTGGTACTATTAGAGCAGATTTTGCAGATAGTATTGATGCAAATGCAGTTCATGGAAGTGATAGCTTAGAAAATGCAAAAATTGAAATAGAATTTTTCTTTTCAAAAACTGAAATTTTATAATGAAAATTGCCTTTGCAAAACTTAGCTCTGCGGCTTATCCTTTTAAGCTAGATCTTGATAATATAGTTTTTGAAGGAACTATTACAAAAGTTAATCCAAAATTAGCAAAAATAAAAGCTAATTTCAAAGGATTTACTTATAGAAACTGTGATCGATGTGGCGATGAAATGGAGCTTGAAATCGATCAAAATATAGAGCTTTTTGCAAGCGATGGAATTTTTAAAGATGAAAATAATACTTTAAGTGATACTATGGAGTTTTTTGACTCTCATATAGATTTAATAGAACTTGCCACAAGTGAGTTACAATCTTATTTAAGTGATTATTTTTATTGTAATAAATGTTTAAATTAATAAAGGAGTAAAAAATGGCAGTACCTAAGAGAAGAGTGAGTAAAACTCGTGCAGCAAAACGCAGAACTCATTATAAAGTTACCTTACCTATGCCTATAAAAGACAAAGATGGTAGCTATAAAATGCCTCACCGTGTAAATCCAGTAACTAAGGAATATTAATAACGATGACAAGCATTGCTATTGATGCAATGGGTGGTGATTTTGGGGAAAAACCTATTATAGAAGGTGTGATTCAAGCTCTAAAAGAGCGTGAATTTAAAGCTATCTTGGTAGGGGATCCTCAAAAACTAAAAACCTTGATTCCTCAAGAATTAAACTCATACATAGAATACGAAGAAGCTTTTGATGTGTTTGCTATGGATGAAAATTCCACAGATGCACTAAAAAGAAAAGATAGTACTATTTACAAAGCCATTGATTTAGTAAGAAATCAAAAAGCAAAAGCTGTTGTTTCTGCTGGGCATAGTGGAGCTACTATGAGTTTAGCTACATTAAGGCTTGGAAGATTAGCAAATATTGCTAGACCTGCAATTGCTACTTTAATGCCAAATATCCATTCAAGAACACTTGTACTAGATGTTGGAGCAAATGTTGATTGTAAAAGTGAGCATTTATTTCAATTTGCTATTATGGGTGAAGCCTATGCTAAAGAGATTTTAAAAATTGCCAAACCTAGAGTTGCTTTACTATCAAATGGCGAAGAAGAATGTAAGGGAAATGAGCTTACCAAAGAAACTCATCAACTCTTAAAGCAACTTCCAAATTTTGTCGGAAATGCCGAAGGTAGAGATATCTTTAATGGTACTATAGATGTATTAGTATGTGATGGATTTAATGGGAATATTTTACTTAAAACCGGCGAAGGTGTAGCAAGTGTTATCACAAAGCTTCTAAAACAAGAAATTCAAAAATCTTTTTTAGCAAAACTAGGCTATCTTTTAGCAAAACCAGCTTTTAATGAACTAAAAACTCATATTGACTATGAAGAATACGGTGGAGCTCCACTTTTGGGTGTAAAAGAATGTGTCATTATAAGTCATGGAAAAAGTGGTCCAAAAGCTATAAAAAATGCTATTTTTCAAGCATTAAATTTCGCACAATCAAATATAAATCAAACTATAGAAAAAGAACTTTCTAATTATGAAATCAACTAAAGCTTCCTTAAAAAGTATAGCTTCTTATATCCCTACAAAAACTCTGAGTAATTTTGACTTAGAAAAAATGGTTCAAACTAGTAATGAATGGATATTAAGAAGAACTGGTATAGAACAAAGACACATAGCAAATGATGATGAGAATACAAGCGATCTTGGTACTAAAGCAGCTATTAAAGCCATACAAAGAGCTAATTTAAATCCTCAAGATATAGATGCGATCATCGTAGCTACTTTAAGCCCTGATTATTTTACCATGCCATCAACTGCATGTAAAATCGCTCATAATTTGGGCTTAAAAAATATCACCGCTTTTGATATTTCTGCCGCATGCTCGGGATTTATTTATCTTTTAGAGCTTGCAAAATCTATGGTTGAAAGTGGTACTAAAAAAAATGTATTAATCATAGGGGCTGAAAAAATTAGTTCTATTATGGATTATACTGATAGAAGCATTTGCGTGCTATTTGGTGATGGAGCTGGGGCTGGAGTTGTGTCATTAGATGATAATTTTCCTATTATAGATACTCATACTGCAAGTGATGGGGAATTTGGAGATTTATTAATGACTCAAAGAGCTCAAAAAAGTAGTATCTGCTCTCCACTTTCCATGCAAATGAAAGGAAATGAAGTATTTAAAATCGCCGTGAATACTCTAAGTAATGATGTTGTTGAAATTCTTGCAAAAAACGATATAAAAAGCGAAGAAATTGATCTTTTTATACCTCATCAAGCTAATTTAAGAATTATCAAGGCCGTACAAGAAAAATTAAACTTCAAAGACGAACAATGCGTAGTTACTGTTCAAAAATATGGCAATACCTCAGCTGCTTCAATTCCTATGGCAATGAATGATGCTTACGAACAAGGTCGTTTAAAACAAGGTTCATTAATATTGCTTGATGCTTTTGGTGGTGGTTTCACTTGGGGTTCAGCATTGCTTCGTTTTGGTGGAGAAAGTAACAAATAAGTAAAAACTTATTTGTTATTAAAAGCTCCAATTTGATCTAACACTGACTTTCTAGTTTGATTATCTGAAGAATCTACGCGGATATAAAATTCGACTCTATTGTTTATTTCATCTTCTTTGTTTGCACTCAAAGGATAATTTTCACCAAAACTAACCACTATAAGCTGAGCTGGATTAATTCCTCTAGCAATCAAATAATCAGCCACAACTTGAGCTCTTTTACTTGCTAAATCAAAATTTCTTTTAGGATCTTTATCACTTGCATCAGTATAACCTCTAAGTTCCATTTGAGCTTGTTTTGGCATTCTTTTTAAAACTTCGCTAATACGTTTTAGAAAATCTTGCACATCAGCAGAATCAATTTGTGTACTACCCCTAGCAAATTCAACCCTTGCAGGCAAATTTAAAACGATATTATTTTCTCTTTGATCTAATGCTGCTTTTAATTTTTCTATATTTTCTTGTTGGGTGATACTTAATTTTTTAAGCTTTTCAAGCTCTTCAACATTTGCATTAGATGGTGCACTGTATTTATTATGCACTTCACTTTCTTTTTCTAAAGGATTTGAAGCAGTAAATTCAAAAATTTTAACAAATTCAGTTTTTAAAGCCTCAGTTTTAGCGGGGTTACTTTCAGAAATCGCCCAAAGAGCAATAAAAAGCGCCAAAAGCAAACTTAAAAAGTCTGCATAAGGCACAGCCCATTTTTCACCTGCTGGACATTCTGGACATTTATGTTTTTTTCCCATTTTTTAACTCTTACTTATCAAATTGAGAAATTCTAGGCTCACCTTGTCCAAGGTAATTAAACAATTTAGCCTCTAAATCTCTAGGGTTAGCTCCCTCTGCAATACTTACTATAGCATGCGAGATAACTATCCTTTCTTTAATGAGCTCATGAGCATTAGCTTTGATTTTATGACCCCAAGGTCCAAATAAAGCATAAGCACCAAAAATTCCAGTTACCGTTGCAGTAAATGCTCCTGCAATACCTGCTGCCATAGCTTGAGGATCATCTAAAAGTTGCAAAGCAAGCATAAGCCCCATAACCGCACCAACAAGTCCCATAGTAGGGCAAGTCTCACCAAAACGTATCCAATATTCAGCAGTTTCTTTATAGTATTCTTCCATTTCTTCTATTTGGATTTCCATGCTTTCTTTAATCTCTTCTACACTCTTACCATCAACCATCATCATCATAGTTTCTTTTAAAAACTCATTATCAATTTCATTAGTTTTTGATTCTAAAGCCAAAAGCCCATCTCTTCTTGCTATGATAGAGTATTCTACAAGCTCAGCTATCCTTTGACTTAAATTTACCCCTGCACCTTTAAAGGCAAGTTTTAATTCTTTATAAGCTGCTTTAACAAATTTTTTATGCGTTGCTGTCATCGCACAAAAAGCCGCAGTTGGAACCACGATCAAAAACGAACTTAAGTGCAAAACATGTAAAGGGTTACCACCCTCTAAAATATCCCCCACAGAAATACTAACAACAGCTAATACCATCCCAAGTATGGTTGAAAGATCCATTAATTATTCTCCTTATTTTAATGCGCCCCAATTTTTGGCAATACTTGATGAAGTTTTTAATTTAACTTTTAATTTTACAATATTTTCCATAATATCACTAGCATTTTTTGCAAATTCCTCACAAAGTTCATCTTTTACTTCAAAAATAAGCTCATCATGGATTTGTAAAATCAAGCGTTTATTTTCATCTAAATCTTTTGCAATTTCTATCATTGCAAGTTTTATTATATCGGCAGCAGAACCTTGAAGTGTAGAGTTAATGCTCTCTCTTTCATACATTGCCACATGCATAGGCTTTGCATTTTCAAAGTCAAAATAACGCTTACGGCCTAGTAAAGTCTTTATAAAACCATTTTGCTTAGCTTCATTTTTTACCTTTTCAAAATAAGTTTTTATACTAGTAAAATTCTCAAAATATTTTTCAATATATTCTTTAGCTAACTTTGCTTCTATTTTTAAATTTTGACTCAAAGTCTTATAACCCATACCATAAATAAGACCAAAATTTATGCTTTTAGCAATACTTCTTGTCTCATAATCACTACGGTTAAAAATCATAATAGCAGTTTTTGCATGAATATCCTCATTGTTTGAAAACGCTTCTAATAATTTCTCATCTTCACTAAAATGCGCTAGCATTCTAAGCTCAATTTGTGAATAATCAAGTGAGATAAAACTAAATCCTTCTTTTGCTACAAAACAGGATTTATAATCTTTAGCATATTGACCATGTGCAGGGATATTTTGCAAATTTGGATCTTTTGATGAAAGGCGTCCCGTGGTTGTTCCTGTTTGTAAAAAACTAGAATAAATTCTTGAGTTTTCATCTTTTTTAGCTAATTTTAACAAAGGTTCGCAATAAGTAGAAACTAATTTTGCAAGCTCTCTATAAGCTAAAATTTCTTTCACAATCGGATGTTCATCTAAAATAGCATTTAAAACCTTTTCATCAGTAGAATAACCTGTTTTACTTTTTTTACCACTTGGTAACTTTAGTTTTTCAAATAAAATATCCCCTACTTGTTTAGGAGAGTTAATATTAAATTTTTCACCCGCTAAATCATATATTTTTTCACTAAGTATTTTTATATCTTGATTAAAACTTTGCATTAGGCTTTCAAGCTTTTGAGTATCAAGTTTAATGCCATTATTTTCCATCATAATAAGCACTTTGATAAATTCAAACTCACTTTTTTGCGCAAGCTCAAACAAAGGCTTTTCTAAATTTTTTAAAAAATACAAATAAAATCTTAAAGTAACATAAGCATCCTCGGCTGCATATTTACAAGCTTTTTCTACATCCACTCCTGCAAAGCTTTCTCCTTTTTTTACCAAGTCTTCAAAATGCAAAGTCTCATAATCAAACAATCTTTTTGCTAAATCATCCATATTTACACGCAAACTTGGCTCTTTAAGCCATGCAAGTATCATAGTATCAGCATAGTTTTTTGGAGGAAGTAAATTAAAATTGTTTTTTATAATCTCAAAATCATATTTAAGATTATGACCTATAACCATGCTTTGATAGATTTTTTCTATACCCTTTTTAGCCACTTGCATAGAAATTTGCTTACAAACACCTAAATAATCATGTGCAAGTGGTACATAAAAGGCTTCACTTTCATGAAAACAAAAACTAAACCCTACTATCTTAGCTTCTTTAGTATCTAAGCCCGTAGTTTCAGTGTCAAAAGCAACAATACTTTGATCATCAATTTTTTCTAAAATTTCAAATAATTCTTTCTCATCTAAAATTAATCTTGCATTAAATCCTAAATTTTTATCTTTATTAGTAGGATTAGTGCGTAGTTTTTTTAACAAAGCATTTAATTCATAATACTCTAAAATATCCATAATCTTAAGCAAAGGTTCATCTTTTGGATACTCACAGTTTAAAAGCATATTTTTCACATCTAAATCTTCGTACAAAGAAGCAAGTTTTTTGCTCAAAAAGGCATTTTCTTTACCTTCAAGAAGCAAATTTCTGTTTCTTTCATTACGCACTAGTGTTAAGTTTTCATAAATTCCTTCAATACTTTCAAACTCATCAAGTAAATTTTTAGCTCCCTTAGCACCAATTCCTTTTACACCTGGGATATTATCTGAGCTATCTCCACATAGAGCTAAAAAATCTCTTATTTGGCTAGGTTTTACCCCATATTTTTCCAAACATCCTGCTTCATTATAATCATTTTTTGAAATAGGACTATAAATACTAACTTTATCATCTTTTATAAGTTGATATAAATCTTTATCTTGAGTAATAATTCTTATAAAAATATCCTTATTTTCACACTCTTTAACCAAAGATGCGATGATATCATCAGCCTCATAGCCTTCGCAAGAAAAACTTGAAAAACCCATTTTTTCTATCATTTGAATGCAAATTGGAATTTGAGCTAATAAATCAGGTGGAGGTGGGGTGCGGTTGATTTTATAATTTGGATCAATTTCACTTCTAAAAGTTTTTCCTTTGCTATCAAGAGCAAAAATAATCATATCACTAGGATGTTCATTTTTCAAACTATAAATAAAATTAGCAAAACCGCTAATCATATTACTAGGTTCGCCTTTTGAATTTTTCAAACCCTTTAAAGCATAAAAAAGCCTAAAGAAAAAGCCAAAAGTATCAATTATGGTTAAAGTTTTCATTTTTTTCCTATATTAAAAAATAATAATAATTATCGCCCAAAATTATTTAAAAGTCGGTAAAAAGTATTAAATTTCCATTTTAAGCATTTTAGATAAAATTATCATTTTGAAATTTCAAATAAAGGTTTAATCTTGCAAACAAAATCAATCGCGGATGAAAATTTTCAAACTCCACAAGGAAAAAAGGCTTTTAAAAAGGCTGTGTTTTCATGTTGGCTAGGAACTGCTATGGAATATGCAGATTTTGCACTTTATGGCTTAGCTGCAGCTACTGTTTTTTCAGAAGTTTTCTTTCCTGAGCAAACTCCTGTTATAGCATTATTGCTTAGTTTTGTTACTTATGGTATAGGTTTTATTGCTAGACCTATTGGAGCTTTATTTTTTGGATATTTAGGAGATAAATACGGAAGAAAAAATGTATTGATGGGCACCATTGCATTAATGGGTATTTCAACTACTTTAATTGGTTTTATACCAAGTTATGCAGTAATTGGAATTTGGGCTCCTATATGTTTGGTTATTTTGCGTTTTATGCAAGGCTTTGGCGCAGGCGCTGAGCTTTCAGGTGGAACTGTCATGCTTGGAGAATATGCTCCTAGTAAGTATAGAGGTTTAATCTCTTCTATCATCGCTCTTGGATCAAATAGTGGAACCTTGCTTGCAGCTTTTGTGTGGCTTTTAGTTACAAACATGGATGATGCTAGTTTTAAAGAATGGGGATGGAGAATTCCTTTTATAGGAAGTATCTTCATAGCACTTTTTGCTGTTTATATGCGTTTAAATGTAAAAGAAACTCCTGTTTTTGAAAAACAAAAAGAATTAATGCTAAAAATTCGTCATGAAAATGAAGCACATATGAAAAAAGATGAAAGAACTTTTTGGCAAAAAAGTCGTGCATTTTGGACTATGGTGGGTATAAGGATAGGAGAAAATGGGCCATCTTATCTTGCACAAGGCTTTATAGTAGGCTATGTAACTAAAATTTTACTTCTTGATAAATCAGTAGCCACAACTGCTGTTGTTATCGCTTCTTTAGTGGGATTTTTGGTTATACCTTTAGCGGGATATTTAAGTGATAAATTTGGAAGACGCATTACCTATAGAACCTTTTGCTTGCTTTTAATGCTTTATGCCTTCCCTGCTTTTATGCTACTTGATAGTAAAAATGAAATTATTGTAATTTTAACTATCATCGTAGGTATGTCTTTAGCTTCTTTAGGGATTTTTGGTGTGCAAGCTGCGTGGGGTGTGGAGCTTTTTGGAGCAAAAAATCGCTATACCAAAATGGCACTAGCAAAAGAATTTGGCTCTATACTTTCAGGAGGAACTGCTCCCATGATAGCTTCAGCTTTGCTTGCTTATTATGGCACTTGGTGGCCAATAGCCTTGTATTTTGTTATCACTGCAGGAATTGGTTTTATCACTACTTTCTTTGCACCAGAAACTAGAGGCAGGGATTTAAATTTAATAGAAGATGCGATATGATACGCCTTATTTTAGACACTGATATAGGCAATGGCGTAGCAGGGGCTAATACCGATGATGGTTTAGCCCTTGGGCTTATTTTAGCCTCCAAAGAAATCAAACTTGAAATGATTAGCACTTTAAGTGGTAATGTACAAGCTTTAACCGCTTATAGCGTTGCTAAAGATTTATTAAATAAGCTTAATCTAGACATACCTTTGTATCTAGGTGTTCATGAAGCTTTATGTGAAGATAGTCATTTTTGGAGACAAAGACTAGATAAAAGCGTAGAAGAGTTTAAGCTTACTCATCTTTGGGATCATATAAAACCTATAAAAATCTTAGAAAACATAAGCCCAAATGCTTGTATGAAAATGGGTGAGCTTATTATGCAAAACCCAGGTGAAATTTCCATTTGCGCTATAGGACCTTTAACAAATATAGCTATAGCGATGAAACTCTTTAAAGATTTTGATAAAAATGTAAAAGAAATTTTTATCATGGGTGGAAGTTTTGATATGCCTTATCATATCAAAGATACAAATTTTGGTTTTGATCCTGAAGCTGCTAGTATAGTTTTAAACTCAAGAGCTAAAATCACACTTGTTCCTTATAATGCAACAATGCAAACTATGCTCACACATGAAGATTTAAATGCTTTAGAAAATCAAAATCCTCTTTGTGATTTTTTAGTACAGACTTTAAGAGTTTGGATTGATTATGCGAGCAAAACAAGAGGTACAAATGGCACATGGATACACGATGCATTAACTATTGCTTATATGCTTGATCCTAATTTAGCAAATTTTGATGAGTATTTAGTAGATGTCATTTGTGATAGTACTTTTGCTAGAGGAAGCACGATAAGGTGTTTTAAAGATGCTAAAATGCCTATGAAAAATCATGAATTAAAAAACACTATAAAAGTTTTAAAAGATATTGATAATGCTAGACTTTTAAATCTTTTAAAATCAAGACTTTTAAATGGAATTTGCTATGAAAATTACAAAAGCATAACGACTTAATTTACCCAAGGCTATAAAAATACTTGCTTTTAAAAAAGAATACTTAGCAAATCCAAGCCCTAGCGCAAAAAGATCTCCCACTATGGGTAAAAAAGTAAAAAAAGCATACAAAGAGCCAAATTTTTTAAAGTTTGCATTGATTTTTTCTAATTTATGTAAAGAGTTTTTAAAATATTTTTCTAAAATTTGACTCTCTCCAAAATAAGCTAACGCATAAGTACTTAAACTACCCAAAGTATTTCCCAAACTTGCGACAAATAAAACCATATAAGCATTAAAATCTAATTTCACAAAAGCAAGCACAAAAGCCTCACTTGCCATAGGCAAAAGTGTGCTAGAGAGAAAACATACTATAAAAAGTCCTATATAGCTTATGTCATTATATAAAAAATCAAACATTACAAATTTTCTTAGTATTTATTTTCCAAATTATCATTTTAAAGAATTTTTAATAATAATTATCTTAGAATGTAAAGTCATTTGGCAATTTTTTAAAAGGAAAAGCTATGGAAAGGAAAAAATTTTCTAAACTAAATTTAGAATACTCATTTAACAAAGCTTCTTTTTCTTGGCGTTAAGCCTACTACTACATTTTCAATCATTTTTTATTTTACATTTTTAGTTTTAGTTGATCATTTTTGATTTTATATTGTTAATCATTTTAAGGAAATACTATGAAAAAATATTACGGAAAATTTGGCGGGCAATTTGTGCCAAATGAAGTAAAAATAGCATTAGATGAAGTAGAAAAAGCTTTTTTAAAACTCAAAAAAGATAAAGATTTTAACACAGAATTAAAAGAACTCTTAGTTAATTATGTAGGAAGACCTACACCTTTATACCATGCTAAAAATTTAAGCAAGCTTTATAATCATGAAATTTATTTAAAAAGAGAAGACTTAACTCACACAGGAGCTCATAAGATCAACAATGCCATAGCTCAAGCCTTAATGGCAAAGAAAATGAATAAGAAAAAAATTATTGCAGAAACTGGAGCAGGACAACACGGGCTTGCAACCGCTACTGCAGCAGCACTTTTGGGACTTGAATGTGAGATATTTATGGGAGCTATTGATGTAAAAAGACAAGCCTTAAATGTCTATAAAATGGAGCTTTTAGGAGCAAAAGTTCATGCGGTAGAAAGTGGAAGTAAAACTTTAAGTGATGCGGTGGATGAAGCTTTAAATTTTTGGGTTAAAAACACCAAAGAAGTATTTTATGTAGTAGGAAGTGCAGTGGGGCCTTATCCTTATCCGCAAATTGTTACGCATTTTCAAGGTATTATAGGTAAAGAATGTAAAATGCAACTTAGAAAATTAAATAAAAAAGTAGATTACATCATAGCAGCAGCTGGAGGTGGTAGCAATGCTGCTGGAATTTTTCATGCATTTTTAAAAGATGAAAAAGTTAAACTCATAGGCGTTGAAGCAGCAGGTTTAGGAAAAGATACACCTTATCATGCAGCCACACTTACTAAAGGTAAAGAGGGTATTATCCATGGTATGAAAACTAAGGTTTTACAAGATGATAAAGGAAACATTGCTCATACTTTTAGCATCTCTGCTGGGCTTGATTACCCTGGCATAGGACCTTTGCACGCATATTTACAAGAAAGTAAAAGAGCAAGTTATCATGCTATTAGTGATAATGAGTGTATTAATGCTTTAAAATTATTATGTAAAGAAGAAGGTATTATACCCGCTATTGAAAGCTCACATGCATTAGCTTATTTAGAAAAACTTTGTCCAACTTTAAAGAAAAAAAGTGTGATAGTTGTAAATCTTTCAGGAAGAGGCGATAAAGATATGCAAAGTATTTATGAGTATAAAAAAGGTGAAATTTATGGTTGAAGGATAACTTCAACCAATTTATTTTTTTGTGCTTTTTAGCTCTAAATTTAGATAATACCCCGTATAAGAACCACTTTTTTCATGATTCTTAGCAAGTTCTTCAACGCTACCTTTAGCTATAACCTTACCACCTTTAACCCCACCTTCAGGTCCCATATCGATGATATAATCAGCATTTTTAATCACATCTAAATTATGCTCTATCACAAACACACTATTTCCAAGATCGACTAAATGTTGCAAAACTAAAATAAGCTTATTAACATCTTCAAAATGAAGTCCTGTTGTAGGTTCATCTAAAATATAAAGAGTTTTTCCCGTATCACTTCTGCTTAATTCTTTAGCTAGCTTAATACGCTGAGCCTCTCCGCCACTTAAAGTAGTTGCATTTTGTCCTAAGGTAAGATAATCAAGCCCAACTTTTACCAAAGTATCAAGCTTTTGTTTTATTTTTGGTACAGAAGTAAAAAACTCACTTGCTTCAATAATACTCATATTTAAAACATCAGCTATGCTTTTACCTTTATATTTAATCTCTAAAGTTGCATCATTATATCTTTTACCATTACATACATCACAAGTTACCATCACATCAGGCAAAAAGTGCATTTCTATTTTAATCTCACCATCGCCACTACACTTTTCACATCTTCCACCTTTAACATTAAAAGAAAAACGCCCTGCTTTATAGCCTCGCATTTTAGCTTCTTTGGTGGCTGCAAAAAGATTACGAATTTCATCCATAGCACCTGTGTAAGTAGCAGGATTTGAACGCGGGGTTCTTCCTATAGGACTTTGATCAAGATAAATTACCTTATCAAGTTTTTCTAAACCTTCTATTTTAGCCCCGCTTAGTTTTTTAACTTTTTTAGCACGGTTAAGCTCTTCTTTTGCAAATGGAAGTAAAGTTTGTAAAATTAATGAGCTTTTACCACTTCCTGAAACGCCTGTAATTGCTACAAGATTGCGTAGTGGAAAATCTACGCTTAAATTTTGAATATTATTAATACTCACATCTTTTAAACTGATAAAATCTTTTTGTTCTCTGTTTTTTTGATGAGCAATTTGCTTTTTACCACTCATATAAAGGGCGGTTTGGCTTTTGCTTTTTAACAATTCTTTATAAGTTCCACTAAATACAACCTCACCACCAAATTTACCAGCATTTGGACCAATATCTACGATAAAATCTGCCTCTTCTATAGTCATTTTATCATGCTCAACTACGATTAAAGTATTGCCCTTTTGCTGAAGATTTCTTAAAGTTTTAATGAGTTTTGCCGTATCTCGCTCATGTAAACCAATACTAGGCTCATCTAAAACATACATCACCCCGCTTAAACCACTACCAATTTGAGATGCTATACGAATTCTTTGAGCCTCACCCCCACTAATGGTTCTTGCATCACGCCCTAAAGATAAATACCCAAGTCCTACATCATAAAGAAAAAATAATCTTTCATTGATTTCTTTAAAAATAGGTTTAGCTATCAATCTTTCTTGCTCACTCAAATATGCAAAATTAGCTTCTTTTGAAAAAAATGCAGTGGTATTTTCTATACTCATATCTAAAATTTCACCCAAATTTTTCTCAGCTACTTTTACAGCTAAACTCTCAGCTCTTAAACGATGACCATTGCAATCTTTGCAAGTTTTTTCACTCATATACTCGCTTAAATCTTTTTCATCTTTTAGCATTTCATAGGCATATTTAACCGCACCTTCAAATTTACGACTTAAGCGATGTCTTTTCCATAAAAAGTTAATTTCCTTGGCATTACCATAAAGTACTAGACGCTTTTCTTCTTCACTTAACTCATTATATGGAATTTTTACCCTGATATCATTTTGTTCACAAAAGGCCATTAAAAACTTATAGTAATAACTTTTATTAAACCCATATAATAGCTTTATAGCTCCTGCTTCTAAGCTTAATTCTTCATTGATAAGCTTTTTCATATCTAGCGTATATCTTATACCAAGACCATCACAACTTGGACAAGCACCTTTTGGAGAATTAAAAGAAAAACTCAAAGGTTCAAGCAAAGGAAAAGAAATTTTACAATCAAAACAAGCATTATGCTCACTATAATGAAAATGCCTAGGTATGTTTAATTCTTCATTATTTAAAACTTCAATTTCCACTTCACCAAAGCTCTCGCTAAGCCCTTTTTCTATATCGCTTGCAAGTCTTGCTAGCATATCATCTTGCACTTGGAGTCTATCTATTACAAGTTTTATTGTATGTTTTTTGGTTTTAGCAAGCTCAATATCCTCATCAAGACGCGTTAAAACCCCATCAATTTGTGCTCTAACATAGCCTTTTGCGACTAAATTTTCCAAAAGATCTGCAAAAGTTCCTTTTTTTTCTTTGATCAAAGGCGCATAAATGATGATTTTTGCCCCTTTTGGAAGCTTTAAGATTTCACCTACGATATCTGCTGCACTCATAGATGAAATTTTTTGACCACATTGATGACAATGTTGTGAGCCAATCCTTGCGTATAAAAGTCTTAGATAATCATAAATTTCAGTAATAGTTCCAACGGTTGATCGAGGATTTTTAGAAGTTGTTTTTTGATCAATAGCAATAGCAGGAGTTAAACCTTCTATTTTATCAACATTTGGCTTACCCACTTTATCTAAAAACTGCCTTGCATAAGCACTTAAACTTTCAATATAGCGACGTTGTCCTTCTGCATAAAGCGTACCAAAAGCTAAAGTGGATTTACCACTTCCACTAAGTCCTGTAAAAACTATGAGTTTATTTTTAGGAATTTCTAGGTTGATATTTTTAAGGTTATTCTCTTTAGCACCAATGATACTTATTTTGTCATTATTCATAAAAATCCTCTTTTTATCAAATCAAGCATGTTTTTTAGCAAAATCTTTCATAAATTCACTTAACTTTTGAACCTTTTCAATGCTGATAGAATTATAAATACTAGCGCGAATTCCACCTAAAATTTTATGCCCTTTAAGACCTATCATACCATTTTCTTCAGCTTCTTTTACAAAAACTGGCTCTAAGTTTTTATCACAAGCTATATTAAAACTAACATTCATTAATGATCTATCCTCTTTTTTGGCATGACCTTTATAAAAACCATTACTCTCATCAATCACATCGTATAAAATTTTAGCCTTTTGTATGTTTTGCTCATTGATTTTATCTAAGCCGCCTTGATTTAAAAGCCATTTCATTTCAAGATTAAACATATATATAGCAAAGGTTGCAGGTGTATTAAATAAAGAATTATTTTCAGCATAAACACTGTATTTTAACATGCTAGGTATATTTTTATTTTTACTACGCTCTATCATATCTTTACGCACAAATGCACAAGCAAGTCCTGAAATTCCCGCATTTTTTTGCACACCACCAAAAAGCATAGCAACATTAGAAAAATCTATCTTTTTAGAGAAAAAATCACTAGAAGCATCAATTATCAAAGGACTTTTAGTCTTTGGATAGCTTTTATACTGAGTTCCATAAATGGTATTATTAGAGCATATATAAGCATAATCTGCATTCTCACTAAATTCAAATTGTGGGATATGATCAAACTCACTTTCTTGGCTACTTGCTACTATTTTTGTATTTACTCCTAAAATTTCAGCCTCTTTAATAGCTTTTTTAGTCCAAACACCAGTATTGGCAAATTCACAAACTCCACCCATATATAAATTCATAGGTATCATAGCAAATTGCAAACTAGCTCCACCTTGCATTAAAAGCACTTCATAATCATCATTTACACCATAAAGCTCTTTTGCCATTTTAATAGCTTCAAAATGCACTTCTTCAAAAACCTTTCCACGATGAGAAACTTCCATAATAGAAAAGCCTTTACCATGATAATCAAACAAATGCTCCTGTGCCTCTTTTAAAACCTCATCAGGCAGATTTGAAGGACCTGCACTAAAATTCATTACTCTCATTTTGTCTCCTTTTTATAGTATTTGAGCTTCTTTACTCTCATTTATTGAGCAAAGTTTTATAATATCTCCTTTTTTTAGTTTTTCAAGAGAGATATTTTTGCCATCTTTTTGTAAATTTATCAAATTTTTACTTTTATCAAAGAAATTTTTATGCTGAGTTAAAAGCTCTTCAAAATTATTAAGTTTGTTTTCATAGTTTAATAATTTTAAATTTAAAACGCTCTTTAGTTGACTTTGTAAAAAATCAAGCTTTTGTTTTCTAAGAAAAAAAGCATTTTCTAAAGATTTCGCTTTAGCTAAATTTTGCAAATGATCGATTTTATTTTGATAAAACTTAAGATGGTTTAGCATTTGATTTTTAAAACGTATAGCAAGCTCATCAAGTCCTTGTTCTAAGCTAAGTTTATTTGGAAAAATCATATCAATAGCCGCACTTGGAGTTGGTGCTCTTAAATCTGCTACAAAGTCACTAATAACATAATCAATCTCATGTCCAATAGCAGAAACAATAGGCGTTTTTAAAGAAAAAATACATCTTGCAAGTTCTTCATCATTAAAACAAAACAAATCTTCTCTGCTCCCGCCACCTCTTGCTAAAATAATCGCATCTAAATTAAACTCATCAGCTTTTTTTAAAGCATTTATCAAAGAATTTGGAGCGCTTTGTCCTTGAGTGAGTGCATTAAAAATAGTTATTTTACAAAGATTGTATTCTTTTTGTGAAATTAGCTTTAACATATCTTGCAAAGCAGCTGAAGTAAAAGAAGTGATTATGCCTATTTTTTTAGGAAATTTAGCAATGCTTTTTTTAGCATTTGTATCAAACAAACCTTCTTTTTCAAGCTTTTCTTTTAGGGCTAAAAATTTAGCTTCTAAATCCCCAAGGCTTGTTTTTTGCATACTTTTAGCGATAAATTGATACCTACCACTTGCTTCATATAAACTCACATAACCTCTAAGATCAAGCATATCACCAACCTTAGGTTTAGCTTGAACAAATTGATTAAAACCTTTAAACATCACACAAGCTATACTTGATTTTTCATCTTTTAAATCAAAATACCAATGCCCTGAACTATGAATGGTAATTTTAGAAATTTCCCCACTAAGCTCTATATCATCAAGATGAAATTCTAATAAGCTTTTAGCTTTTAGATTAAGTTCTGAAACTTTCATTTTTTTCTTGCAATAAACATAGAACAAACACCAAAACTAAAGCTTTTATACTCTAGCATTTCAAAATGCCCACTCAATTCTTTGATAAATTCTTCTTTGCTTAAAAAATCTTCTATAGAATTTGGTAAATACTCATAAGCGCTATAATTTTTACTGATAAATCCACCCACTTTTGGCAAAATATTTTTTAAGTAAAAATCTCTACAAGCAGCTATAAAACCACCCTGCTCTCTTTTGGTAAATTCAAGTACAAGTAAAATCCCATCCTTTTTCAACACTCTTGCAAATTCTTTTATAGCTTCTTTCCTATCTACCACATTGCGTATGCCATAACTTATACTTATGATGTCTGCACTTTCATTTTCGAGTGGAAGTTCTTGTGCTTTTGCTTGTACAAAAGTCGCATCAGGAATTTTTTTCCTAGCCACTTCAAGCATACCCGCACTTGGATCAACCCCTTTTATACTCGTAATGTTTTTATTTGCTTTTAAGGCTTGATTTTGCCATTCTATAATCATATCGCCCGTACCACAAGCTACATCGATAATATCAAGTTCATTATTAGAAAATTTAAAAACATCCAAACAAGCTTTTTTTCTCCAACTCACATCACTTCCAAAACTTAAAATTCTATTAGCCTTATCATAAGTTGGTGCTATATCATCAAACATTTTAACTATTTTTTCTTGTTTTTGCATGTTTTTCCTAACTATATATTTTTAATTTTTTGATGCTTTTTTCAATTTGTTTTATCATATTTTCATCATAAGAATTTTGGTCTAAATGATTATGTTTAAAATAATTTTTCGACTTTTTAATGCTTTTTTCTTCAAACATAGTTGCAAAATAGCATAATAAAAATTTTATTTTTTCTAATTCTTCTTCAAGATTTGTTTGAGATTTTACAATTTTTTTCTTTAAAAAAACTAATTCTTTTCTTAGTTTAAAAGCTATTAAAGACTTTAAAATTTGATTTTTTCCTTGATAAAATTCATAATCATTTTTTAAAATAAAATCCATATCAAGAAAAATATCATTAATTTTTTCATCGCTTAAAATAAAAATATATTTTTCTAGTTCAAACTCATGGTATTTTTTCATATTAATTTGATTTATCAAAAATGAAAATTGTTGTTTTAGCTTATTTTGAATATTTTTTTCAAAAAGAGTATCAAAAACATCAAGACAAAAACAAATTTGCTTAAGGCTTATAAAACATTGTTCCAAGTTTTTTTCACTTGAATTTTTTAAAAAATTTAATCTGTCATTTTTTAAGTTTTTTAAAAGAACGAAAAGTAAAATTTTACCAGCTGAAAAACTTTGAATTTGATTTGGAAAATGCAAGTTAATATCTTTTTGTTTATCTAAAATTTTAATACATCTAGCACTATCAAAAACTTTAGAAAGATCCCCATATAATGCTAAATTTTTACTATAAAAATTCTCATCATCTGTAATTTCTTTATAATTTTTAAAAAAATGAGGTAAATCAAACCGCTTTACTTCTTCAACGGTGGAAAAAATCACTTTTAAAATGACCAAATTTTTTAAATTGTTTTTAAATTTATAAAGGAAAAATTGGGTATTATCAAGCTCAAAACTAATTCTTGTTTTTTTTATTATATTGGTTATAGCATTTTTACTTTTTTGATGTTTAAATTCTTTTTTAGATATTTTATGAGTTTTTTTATCTAAAATATCATGTAATTTATAAAATGTAAATTGATAATAATCCTGATTTATTTTTTTATATTTGATATCACAAAAAGGATTTATACGTGTAAAAAATACACGTATTTTATCCTTAGAATAAGCAAGTTTTTCTTCTTTTAAAATTTTGATAAAATCATCGTTTTCAATTAAAAAGCGTCTTTGTACTTCACAAATCATTTTACTTGCAAAATTTACAACCATTCACATAAGCAAACACGCCAAGATAATCAATAATATTACCAATCTTTTTCTCAAGATCTTCTTGGTATTTATTAATCCCACTATCTTCATAGCGCACATCTTCTATGTGATTGCATTTACTACAAATTACATGAATATGTGGATATTCATAAATGTCATAACAAGTTTTTTGATTTGGAGTATTAATTTCTACTACCAAACCTTGTTCTTTTAAGGTATTTAAATTTTTATATACCGTAGCTAATGAGATAGAAGGATATTCTTCTTTAATACTTTCATACAAAGATTCTATATTAGGATGCTCGTGGCGTTTTAAAATTTTTAAAATACAAAGTCTTTGTGGAGTAGCTTTTAAATCACAGTTTTTAAGCATTTGAATAAGTTCCATAGTCTATTCTCCAAATATTTTTACTTATAGTATAACTCTTTTTTTATAAAAAAATGATTATATTAAAAGATATTTTTTATCTTTTAATAAATTTTAATTTTTTGACACAATGAATCAATATCAAGCTCTAAAAATTTTTCCACTTCACTTGTTTTGCCATGGGCTATAAATTGATCTTCAAATTCAAAACTTACTAGTTTTATATGATAAAGATTTTCTTTTTGTAAAAAATTTGCAATCAAACTTCCCACTCCACCTATTTTAGCACTATCTGAAAAAACAAACCAAGTTTTTGTATCTTTTACCAACTCTTTTAAAAGCTCTTCATCTAAAGGCTTTGCAAAAATCAAATCTATTAAGCTCGCATAATCTAATCCAAGTTTATCTAAAGCTAGTTTTGCCTTAGCCACACCTTGACCAAAACCTAAAAATACTTTATCGCTTTGTACTTTAGATAAAATTTGAGCTTTAGCAAGTTTTATCTCACATGGATTAAAATCATCATTTAATAAAAAATTACCCCTAGGATAGCGAAAAGCAAAAACGCCTTGATGAAAATATGCATATTCCATAATATTTTCCATCATAGCCTCATCTCTTGGAGCTGCTAGAGTAATATTTGGTATAGCACTTAAAAAGCTAATATCAAAAACACCCTGATGAGTTTCTCCATCTTCTCCTACAATTCCTGCTCTATCCATAGCTATAACTACATTTAAATTCATAATAGCACAATCATGAATTACTTGATCATAAGCTCTTTGCATAAAAGTACTATAAATTGCTATAAAAGGTTTAAAACCTTCTTTTGCCATAGCCGCCATAGAAGTAACTGCATGTTGTTCTGCAATTGCGACATCCCAAAAACGTTCAGGATATTTCTCTATTAATTTATCAAGTCCAGTACCACTTGGCATAGCAGCAGTTACACCCACTATATTTTCATATTTTTGAGCTAAATTCAACAGGGTATTTGAAAAAATTTCTGTGGCGCTTTTTTTACTTATATTTGCCTTTAAACTCTCCCCGCTACTTCTATCAAAAGCACCTACTCCATGCCATTTAGCATTTTTTCCCTCGGCTAATGTATAACCCTTGCCTTTGATAGTTTGCGCATGTACAACGCAAGGTTTTTTCATAGCTTTTGCTTGATTGAGCGCATTAATAACCTCATTTAAATTATGTCCATCAATGGGACCAATATACTCAAGCCCTAATTCCTCAAACAAAAGTCCAGGTGTGATAAGCCTTAAACCCTCTTCAAAACGCTTTGCCATATAAGAAGCGCCTTGAGGAAAGTATTCTAAAAGATTTTCTATGCGTTTTTTAAATTTTTGATAAAACTGCGTTGCCATTGCTTGAGAAAGGTATTTTGAAATAGCTCCAATTGGCCTTGATATACTCATTTCATTATCATTTAAAATGATTACACAAGGGTATTCTCTATCACCAAGTTCATTTAAAGCTTCATAAGCCATACCCGCACTTAGCGCTCCATCACCTATTAATACAACAGGCAAACGATCTTCATCTTTTAATCTTATAGCCTTGCAAGCTCCAACTGCTAAAGATATAGAAGTGCTTGAATGTCCTGCTACAAAATAATCTCCCTCATCAGGCTTTGTATAACCACTTAAACCATTAAATTGCCTTAGAGTATGAAAATTATTTATTTTACCACTTAAAAGCTTATGTGGATAAGATTGATGTGAAACATCAAAAATAAAAGGATCTTTTTTTACATCAAAAACATAATGCATAGCTATACTAAGCTCAACTACACCCAAATTTGAACTTAAATGTCCACCATTTTTACTCACTGTGTCTATAATAACTTCACGCAAATTGTTAGCTAAATTTTCTAACTCTTTAATTTGCATATTTTTAATATTTAAGTTATTTAAGTCTATCATTCATTAACCATATTTTTGATTTTTTGCAAACGATTATTAAGGTTTGATTCTATATTGCCTGCATCACTTAATATTAAAATACTCCCCTTATTAATCGCATCATCAAGACTAAATTTGATATTACTTTGTTCTTGTTCTAAATGTGATTTTACATATTCAAAATCATCAGGGCTAAGTTTTAATTCTATTTTAGTAGCATTTTTAAGCTCATTCATAAGCTCTTTTGCTAAATTTAATGCTATAAGTGAGGAATTTTCCTCAAGTTCTTTTGCAATCACTTCTTTTGCGATAATTACAGCTGTATCGGCTAATTCTTTTTCATTTTTAGATAAAAACTCATTTAAATTTTGCACTGTATTTTCAAGTTTTTCTACACTTTTTAAGTATTTTTCTTTTAAAGCCTCTAATTCACTTTCAAAATTTTTTTGAGCTTGCTCATAACCTTCTTTGGTAAATTTTTCTTTTGCATGTTCTAATTCTGTATTTAAGCGATTATTAAATTCAGCCTCTTGGCTTTCTATTTGCATTTGTAATTTAATAATATTTCCTGACATTTCATCAGTTTTTTTAAGCAAATCTTCTACAAAATCAGGTTGGATTTGTGGTTGTGAGACTTGTGGGGTAGTTTCTACTGTTTGATTTTCCACTGCTTGCTGAGTAGCATTTTGAGCCAGAGGAGTTTGATTTATAGTTTGAGTTTCTTCTTGTTTTTGCTCTTCATTAGAAGACATTTCACTCATAACTTTAAAATGATATCCCTCAACTACATGAGCAGAAATGTTTTCAGGTGAAATTACATTAGTTAATTTAGCCATAATCTTACTCTATCATCTCATCAGCCTCACCCACTTGGATAAGACCTTGTTCTGCAAGTTTTTGTACCACTTCTACAACTTTTCTTTGAGCCTCTTCAACATCTTTTACACGCACAGCACCCAAAAAGCCCATTTCTTCTACAAAAGCTTCAGCAGCACGCGTTGACATATTTGCCATAAATTTTTGTTTTAAATCCTCGCTTGCACCCTTTAAACCTATCATCAAATCACGTTTATCGGCAGCTTTTAAAACTTCTCTAATCGCATTAGTACTAAGCTGAGAAATATCATCAAAAGTAAACATTAAATCTTTAATGGTTGTAGCAAGTTTTTCATCACTTTGCTCAATATAAGAAAGTGTTGTTTTGGATGCTTTTTGACCCAAGCGATTAAGCACTTCAGCAACCGCTCTTGGACCACCCACTTCAACTTTATAAGAAGTAAGACTTTCAAGTTTACTTTCAAGCACCGCAGATACTCTTTTGATAATTGAAGGTGAAATATCCCCAAGATTTGCCATTCTTATTACAACCTCAGCCCTTAACTCATCGCTAAAATATTCCAAAGTTTCAGCAGCTTGAGTAGTATCCATATGAGCTAAAATCAAAGCTATAGTTTGCGGGTGTTCTTTAATGATAAAGTCAGCAAGCTGTTGTGGTTTGATTTGAGAAAGATAAGCAAAATTTTGATTATTTTCCATACTTTTGGTAAGTTTTTCCAAAATTTTATTGGCAATTTCAGGGCCAAAAGTTCTAAATAAAATTTCTTTTGCATATTCCAAACCGCCACTTTTTAGATATTGGTTTGATTGTAATAAAGTATAAAATTCCTCTAAAACTGCAGTAGCAACTGGTTTATCAACATTTTTTGCTAAAGCGATATAGCGAGAAATTTCAGTGATGACATTAATATCCATATGAGAAAATAAAACTGTCGTTACATCTTCTCCAAGTTGGATTAAAAAAATTGCGACCTTTTCGGGCATAGAAAGGTCATCATAGACCATTTTTTGTTCTTCACTAAGCTTTATCATCAGATATCCTTCTCACCAAATTCAGCTTCATTTTCAACAAGTTTTTGTAACAATAATGCTACTTCTTCACCTTTTTCATTAGCCACTGCTCTTAATTTTTCGAGCAAGACATCGTATTGAAGTGCATCTTCATCAAAATTATCCCCAAAGCCAAGTTGTTCTTCAACTTTCTTACGTGCTGCGTTGAATTTTTCAATAGCATCTTCAGCCTCATCAATGATTTGCCCGTCTTTTCCTTCCATCTCTTCTTCAAGCTTAATATCTGCAAGCATTTTTTGTGAAAATGGCACAATAACTTTTTTATAAAAGATGAAAAGTAAAATCGCAGCAAAGATATACTTAACAGGTGGGATAAATGGCTCAACAAATCTTGAATAGAAAGTTTGAACCTTATTTTCAACTTTAGCTGTTCTATGAAATTCCAAATTATTTACTTCAACCGCATCACCTCTAGCAAGATTAAAACCTATAGCGCCTTTAGTGAGATTTTCAATAGCTTGAATTTCTTTATCGCTCAAAGGAATATATTCATTAGTAATATTTCCCTGATCATCAGTAATTACTTTGTATTTTCCATCTACTACAACGGCCGCAGAAATTCTTTTAACGGTTGCAAATTGCTTAGTGGTATTGGTAATTTTTTTAGAAATTTCATTATTAGTTGTAGTTTGGTTTTTAGTATAAACCTCGCGTGCACCTTTATCATCTAAACCTTCTACAGGACCGATATTTGAAACAGCACCTGGCACACCTTGAATTTCTTTATCTTTATAGCCTTCTCTATGTTCTTCTAAAGTTTGCTCACTACGCACGACTGTGTTTGGATCATATACTTCACTTTGTGATTCTTCTTTAGAAAAATCATAATCAATACTAACCTTTGCCACTACTCTATCATAACCACCCGCAAATGGAGCAATAGAAGCAACAATTTTTTGCTCTAATTCATATTCTTGATCTCTTTTATATTTAATTTGAGCAGCAATTAAATCACTCTCAAAAGCACCCTCATCATCTAAAGGAATACCTTTTTGATCCATGATTTTTACATTTTCAGGAGTAAGTTTTGTCACTGAAGAAGCAATTAAGTTTTTAATCCCCATAATTTGCTTTTTATTAAGCTTTAAGCCTTCTTTTATCGTCAAAGCTACTGAAGCAGTTGGTGGGACTTGTTGTTGAGTAAAAAGTGTATCTTTAGCAAAAGCAATATGCACTGTGGCGCTATGAATAGGCTCTAAACTTTCAATCGTTCTGGCAAGTTCACCTTCTAATGCTCTTTGGTATTTTACCTTTTGCTCAGCTTCTGTTGCGCCAAATTCTTGTTTATCAAAAAGCTCAAAACCTACTTTATTATCTTTTGGCAATAACCCTGCAGAAGCAATAGCCAAACGCTGTTTATACACTTGTTCATTAGGTACTAAAATAGTTCCTTCATTGCGCAAAATATAAGGAACCCCGCTTTTTTCAAGTTGCGTTACTATCATCGCTGAATCACTAGTATTAGCATTTTCGAATAATACTGAATATCCAGCCTCACTAGCTACTGTAGAACCACTTCTAAAAAGGGTTAAAAATACTAAAAATCCAACTACAACAACAATAGAAGCAGCAATGATAATACGCTGTCTTAAACTTAAATTTTGATAAAGCTGACCTACTTGGTGCAGTATAGTTTTATAATCCATTTATTTCCTACAAACTAAAAATTTTTAGAAAACTCTTCAAAAAACCTTGAATTTTCATACTCTGTACCTATACTTATACGCACAGCATTTAAACCATAACTTTGTAAATTTCTTATTATTATACCGTTTTTAAGCAATTTTTCAGATAAATCTGTGCTATTTTTTTCATCAAAAAAATAAGTAATAAAATTTGTATAGCTTGGAATGTATCGAATTTTATAATTTTTAGCAAAATCTTCATAAAGTTTCATTTGCGAAAAATTATTTTCCAAAGTTTTTTGCACAAACTCATCATCATCTAACGCAGCAACAGCAGCTTTTAAACTCAAATTAGTCACATTAAAAGGTGCTCTTAATTTATAAAACGCATTGATAATTTCCTTGCAAGCTATACCATAACCTACTCTCATACCACCCAAACCATAAAGCTTAGAAAAGGTTCCTAGATATACTGTATTTTGAAATTTATGGATTAATTCCTTAGGGTTGATATGTTTTTTGCTATCTTTAAATGAAGCAAATTCATTATAAGCTCCATCAATGGCTACCAAACAATCCTCATCAATTTTTTCTAAAAACTCAAAAACCTCACTTGCGTCTAAACACTCACCTAAAGGATTATTAGGCAAGCATAAAAAAATTACTTTGATTTCATTTTTATGCTTTTGATATAACTCATACAACTCATTTAAATCATGGGTTAAGCTTGGGGTTTTATAAACCTTAACTCCTAGTTGTTTTGCATAAATTTCATACATAGCAAAGCTAACCCCACATTGTAAATAAGCCTTAGAATGATCAAGTTTTGCATGTACTATATATTCTATGATTTGATCACTCCCGCTACCTATGATGAGATTTTCTTTTAAAATATCATATTTTTGCGCTAAAGCTTGTTTTAAATCACTCATAGTATCATCAGGATACAAATGAGCTAAATGTGCATTATTTATAATGGCTTCTTTAGCTTTTTTGCTTGTACCATAAGGATTTTCATTACTCGCTAGTTTAATAACTTCTTTTAAACCATATTCTTTAGCAATTAAATCCATATCCTTGCCACTTTCATAAGTTTTAATAGCTTCTAAAAAAGGATTAAATTTCATTACTTTCTCCTGATAAATACGATCCAAGCCATTTTATATGATCAGCTTTTTTTAATACTCTTTGGACATTTTCATCATCAATATGTCCTTCAAAATCTATATAAAAACTATGTACAAATTCTCTTGTTTTTATAGGGCGTGATTCAAGTTTTGTTAAATTTATCCCCTCTTTTTTAAACTCATATAATAAATCACTAAGCCCACCTGGTTTATGTGCAGCAAGTGCTAAAATAGAAGTTTTACAATGAGGCATTTGAGGTATTTTTATATCACTTAAAATCAAAAACCTAGTGCGATTTGCCAAATTATCCTCAATCGTTTCAAATAATATAGGCACATTATAAAGTTTTGCTGCAATTTTAGAGCAAATCGCAGCTGAAGTAACATCTTGCGAAGCTAAGTAAGCTGCATGAGCTGTGGATTTACTTGCTACAAATTCCACTTCGCTTAAATCATGACTTTCTAAAAAATTTCTACATTGATTATAGCCTTGTGGATGAGAATATATGCGTTTAATATCTTTTAAATTTTCACTCATACTTACAAAAGAATGATGAATGTCCATATAAATTTCAGCAAAAATCTTTACATCTTCATATTTTCCAAGACAATCAAGCGTCACACCCACTGCACCTGCTGTATTATTTTCTATAGGTACTACTCCATATTTTGCTTCTTTGTGAGCTAATTCTTTAAAAACATCTTCTATATTTGCAAGTGGAGTATAACGACTCATAGCACCAAAACGCGTTCTTGCTACTTGATGCGTATAGCTTCCCTCAGGTCCTAAATAAGCTATGCTTTGGGGCATTTCTAAATTTCTTGATACAGCAAAAATTTCTTGATAAATTGCTTCGATTGCATTTTGATCTAATAAACCATGATTATAATTTTTAAGTCTATTTATAATAGCTCTTTCGCGCTCAGGTCTATAAATACTTCCACCTAAATTTTGCTTAATAACTCCTATATCTTTAACATGAAGCATTCTTTCATTAAGTAAAGCCAAAATTTTATCATCAATGGTATCGATTTTATTGCGTAATTTTTCTATCTCTTTCATTTAAACCTCGATATGTAGTAATCCTTAATACTATCATATACAAAATTAAGTTTAGTTGTATCAAGACCTTGAGTGTTAGAAATTTTACCGCTTAAAACTAAGGCTGTTTGCATGCCAAGCTCATAAGCACCAAGCAAATCGCCTTTAAAATCATCACTAATGATTAAAGTCTTTTCAAAACTTACATTACAATCTTGTTGTTTTAATAAATTTAAAGCACTTTCATAAAAAGCCTTACTAGGTTTTCCTATCACTTTATAATCAAACTCGCATGCATTTTTAAGCATAGACATAATACTTCCAACGCCTGGATAAAGCCTTGAATTTTTCTTATAAATACTACTTTCATGCATTGCTATAGCTTGCACACCATTTTTAAGATACTCTATCATACTAGCAAAATCTTGAAATTTAAAATCATCATAACTTGCCACCAAGAATGCTTTTGGATCTTTATAATCAAGCTCATAACCTAACTCTTGAAGTGAATCTAAAAATTCTTTTGCTCCAAAAGCTGCTATTTTACAAGGTTTTAAATGATCTTTTAAAACACAAAAAGGATCGATATAAACTTTTTCATTAATTTCAAAACCCAAATTTTGCAAATAATTTAAAAAATCTAATTTTTTGGTATTATTGGTAATAATCACATAAGGAATTTTTTCTTTATTTAAAGATTTAATGAGTTCTAAAGCACCATTTATAGGACTTTTATCATAATCTGAAATCAAAGTTCCTTGCACATCTAAAAACAACATTTCAATCCTTTAAAAAATCAAGCTCTAATGCAATTTGATCCTCATAACTTTCTCTTTTTCTAATCATTCTTACCTTACCATTTTCACAAGCTAGCTCACATACTCTATTGCGAGTATTATAATTACTACTCATGCTAAAACCATACGCACCTGCGCTTTTAACTATGATCAAATCTCCTGCTTTTGTTTTAGCTAGTTTTCTATCTTTAGCTAAAAAATCTCCACTTTCACAAACCCCGCCAACAATATCACAAAGGCTTTCTTCTTTATTTTCGCTCAAAAGCTTGATTTCATGATAAGCACTATATAAACTTGGACGCAATAAATCATTCATCGCCCCATCAACAACCACAAAACGCTTTTTATCATTAAATTTTTCATATAAAACTTTAGTAACAAACTCACCTGCATTTGCCACTAAAAATCTACCAGGTTCCATACCTATACACACATCAAGACCTTGTAAACTTGCTAAAATTCCTTGAGCATAATCATATAAATTTGGCTCTTGTTCATCTTTATAACAAACTCCTAAACCCCCACCTATATCAAAGAATTTAATATTAATTTTCAAAGCTAAAAGTTCTTTTACTAATTTTGCAACAATCGCTGAAGCTTCATGAATACTACTTATATCAAGAATTTGAGAGCCTATATGAAAATGCACTCCAACTGGCTCTAAAAATTGTGAGTTTTTAGCATAAAGATACATTTTTTTAGCACTTTCTATATCTACACCAAATTTATTTTCATGCAAACCTGTAGAAATATAAGGATGTGTTTTAGCATCTACATTTGGATTTACTCTTATGCTTATACGGGCTATCTTTTGATTTTCTTTAGCAATTTGTTCTAAAAGAAGCATTTCTTCATAGCTTTCTAAATTTACATAAAGTATGTTTTGTTCTAAAGCATATTTTAACTCATCAGCACTTTTACCTACCCCGCTAAAAATAATTTTATAATTTTTAGCTCCTGCTTTTAAAGCTCTATAAATCTCGCCTGCGCTAACACAATCAAACCCACTATCTAAAGAAGCTAAAAGTTTTAAAACACTTAAATTAGAATTTGCTTTAACTGCATAAAAAATTTGTGATTTTCTTGCTTTAAATGCATCTTTTAACATTATAAAGCGTTCTTTGATTTTATCAAAATCATAAATATAAAATGGTGTGCTGTATTCTTTTGCTAGTTTTAAATAATCCATAAAAACCTCACTTGTAGTTATTTGTGTTTAAAATAATAAAAACTTCCTATACTCATTAAAATAAATACTGGCAGCATTATACCAAGCTCTGGAAGTAAAATTTCATTTTCACTCAATCTTGTTAATAAAAACAATAAACCCCAAACTAAAAGTATGCACACAAAAAACACAAAAGCTAAAAGTGCGAGATTAAAAAATCTTGCTGTTAAAGGGAAATAATAATACACAATAAGCATTAAAAATGGCGCAAAAAATGGTGTAAGAACCAAAGAATACAAGCTTGTTCTAAGTGTATTAGTAGAAATATTTTGTTTTGCAAAAATTGCCATACTTTCTAGCGCGTCTAAAATAGAATAAGAAGGATTGCTCTCTACTAAAGAAATTCTTTCTAAAATTTTTGGAGAAAAGTCTTCTAAACCTTTAATATTTTTAAATTCTTCTATACTTAAACCCTCTTTTGAAACAATCAAATTTTGTGGTACATTAGTAGCTTTAGCATCATTTAAATCCCAAGAATCTCCATTAAATTTAGCAGTTTTTGCATGGATTATGCTTTGAATGTCTAAATTTTTTACATCAAAGATTTTTACATTATATAGGGTTTGAGAACTTGTTTTTTGTATATAAATAAATTTATCATTATATTTAATCAAAACTTCCCCACCCTCTCTATCTACAACGCCACGCTTAAGAATATTACTTTTATATTCATCTGCATAAGCAAAGGAGCTAAAATTAAGTCCAACATAAACACAACAAAAAAACATAGCCCATAAAAAAGGATAAAAAATCACTTGATTTTTACTTAAACCCAAAGCATATAAGCTAACAAATTCATTCGAGCGTATCATATTAAAAATACATAAAACCAAAGCAAGGACTATAGCTAAAGGTAGTATATAAGAAGCCGCTGAGCATGTTAAGAAAAATATATATAAAAGCTCTAAATTTGCACTTTTTGGTAGCCTATTGAAATTGAGCAAAAAATCAATCGCTACAAAGAAAAAAGTCAAAGAAAAAAATAAAATAAAAAATGATTTTAAATACAAAGATGAAATATAGCGAAAAAATATACTCATCGTTTAACTTTTTAAAGAATATTTTGAAGCGATTTTTTCTATATCAGAATTTAAAAGCTCAAATAAGGCTTTTTTACTATGTTCTAAAACCTTAGTTAAACTTTCTTGCTCTTCTTGTTTAAATTTCCCCAAAACATGAGAAATTACATCTTGTCCTTTTCCTACTCCTATACGTACTCTCTCATAAGCATTACCACAAAGATTATCTATACTTTTAAGTCCATTATGCCCACCACTTGATCCACCTATTTTAAATTTCAAAGCACCTAAATTTAAATCTATATCATCATGGATTACAATAATTCTATCGCATTTATAGTATTCACTAACAGCTTTTACGCTTTCTCCGGATAAATTCATATAAGTGGAAGGTTTTAAAAAAAGAGTAGAAGAGCTTTTAAAAAGCTCTCCTTTAAATTTAGTATTTGAAAGCTTTGTTGTTTGCAAGTCTTTCAAAATTAAGTCAATTAGCATAAACCCTACATTATGACGGGTTTGGGCGTATTGTTCTCCTATATTACCAAGTCCTACGACTAAGGTCATTTTATCTTGCTTTTTCTACGCCAACTACAGCTACTCTATCAGCATCAACCATAGTTACACCCTCGGGTACAACTACATCGCGGATTAAAAGTGCATCACCAACATCAAGTTTGGTTACATCTAATTCAAAATAATTTGGTAAGTTTTCAGCTGCACATTTTACTTTTAATCTTCTTTTTGATTGGATTAAAACACCTTTATTTTTAAGACCCATAGCTGTTCCTACGATTTTTACAGGAACCATATATTTAGAAATAACACCTTTTTGTGCTACTTTTAAATCTACGTGTTTTAATTCTGCAGTTACAGGATCTTTTTGATAATCAACTACCACAACATTTAATACTTTATCTGCTACTTTTACATCAAAAGCTAAAGTAGTTTTTTTGCGTACTTCTTTAATAAATTCATTTACTTTAAAAGCAGCATTGATGTTTTCTAATCCTTTTCCGTAGATGTTTGCGATTAGATAACCATCTCTTTTTAAAGCTTTAGCAGCTTTTCTACCGATACTCTCTCTAACGATACCTTCTAACATCTGTTTCCTTTCTAAAAAAATAAACGCTAATTATAGCTAAATAAGTTTATAAAGATTTTAAAATATCTTCATAAGCTATGCAAAATTGCTCTAAACCATCATCAAGCAAATCTTTACAAGCTTTACTTAAAGCATTTTTTGAAATATTTGCATTCAATTTTTTCTCTATACACTCATCTTTTAAAGGCTCTTTAAATACGATTTGCTTACCTTTAAAAGCCTTAATAGCATCTAGTGGTGCAGTATTAATAGCTTTATCATAGAGTAATTCTTTAATATAATAATCTTTTTCTAAATCATCACCTTTAACACCCGTACTTGCAAATAAAGCTCTAATATTTGCTTCATTTTGTTTAATGATATAATTATAAGCCTTTGTTGCAGTAAGAATTCCTATATAATTTTTATCTAAAACTTGATTATTTAATAATCTATCAAAACGGCTTACAAAAATACTAATAACAGCTTGAGGTTCTTTTTTGGCTGCGGTATTATTTTTTCTAAATTCTTTTAAACCTAAATTTAAAGCTTCAAAACATTTTTTAGTTTGCTCAAAATCAAAAATCAAAGTAGCATTTACACTAATACCATTTTTCATTAATTCTTGCATTACTTCATAAGAAGCTTCTGTTGCAGGAATTTTCATCATCACATTTTCTTTTGCAATTTGCGTGTATAATCTTTTTGCCTCAGCCAAAGATAAGCTAGTATTATCTTTTAATCTTGGGTCAATTTCAATACTAATAAAACCATCATTATTTTCATAATAATTAATAGCTAATTTATCTGCAGCCTTAGCAATATCTTCTACCGCAAGATACTCATATAAGGCTTTTTTATCTTTGAGATTTGATTTTTTGATTTTTTCTTTATAAACAGCTGAGTTCAAAATCGCATTTTTAAAAATAGCAGGATTTGAAGTAGCACCATTGATTGTTCTTGAGTATATTAAATCCAAAAATTCATGATCTAAAAATTCATTTTCTATAAAATCACACCATAGTGAAAATTTTTTCATTGTATTACCTTTATTATTTCTTTTAAATCTTTTTTATCTATACAAATATCTGCATGAGATCTTAAAATTTCTTTGGCACAAAAAGCTATTTTTAATCCACATTCTTTAAACATAGAAATATCATTAGCTCCATCGCCCACACACATAATTTCTTCTGTTTTTAAATTTAAAAATTTCTTAAGTCTTTGTAGTATAATACCTTTTGAGTTGTTAAACATAATTTCTCCACCAACTTTTCCCGTTAAAACACCATTTTTACTATGCAAAAAGTTAGCAAAACCAAAATC
This sequence comes from Campylobacter sp. RKI_CA19_01121, assembly GCF_025771295.1. Classification (NCBI taxonomy): domain Bacteria; kingdom Pseudomonadati; phylum Campylobacterota; class Epsilonproteobacteria; order Campylobacterales; family Campylobacteraceae; genus Campylobacter; species Campylobacter sp. RKI_CA19_01121. The sequence continues at coordinate 66,822 of NZ_JAKMQA010000003.1, forward strand.
AAAATGAAGTTTATTTTGTATTAAGTCAATTCCCTCATGAAATCCACCACTAAAAACAATAATTTTTATATTTTTATTTTTTAAATACTCGCATAATTCTTTAGCGCCATTCATCAAAGGTAAATTTTCACAGCACTTTCTTACTTGATCAACTGGCATTCCCTCAAGCAAGGCTACTCTAGCACTTAAGCTTTCAAAAAAATCAAGCTCACCATTCATTGCTTTATCGGTGATACTTTTAACAGCATCACCGACATTATACTCTTGTGCTAAAATGTCGATGGTTTCTCCATCCATTAGCGTAGAGTCAAAGTCAAAGGCACAAAGCTTTATCATTAAAACTCACGCTTTAATAAAGCTTCGGCTTTTAATATAGTTAAAATATTTTCCTCTCTTTTACCTATACCAAAAATCATACCTTTTTCTTTTAGTAAAGTTTCAGGTGGCGGATCAATTCTGCTTCTGTGAATTTTGATAGCCTCTGTTAATCTATCTATCACAAAACCCGCATTACCTGCAGGAGTTTGATTTCCATTTGCTACGCCTTTTAAAACAATATATCTAGTTTGAGGTGTCATTTTAGAACTACCTTGATTAAATCTTTTTGCAAGATCTATCAAAGGCATAACATTACCCCTCATATTAAACACACCTAAAACATAATCAGGTACACTTGGAACCCTAGTATATTCTATAGGTTTAATAATTTCTTGAATATTAAGAATAGGAATAGCATATTCCTCATCTCCTACCACAAAACCAACAAGCTGAATAATATCCTCTTCTTTATCCACATCTGGTTCTGCAATTTGCGCTTGTTGTTTTTGCAAAACCTGGCTTAATTTATCATTCATCTTCTTATCCTAGTTTTAAATTTTTTCTAACTACATTTTCTAAGTACTCTGGAGAGTAAGGCTTAGTAATATACTCAGTCATTCCTACTTCCACACCTCTTAGACGGTCTGATTTACTAGTTCTTGAAGTTACCGCAACAAGTGGAAGGTTTTTGTATTTAGAATATTTTCTAATTTCACCTGCTAGGGTATAACCATCCATTCTTGGCATTTCAATATCAATCAGCACTGCATCAATATCATGCTCACCTGATTTAATTGTATTTAATGCCTCAACACCGTTAGTTGCTTCTATAATACTCACACCTAGTGGTTCTAGTGATTTTTGCATGATATTTCTATCCATCTTAGAATCATCCACTATAAGTACTGTATAATCACTTGGTTTTTCTTTCACAACTTTTTTAGCTTGCGCTTCAATTTGTGCTTTAATATCTACTTTGATCTCTTTAGCTATATCCATCATAGCAGCAACATCAATAATCAAAGTAACTCTACCATCACCACGAATCGTCGCTCCTGCTATACCTTGGATGTTTTGTAAATATTCACCCATAGACTTAATAACGATTTCTTCTTGACCTACTAAAGTATCTACTATAATACCAAGCTTACTTTCTGCTACACCTATAACAACTACATAAGTTTGATCAGTATTTTCAAGCACTTGTTTTACACCAAATACATCTGAAAGTCTTACTAAAGATAAAACCTCATCTCTTAAGCGAAGTACGTTTTTACCTTCAATGGTATAAATATCATCAATTGGCACCCTAACTGTCTCAAGAACACTTGCAAGAGGAATAGCATAAAACTCTTCTTGTGTACCTACAAGCAATGATTGAATAATTGCTAAAGTAAGTGGGATTTTAAGCTTCATCACAGTGCCTTTACCAAGTTCACTGTCAATCTCAATCACACCATTTAGTTTTTCAATATTAGTTTTAACAACGTCCATTCCAACGCCACGACCTGAAACATTAGTAATTTTAGCAGCAGTTGAAAAACCTGGTTTGAAAATCAATGCAAACGCTTCTTTATCGCTCATTTGATCAGCTTCGCGCTCTGTGATTAAGTTTTTCTCTATAGCTTTTGATTTTAAAGCATCCGCATCAAGTCCTTTACCATCATCAGCAATTTCCACTACAATGTGGTTTCCTTCATTGTATGCTTTAAGATTAACGGTTCCTTTTTCTGGTTTACCATTAGCCACACGTGTTGCTGGATCTTCTATACCATGATCACACGAGTTTCTAATCATATGCATAATAGGATCGCCAATTTCTTCCACAATAGACTTATCAAGTTCAGTTTCTTCCCCTGAAATTTCAAGCTCCATTTGCTTGCCAAGTTCACGACCCAAATCACGTACAACTCTTGGGAATTTGTTGAAAACTTTTGCAATAGGCTGCATTCTTGTTTTCATAACTGCTAATTGAATATCTGTAGTAACAATGCTAAGTTGCGATACTACTTGGTTTAATTCTTCTAAGAATTTTTCCCCATCATATCTTTCTTCAACATCATCATAAATTTTTAATAAGCGGTTTTTACCAAGAACAAGCTCGCCAATTAAGTTCATCAAATGATCAAGTCTTTTTACTTCAACTCTAATGGTTTGATCCATATTTGCACCACTGCTTCCACCACCTGCTGCAGGAACTTTTTTCTCAGCAGTTGCATTTTGTGCTTGAGCGGCTGGTTTACTTGGAGCTGGATTAGCTTCTTGTGTTTTTTTCTTTTCAGCACGTCTTGCTTGGTCTTCAGCTTTTCTTACTTTTAAAAGTCTTTCAATTTCAGCCTCAACCTCATCATCGCTGAGTTTATTTACATCAACTTCAGGTTCTTCAGCCTTTGGCTCTTCTTTTACTTCTTCTTTTGGCTCTTCAGTTTTAGCCGGTGCAACAGACTCTAAACTTTCACCCTCTGAAATAGCGGTTAATCTTGTACAAATTGGAGCTATATCAAGTCCTATTGCTGTATCATTTCCATTATCTCTAATAGAATTTAATAAGGTTTTCATCATATCAATAGACTCTAAAACCACATCCATTACTTCAGGAGTAATTTTAAGCTCATTGTGTCTTGCTTTATTTAAAACATCTTCCATGTGATGAGTAAGTTTTGTTAAAACATCAAAATTTAAAAAGCTTGATGAACCTTTAACAGTATGTGCAACACGGAAAATTCTATTTAATAGTTCTAAGTCTTCAGGATTTGCTTCTAATTCAACCAAATCATGGTCAATTTGCTCAACTAGTTCAAAGGCTTCAACTAAAAAATCCTCAAGTATTTCTTGAATATCTTCCATTTTTACTCCTCACCTTTTTCATGTTTTTTAATAACACGAGAAATTTCAGCAAAGAAATCACTTGCGTTAAATTTAACCAAATACCCCTCACCACCTGCTTCTTTAACACCTTTATCACTCATAAACTCATTTGATAAAGAAGAGTTAAACACGATAGGAATATTTTTAAATCTCTCATCTTCTCTTACTTTAGCTGCAAAGTGAAAACCATCCATTTGAGGCATTTCAACATCACTTACGATGATTTTTAGATGTTTATTTAAATCATCACCATATGCCCCATATAGTTCTTGAAGTTTTTGTAAACCTTCAACACCATCTTTTGCTTCTACAACTTTTAAGCCGATTTTATTAAGTAAATCTTTAACAAGTTTTCTTGCAGTAGAACTATCATCAAGTGCTAAAGCTATACCCTCAATTTTTTGAATCTTATCATCTTCAATATCAGTTTGTGGAGTATAAATTCCAAGCTCTTGCACTATACTTTCTAAATCTAGGATAAGCAAAACCTCATCACCCTCAATTCTAGTTACACCTGTTATTTTGCTTTTATCCAAACTACCTGCACTTGTAGCAAAATTAGCTGGCTCGATATTTTTCCAATTAATTCTACGAATTCTTTTTGCCTCATGTACGATAAAACCGATTAATACATTACTAAATTCAGTAATAATAACTCTAGGTTTTATATTTGTCATTTCTGGCTCTTGAATTTGCATCCATTTAGCTAGATTAATCACAGGAATCACCACACCACGAAGATCAAAAATACCTTCAACATACTCAGGCACCCCTGGAATTTCAGTCAAAAAAGGAATTTTTATGATTTCTCTAACCTTAGAAACATTTACACCATAAATTCCCTCATAGACTTTATCTTGGCCTTGCTTAAAGATGCGAAAATCAACAAGCTCCATTTCATTTGAACCTGTTTTAACGACATTCTCATCAAACATTATGCCTCCTTAAGTTCTATTTTGTGAAATCTGATTTCTGGTTCATATTTTACTACAAAAAAACTTTCCTTGTATGCAAAAGTAGGTAAATTTAAATATTTTGTATCCTCAAATTCTAAAAATACATCTTGATGATAATGTCCTTCTATTATAAATTTTACATTGTAGTGCTTTATACGCTCTTTTACTAAAGTAGCAAATTGAGGAATTTTTCTAAGAAGTTGTTTTTTATTTTGATTTTTTAAAATTTTTTGAGTAATTTTTTCTTTACTAGTAACATTTAAAAAATTTAAAAAAAGTAGTAGATAATGATTTCTCAAACTTTTTAAGCAAAATTGCAAAAAAGGTTTTAAAAAAATATCCCCATGGGCTAATTCTACTAAGGTTTTATCTTGAAATTCGCAAAGCAAAGGCTGTTGTTTTATATTAAAAACCTTCACTTTTTTAAAAAATTTAGCTAAATTAAAATCATGATTACCTTCTAAATAAATGATTTCAATCTCATCAGCAAGCTCTTCAAGTAAGGCTATATAAGCTTTTGCAAAATCATGCGTGGCTTTTACTTCATAAATTAAAAGATCAAATATGTCGCCCATTAAAAAAAGCTGTGGGGCTTGAATTTTTTTATTTTTTAAGGCTTGTAAAAAATCCCAAAAACCACGCCTATTCTCATTTTCATGCACATCAGCAATGAAAATAGCATTTTCTTTTATAATTATTTTTTGCAAAAATTAAAATTCCAAAGCTTTATATTCTATAGAAATGATTTCAAATTCACTCTCGCCTTTTGGCAAACGCACTTTAAAATCATCGCCTTCTTTTTTACCAAGCATTGCTTTAGCAATAGGCGAACTAATGGAAATATAACCTTTTTCTAAATTTCCCTCATTTACCCCTACCAAAGTATAAGTGCTTTGTTTTTCACTTTCTAAATCCTCTACAACAACAGTTGAGCCAAATTTCACACTATCATGCTCATAAGAAGATGGATCGATGATTTGTGCTCTTGAGATCAAATCCCCAAGTTCAGCTATCTTACCTTCTATAAAAGCTTGTTTTTCTCTAGCCGCGTGATATTCTGCATTTTCTTTTAAATCTCCATGGCTTCTTGCTATGTCTATTTCTTCTACTACTTTTGGGCGTTCAACTTTTTTTAAATGTTCTAATTCTTTTTCTAATTTCTCATAGCCATATTTACTCATAGGTTCTTTTTGCATGATTTATCCTTATTTGATTTCATAAAGTATTTTAGCTAAATTTTTTGCACTTGCAAATTGCAAATATTCTTTTAAAAAATCTACTTTATCAAAAAATGCCTTATAATCGTATTTAAGATAAGCTTGATACAAATTTTCCACATTCACTTGCTCTTGTAAAAATTCAGGATTAAGCTCGCTTTTTCCTGCAAAATCTAAAAAAATATTTGCAAGGCCTATATGTTTGAGTTTTACAAAACATCTTGCGATAAATACATCAATAGCTTTAGCCTTATAAGCAAGTACAAAAGGCGTGCCGACCAAAGCTGCTTCAAGCGTAGCTGTGCCACTACAAATAAAAGCAAAATCAGCATTTTTAAGCACTTTTGGGGTATTGCTTTGAATTTCAAAATTACTCACATCTCCATAAAGATCTAATCTTTTTAGATTAAACTCGGGCACACAAAGGATTTTTTTACCTTTAAATTTAATGCTTAATTCTCTAAAAATAGGCATTAAACGCTTTATTTCACTTTTTCTTGAACCTGGTAAAAAAGCGATGATTTTTTCATCATCTTTTTTTAAAAGTATAGAATTTATATCTTCTTGATTTTTAAATTCTTTTATCTCATCTAAAAGTGGATGACCCACATAAGTGCTTTTGCTAAAAAACTCGCTATCAAAAGGCAAGATAGAAGCTAGCACATCAAAATGACTTTCTATGATAGGTATGCGACCTTTTTTCCATGCCCAAACTTGAGGTAAGATATAATAAATTCTTTTTGCTTTGGAATTTGCTTTTTTTAAAACCTTTGTAAAAGGTATGTTAAAAGCAGGTGAATCTATACATAAAATCGCATCAATTTTTTGAGTAAGACTTAAATTTACTAGCTCTTTTATAGCTTTTTTGGCTTTTAAAATGAGTGGCAAAACCTCTATAAAACCCATAGCGCTAAACTCATGTGAGCTATAAAGTGGCTTGGAGTTTAGACTAAATTCTTTACACAAACTCTCATCATAAATTCCTACTAAATCAAATTCTTTATACTCATTTTTATAAGCTTTTAAAACTTCTTTTAAATGCAAATTTGCTGAAGGCTCTAAGGCACAAACTAAAAAGGTTTTCATTAACCTACCTTATATCAATTTTAAAAGATATTTTAACAAATTTTAACTTAGAGTTTAAACCCGCAAAGCGGGTTTAGTTTAATAAAGCGGAGTTGCTTCAACGATAGCAGGGGCAAAGAAAAATAATTCTTTTAATTCTATAGGTACAGAAGGATTTACGGTGCAATCGTCTAAGCCAAAGCGATTTTCTATAGGCACGCGTGCTTCATAAAAAGTACTCATACATTTTACCCCACCATGCGTTAAAGACCTAATTTGCACAGCAGAACTTGTAGTAGGCATGATAGAAAAAACCGTTTGCATTTGTCCATCTTGTAAATCTTGCTTGCAAGATTTTGTTCCAAATGTTCTTTCATCTAAAACAGCCAAACATACATCAGCACCTCTAGGATTTATAAACTGCACATAACCAAAAGGGCGTTGCACAGCATACCTGTCTTTTTCCTTTAACTCATCGCTAAGTATTATTTCTTTTAAAAACCAATTTTGCTCTTCTAATATTTCAGAGCTATACCTAAAAGGGCTTAGTGAAATTCCTGTTTCTAAAGATCTTATAGCAAACATAGGTGTAAAATCTTCTAATTCATCTAAACTAACCTCAGCCCTTAAAAAACTCAAAACCATAAAAAATAAAATACCAATTTTTTTCATCATTTACTCCTAAGGTCTTCTAAAATTCACAGGAAAATGATCAGAAGCTAAAAAAGTCCTAAGTCCTGCTACAGCTAAAAGAGCAATGATTGGCGGTGGATTATACAAAGAAGCTGTATTGGAATTTCCTGTGATAGCATAGTCAATAATCCTTCCGCTAGTTTGAGTATTAGTATTTGGAGGGATCACTCGTGTACGCGCTCTTAAATCTGGATCAAGTAAAGAAACCAAAGATCCTGCTTCTCTATTAAAATCACCCAAAATCATCCAATTAATCTCTGGTCTATTTCTAAAAAAACTATCCACAGCACTCACAATAGCTCCACCATCATTACCTCCACTTGCTAAAGCATGTATGCTAAAAAACGCATCATTTCCTATGCGAATTCCTATAATAGGTCTTGAAGCAACGGTTGGAGGTGGTAAAACAAAAACCTCATCAGCTTGCACTCTACTTACTATAGCCATATTCACACGGTTTGCCCCAACATCAACTCTTGAATAATATATAAAAACAGAATTTGGACGGCTTGATGAGCCCAAATTCCACTCATACTCATGAATTGGAATTCCAACTCCCACAGGTTGAACTTGTCTTGGAGTCATTATAGCTGTGCTTGGTAAAACTCCTGCTTCTTGAACAGCTAATATATCCATAGGATTAGCACCCGTTACAAGCTGTCTTATACTAATATTCCATTTGCTTTCAGTAGAAGCTGATGAGCCTTGTAAATTCCAAGTTCCGCTATTATAATTTTCTAAAGCTCCAAATAATAAATTAAAACTAAAAATTAAAAATATTATCTTTCTCATTATTACTCTCCCGTATAAGCATAAGGTGATCTTGTTTGAAAAGCAGGTGCACTTATACTCCATTGTCTATCTAAATTTTTTTCTTTTGGTTTCAAACAAGGCGTCAAATAAATACTATAATAGTTAAAATAAAACTCCTCCATTACATTTCCAACTGTTGTTTGTATACATTGTTGGGTAGCATAATTTTGAATTTGATAAGCACCATTGCTCATAGGAAAGAGTCTCCAATACTGAGCAAAATTGCTTTGATCACAAGGATAATGCACAATGCCATTTCCATAGGCATTTAAACAAGTTAAAGTTTTTGCATTTTTAATCATTACCTTATTATTTGGAAATTCAATGAGTTGCCAAACTCTTGCATCACCAAAAGGCTTGCTATCAAATAAATTATAACCCCATATCCAATTCCCTGGATTTAATGCCCAAACAGTTAATGCAGCACCATTTGGATTCATAATAGTTACAAAATCACTTGCAATACCTGAATTTTCATACAAAGCGTTTGAAGTAAATTTATTATCCGAAGTTAACCTTGGCAAGGGTCCTTTTATGGGATTATCTCCTTTAAAAGTATTTGTAGTAATTACTGGTGGCACAAGCGGTATAGCAGGAAAATGTTTCCCATCTACTAAAGCTGGTGTTTTTTGCTTAGCAGGTGGTGTTGGATTTTTACCTATTTTTAAAGGATCAATATCATTTACACCGCCCAAAGAACGTGCCAAAGGATTAAATTGCTCTTTAGAAGAACATCCGATAAAAAAAGCTACAAATACACTAAATATCATTATGAATTTAATTTTTTGCATTTTTCCTCCTTGAATATTTAAATTTAAATATATTATCATAATTATAAATAAATTGTAATACAAAACACCATTAATAATTTTTCTTTATTTTAAAAAATATTTTATCACTTATGTTAAAATTTAAAAAAAGGAAAAATATGAAAGAAATTTTAATAACAAACGATGATGGTTACGAAAGTGAAGGTTTAAAAAAACTTATTAAAATGCTAAGAAAGCATTTTAAAGCTAAAATCACCATAGTAGCTCCTGCTAGTGAAAAGTCAGCATGCTCGCACTCTATAACACTAACCAAACCTTTGAGATTTCACAAGGTTGGCAAAAGATTTTATAAACTTGATGATGGCACGCCTGCAGATTGTGTTTATCTTGCTTTGCATGCTTTATACAAAAAGCGTTTGCCTGATCTTGTCATAAGTGGGATTAATAAAGGAGCTAATGTAGGCGAGGATATAACCTACTCAGGAACTTGTGCAGGAGCAATGGAAGCAGTACTTCATGGAATTCCTGCCATTGCTTTATCACAATTTTATAAAGATAATCAAAAAGAGCTTGATTATAAACTTGCTTTAAAACTTACTAAAAAAATAGTCAAAAATATCTTTGAAAAGGGCTTTCCTTTAGACAAAAAAGAATTTTTAAATATCAACTTTCCTTCTAGCAAAACAGCCTTTCAGGGCTTAAAAATTTGCAAAGCAGGTAAAAGAATTTATAGTTATGAAGCACACTCAAATACAAATCCAAGAGGTGTAGAATACTACTGGCTAGCTGCTGCTAATCTTGATCATGAAAATGAAAAAGACTCAGACATAGCACTTTTAAAACAAGGCTATGCCACAATAACACCTATAATGCTTGATCTAACAGCTTATAATCAAATGAAAAATCTCAAAAAATGGATGAAAAATGGATAGATACACGCGCATAAAATGGCTTGTTAATGAAGAAAATTTTATTAAATTTCAAAATACCAAAGTTTTAGTTTGCGGACTTGGTGGAGTTGGTGGAATTTGCGTTGATGCGCTTTTTAGAAGTGGCTTTAGTAATCTAACTTTAATTGATGCAGATAAATTTGAAACTACTAATCAAAACCGCCAACTTCACAGCGAAAATATAGGTGAGGAAAAAGCTAAGGTTTTTGAGCGTATTTACAATGCCAAAGGTATAGTTAGTAAAATCGATGATGAGTTTTTAAAAAGTTTTGATTTGAGCGAGTTTGATTTAATCATTGATGCGATTGATGATATACCTGCTAAGGTTGCTTTGGCTAATTTAGTTGATTTGAAAAAGCAAATTTTTATCTCATCAACCGGTGGAGCTAGAAAGCTTGATCCAACGCGTATTAAAACGACAAGCATATTTAAAACACACGGCGATGCTTTAGCTAAAAAATTCCGTTATGAACTTAGAAAATCAGGCTTTAAAGGAGACTTTGATGTGGTATTTTCAGATGAAGAAGCTCATTGTAAAGATCTTGGCTCATTTATGGGTGTAACAGCCTCTTTTGGACTTGCTTTAGCTTCTTTGGCTTTAAGGAAAGTGCTTGATAAGAAAGCTTGATATAAAAGACTTAGCTTCTTGTATCAAGCTTTTTAAGCAAAGCGTATCCACTCTTTGTAAAAATGATTACACAAAAGAACAAATTCATGCATGGATTAATATAAACCAAAAAGCTTGGGAAAGAAAATTTCAAAATCAACTAGGCTTTGTTTATGAAGAAAAATGTCAAATCATATCTTTTATAAATATAAATTTAGAAGAAAAAACGCTCGATCTTTGCTTTACTCATGCAAACTATGCTCATCAAGGTTATGGCAAAGCTTTATTAGAATTTGCTCTTAAAAACTACCCTTATAGTGAAATTTATACTTTTGCTAGCCTTAGCGCTAAAAATTTCTTTTTAAGAGCAGGATTTAAAATCATCAAAGAAAACATTGCTATAAGAGATCAACAAGAATTGAAAAATTTTTTAATGAAAAAGGAAATAAATTGAAAAAATTACTTTTACTTTTTAGTCTTTTTTGCTCTTTTGCTTTGGCAAATGAAAATTTAAAAGATCTTTTTAAAGATTACAACAAAAGTGGGACTTTTATAGCTTATGATGGCAAAAATTATTATAGTAATGATTTTAAAAAAGCAAACAAGCGCATTTTACCTGCCTCTACTTTTAAAATTTTCAATGCCCTAATCGCACTTAATGAAGGCGTTGTGAAAAATACTAATGAGATTTTTTATCACTACAAAGGCGAAAAAGTATTTTTACCCTCTTGGAAAAATGACGCAAACTTAGCCCTAGCTATGCAAAGATCACAACTACCTGCTTATAAAGAACTAGCTAGAAAAATAGGCTTAGAAAAAATGCAAAAAAACTTAAATAAACTCAATTATGGTAATCAAAAAATAAGTAAAATCGATGAATTTTGGCTTGATGATTCTTTGCAAATTAGTCTTAAAGAACAAGCAAACTTACTTTTTGAACTAGCAAATATAAAATTAGATTATCCTAAAAATATACAAAAAGAAATTATAAATATAATAAAACTTAGTGAAAATAACCATTATGAGTTTTTTGCAAAAACAGGCTGGGGAAAAGAAAAATACGGACAAATCGTAGGTTTTATAAAAGACAAAAAAACTCATCAAATTTATGCTTTTGCTTTATGTATGGATATAAGTGATTTTAACAAGCTTTATCTAAGAGAAGAATTAGCAAAAAAATATCTATCAAATTTAACAAACTTGACACATAAAAAATAAAGGATGGTAAGTCAAGGTATTTTGAAATTCTTTTTCATAGTTTTTTAAAAATGCCTTGCTTATGAAAAATTTTTCACTCAAAGCATTTACCCCGCTTAATTTCAAATGTCTAAAAAGCTCTAAAGTATCATCAAATTTTAGCTCTTTTAGTTCTTCTTTTGCCTTGATAATCTTAAATTTTTTAGAAAGCTTTTGTGCAATTTGCTTTAAAGTTAAATATTCTAGTGATAAATTAGTGCTTTGCTTTATTTGAGTGAAATTTTTTTCTCCAAAAGTAGAAAAAAGTAAAATCCCATTTTTATTTAGCATGCTTGCAAGATTTTCTAAAAGCTCATCTATCTTTAGCCACTGCATGCAAGCATTGGAAGCTATAAGATCAAATTTTTTCGTATAAAAATGATGATTTTTAAGCTCATTCATATCAAAAACACCAAATTCATCAAACTTACAAGGATTTTCAAAAGGATAAATATCATTTAAAAAATAATGCTTAAATTTAATACACTCTTGCAAAGCCTTGCTAAAAACCCCTACCCCACAGCCAAATTCAAACACCGCTTCAAAATCGCTCAAATCATTCTCACTAAGCATTTTACAAAGCTCTTTAGCCATGTCTTTTTGCACAGGTGTATTTGCGCTATAAGTGTCTTTTGCTCTTATGAAAGTTTGCAAAGTGCTTCCCAAGTGTGGTATTTAAAAAATGCAAAATGTGGCTCATCAATAAACATTGCCTTTTCTTTGAAAAAATTAAAAGCATGCTTTGGTGGAAAGATTTTATCATCTTTGCTAATTATGGCTTTATCCCAAGTGAAATTTTCATTTAAGTTTTTAGTGCAAAACTCATATAAACTTAAAAGTTCTTCTTTTAAATACTCATCTTTTTCAAAGTAAAACTCATCACTTAAACTCATTCTTTTCTCAAGTAAATTTAATTTAAAATCCTCTAAAGCAAACCTTTTCATAGTAAGTTTAAAAATGGCTTTTTTAATCCCAAATTCATCATCAATAGGTAAATTTGTGCCATTTATGGCTATTTTTTTATCAAATTTTATATCTTTTAAAATTTTACTCGCTACACAAACTCCCATGGAAAAGCCAATAAGGGTGATTTTTTCAAATTTATGAAGATCAAATTCCCAATCAAAGCTCGTATAATCATACACCATTAAAACATTTACACTACTTTTTAAATGCGCAAAATGGCTAAAATGTGAGCAAAACCCTGAAAAAAATAAAATCAACTCAGATGAATTTGCATTTTTATGTAAAAAATGAGTTTTCAAAGTACCTCCAAAACCTTTTCTAAGTCTTTTTTCACTAGCCCAGCATGCAAAGAAAAGCGAATTCTAGCTGTATTTTTAGCCACAGTTGGCTCTTTAATAGCAGGTGCAAAAATACCATTTTCTAAAAGCTTTTGTGAAATTTCACTAGCTAGTGCATTTTGCCCTAAAATAAAAGATATCACATAAGCCTCACCTAAAACTGCACCTTTACTTGCCAAAGCATTTTTAAACCAAGTGCTTAACTCTAAAAGCTCTTTTCTTTGAGCGTTAAATTCATGCAAATGCTTAAAAACATGCAAAGTCCAAGCTACATTAATGGGAGCAATAGCAGTTGAGTATATAAAAGCTCTTGCTTTGTTGATAAAAAAATCTTTTTCATTACTTATCATGCAAGCTCCCATAGAAGCTATAGCCTTACCAAAGGTAAAAACTAAAAAATCCACTTCCTTTTCGAAGCCCAAAAATCTCACATAACCCAAACCATCATCATTAAAACACCCTATGCTATGAGCTTCGTCAATATAAATTTTGATATTTTTAAACTCTTTTTTTAAATTTATAAATTCTTTTATAGGTGCAAAATCTCCATCCATACTAAATAGTGCTTCACTTACAATGATGATATTTTCAAATTCTTTATAATGCTTTTGCACTAAGCTTTGTAAATGCTTTATATCATTGTGTTTAAATCTTATAAATTTAGCCCCGCCAAGCCTTAAACCATCGATGATACTTGCATGCACTTGCTTATCTGCTAAAAATAAAGTATTTTTAATGCTTGCTAAAGCTTGCAAACAGCTAACATTTAAGGCATAGCCGTTGTTAAAATGCAAAATTTTTTTGCCTAATTTAGTTTCTAAAAAGCTTTCAAATTCATCAAAAATCGCATAATTTCCACTCAAGCTTCTTGAACTTGAACTAGAAAATTCAAATTCTTTTAAATGCGTTAAAAAATCTTGCTTCAATGCTTTTTCATTACTTAAATTTAGATAATCATTACTCGCTAAATTTAGTAATTTTTGCCCATTATAAACGACATATTTTCCCTCATGTTTTAATGAGCGTAGAATTCTAAAATTATCTTGTTGTTTTAATGCATCTAAAATTTGTGTAATTTGCATATTTGAACCTAAAATTGTTCTTTAAAATTTGCATAAAGCATACACCCATCTTCATTTTTTAAGTCACAAGCTTTGCCAAAATACTCTAAAGCTTTGGAAATATCTTTTTTAACACCATTTCCAAACCCATACATAAATCCAAGGCGAATACAGCCTAATCCATCATTTAAATCGCAAGCTTTTTGATATAATTTGACTGCTTTAAAATTATCTATTCTTACACCTTCTCCACTTACATACATAGCACCAAGATTGGTACAACCTATGCCTATATTTAAATCACAAGCCTTTTGATACAATTCTACCGCTTTAAAATTATCTTTTCTTATACCATAACCATTTCTATACATAGAGCCAAGATTAGAGCAACCCAAGCCTTCATTTAAATTACATGATTTTTGATACAATTCTACCGCTTTAAAATTATCCTTTTTTACGCCGAATCCATTTTCATACGTAACTCCAAGATTAAAACAACCCAAACTACTATTTAAACCACATGCTTTTTGATATAATTCTACTGCTTTAAAATTATCCTTTTTTATACCTTGTCCATTTGCATACATGAAACCAAGATTAGAACAGCCATTTCCACTATTTAAATCACAGGCTTTTTTATAATACTTCATAGCATTTATATAATCACCACTCTCATAGGCTTTAATTCCTTTTTCGAGTATATCCTCTTGTGAGTATGCAAAATTTAAAAATAAAATCGCTAAGATAATCAAAACTTTTTTCATACTTTACCTCTAAATTTAAGATAAAAAGCTAATTATATAAATATTTTCTAAATAATCCTTTTTCATTTTAAAGCATAAATTTGAGTAAAAATTGTAGTATCATTAGTAATAAAAATCAAAGAAGTAAAAATGAATTTAAAAGAACTAGACTTAAAACACATTTGGCACCCTTGCACACAAATGAGCGATCATGAGTTTTTACCTTTAATACCTATAAAAAAGGCTAAGGGAGTGTATTTGTATGATTTTGATGAAAAATCCTACATAGACTGCATTAGCTCTTGGTGGGTGAATATCTTTGGCCATTGTAATGAATATATCAATGAAAAAATCAAAGATCAACTTCAAAATTTAGAGCATGTTTTGCTTGCAGGCTTTTCACATGAGCCTATCATAAAGCTTTCGCAAAGACTTTGCAAGCTTTTGCCTTTTGATAAATGCTTTTTTGCAGATAATGGTAGTTCAGCCATAGAAGTGGCTTTAAAAATGAGCTTTCAATACCACTTAAACAATGGCTCTAAAAAGGATAAATTCTTATCTCTTAGCAATTCTTACCATGGAGAAACCTTAGGTGCATTAAGTGTTGGCGATGTAGCTCTTTATAAAAAAACCTATGAGCCTTTACTTTTAAAAAGCATCACAACACCTGTGCCAACTAGCAAGGACTATACAAAAGAACTCGAAATTTTAGAAAGTATTTTAAAAAATCATCATCATGAAATTTGTGCTTTTATACTTGAACCTTTGCTTCAATGTGCGGGTAATATGCATATGTATGAGCTTGGGTATTTAGATGAGGCAGTTAAACTTGCTAAAGATTATGGTGTGCAAGTGATATTTGATGAGATAGCTACAGGTTTTGGACGCACAGGGGAAATGTTTGCGCTTGATTATTGCTCACAAAGTATTGATTATATATGTCTTTCTAAAGCTATCACGGGTGGGTATTTACCGCTTTCAGTGGTGCTTACTAAAGATGAAATTTATGAGAAATTTTATGATAGTTATGAGAGCCAAAAGGCCTTTTTGCACTCTCACTCTTACACGGGTAATGCCCTAGCTTGTGCAGCGGCTAATGCGACTTTGGATATTTTTGAAAAAGAAAATATCATCGCAAAAAATAAAATCAAAAGTGCTTTTATAAAAACTCAATGGGAGAGTTTAAAAGAATTTGACTTTTTAGGAAATTTTAGAAATTTAGGCATGGTGAGTGCATTTGATATACAAAAAAGCAAATACCAAAGAGCAGGACTTGAAGTCTTTCAAAGAGCCTTAGAAAAAGGCTTGCTTTTAAGACCACTTGGAAATACAATATATTTCATGCCACCATATGTTATAAATGAAGATGAGATTGCTTATGTAGTGCAGTCTTTAAGAGAGATTTTCAAGGATTTTTGAAAGCTAAAAATACCAAAAAATAGGATATATAATGAGTAAAGAGCAGTATAAACTATTCACAAAAGGCGAAGAATATATATCTAACATGCTTTATAATGGACTTAGTAGAGATTATGAAATTTATGAGCAACCGAAAATCAACTATAAGAACAAATTATATATACCTGATTTTATTATTTATCATAAAAATAAAGGTATTTTTATAATAGAGGTTAAAGATTGGAAATTAGAAAATTTTAGTTTTACTGAAAATAATAACTGTAAAAACAAACTTATTAACAATAAAATCTATCCTGAAATAGTTTATAAAAATAATATATCAATCAAAAATCCAATACAACAAACTAATGAATATAAAAATATAATATCAAATTTTTTAAAAAATAATTTTATCCCAATATATGAAATTCTTTATTTTCACAACGCTACTACAAAAGATATTCTAGAAAAAATAGACAATAAAGGTATAAAAATTTTTGGAAAAAATAACGCAAACGAGCTATTTAATTTTATTACATTTTACATACAATGTAAAAATTATTATACTTGTGATAACTTTAGGAAGCTTTTTTTAAAAAATATACATAAAGTAGAACATGGAAAAAACATAACACTAACAAATCAACAAAAATATTATATTGAAGACAAACCTAATACCTGGAACAGAATAAAAGGTGTTGCAGGGAGTGGAAAGAGTTTGATTATAGCACACAGAGCAGCAAATATAGCCTCAAAAGGTAAAAAAGTTTTAGTAATTTGTTATAACAAAACATTAAAACAATATTTAAAAGCACAAATTAACGATGTGAGAAAAGAATTTGATTGGAATTTGATAGACATAGATCACTTTCATGGCTTATTGTTTAACTTTATAAAAAATAGCGACATATCATTACAATATACAAAATCTTTTGAAAATAATGAAAAAGAAGCTTTAGAAAATGCAAATTATATTTTACAATCAGAAGATTTTTCAAATTCTAGATATTATGATGCTATCTTAATTGATGAAGCTCAAGATTTTAAACAAAAATGGTTTGATTTTTTATTATATTTTCTAAAAGACAACGGGCAAGTAATGGTCGTTGCAGATGATAAGCAAAATATATATGATAGAGAAATTTCATGGATTGGAAATATGAACAATAAAGGGTATAAATTTAAGGGGCAATGGGGGAAATTAAATATAAATATACGACAATACAATTTCCCTGAAATTTTAATAGAAGCCTATAGGTTTTATGTGTTTTATCTTAGTGGTTATTTGATAAAATCAAACAAAAATTTTGGTGAAACTCTAGAACCTCCTATAATTAATACTCAAAACGCAGATAGCTCTTTAATTAGAGAGCTTTATTGGTGCAATATAGAAAAAAATAATTACACTGAAATAGTTTTCAGGGCTTATAATTTTCTATTAAAGCATAATTCTCCAAAAAATATTGTAATTTTAACATCTAATCACGAGGAAGTTGATATTATAAAAAAATATTTCAAAGAAAAAAATGTTTCAGTTGAAGATATGATAAACAACAAAGAATATTTTTCTTTTACAAGTGATAACGTTAAAATTTCAACTATCAAAAGCTTCAAAGGAATGCAATTGCAATGTGTGATTTTTCTAACAAGTACTACAAAAACCGAACTAAGTGACTTTGAGACTTATATAGCACTAACTAGACCTAGTTATACATGCATAGTTTTAAATAGAATTCCAGAATATGAACTTTTTGGAAAAGAATGGGAAAAATATAACAAAATCAATTTTATTTAAAAAATTTTATTTAATTGAATAAATACTATTTTTAATATTTTCGCACACTTTATCATCAAATTCTATGATAGGAATTTTAGCGTAATTGCTTATAAAATCCTTGCTAAAAGTATCTTGGGTTTTTAAGATCAAAGCAAGGATTTTAATATCTCTTTGTTTTAGTGCTTCTATGCTTAAAAGCATGTGATTGATACTTCCTAGATAATCTTTTGCCACTAAAATCGTAGGGTGCTTAAACGCACTCATATAATCAATCATTGTTTTTTCATCATCAAGAGGCGAAAAAAGCCCACCAGCTAGCTCGATAATGAGTTTTTCACTTTGTGGAATTTGTATATCAAAAGCTTTATAGCTTAAATTTTCTAAAATCCTGCCTTTGTGCGGGGAAGCAGGAGTTTGTAAAAACACACCTTCTTTAAAAATCTTAGTTTTTGGACTAAACTCAGCTACTACCTCACTATCTTTTGGCGTGCCTGCTTGGATAAGCTTAAAATAATCAAATCCTAATTCCTTACAAATTCTAGCACTTAGATAAGTTTTGCCAACATCTGTGTCTATGCCACTAATGTATATTTTCATTTTAAGCCTATGAAAGTATTTTTAAACCCACAGTACAAGCAATGATAAGAGCAATCAAAAAAAGCTTTAAAAAGCTTTTGCTTTCTTTATAAAAAAGCACTCCGATGATAACCCCACCTGCAGTTCCAGCTCCTGTCCATATAGAATAAGCCACACTCATAGCAATACTTTGCATGCTAAGACTTAAAAATCCAAAAGAAAAACCAAAACACACTATCAAAGCTAAAAGATAAAGCTTATTTTTAGTGCTTACGAGTTGTTTCATGATAATCACACCAAAAATTTCAAAAGCAGTCGCTAAAAACAAAAAGAACCATTCCATTATTTAGCTTCCTTGCTAATGATTTTAAGGCCTATGATACTTAAAAGTAAAATAGCTATTAAAGTAAGCTTGGTGATAGAACTTGGCTCATTGAAAATAAACATCTCATTAAGCACTACCCCAACCGTGCCAATACCTACAAAAACACTATAAGCAATGCTTACTTCAAGTCTTTCGCAAGCTTTTAAAAAACATGTAAAAGATATGCAAACCCCAATGGCTGTTAAAGCATAATGCCAAATTTCAGTAGAGTATTTTAAACCACTCACCCAAAAACACTCAACCAAACCACCTAAAATCACCATAAACCAACCAAAATTAGAGCTTATTTTTGTTCTTTCTATCATAATCTACCTTTTTTCAAAAGCGCAAATTATAGCTAAAATTACAAAAATAAAACTTTAATCAAAAACTAAACATATAATAATAAAAAATATCATTATTATAAATATTTTTATAATATTAATTTATATTTAATTTTTATTATTATAAAATCAAAAGCTTGTAAAAAGGAGATAAAAATGAGTTTTTTAACAAATAGTAAAAAGGCTTTATTAATATTAGCTAGTTTAGCATTTTTAACAAGTAATAATACTTTTGCAAAAGATTTTGAACCTATCATCGTGATACACGGTGGTACAAGTGGCTTAGGACTTACTAAAGAAGAATTTGCTAAAAGGGAAAAAGTAATGAAAGAATCTTTAAAAGCAGGCCAAAGCATACTTGAAAAAGGTGGAAGCTCTGTTGATGCAGTTATAGCTGCCATTAAAGTAATGGAAGATAGTCCTGAATTTAACGCTGGAAAAGGTGCTGTTTTTACTTCTGATGGATTTAATGAACTTGACGCATCTATAATGGATGGAAAAAATTTAAGAGCAGGTGCAATTGCTATGGCTAGGACAATTAAAAATCCTATAGAGGCAGCAAGACTTGTTATGGAAAAAACACCTCATACTTTAATAGCAGGGGAAGGTGCTGATAAATTAGCCAAAAAACATGGTTTAGAAATAGTAGGTCAAAAATATTTTTTCACAGAGCACAGATACAAACAACTTCAAGAAGCTAAAAAAAGCAAAGAAGTATTACTAGATAGCGATAAAGCAAAGGCTCATCTTGGTGTAAGTACTGAGCCATATTTAGGCACAGTAGGTGCGATAGCTTTAGATAAAAATGGCAATCTTGCAGCGGGCACAAGCACAGGTGGCACTACAAATAAAATGACAGGACGCATTGGAGATTCTCCTATCATAGGGGCAGGAAATTATGCAAATAATGACTCAGTTGCGATTTCTTGCACAGGAACAGGTGATATTTACATAAGAGTGGCTGTGGCTCATGAAGTTGCGTCTTTATATAAATATAAAAAACTTTCAGTACAAAAAGCAGCCGAAGAAACTATCAAACAAGTAGCTAAACTTGGCGGTACAGGTGGAATCATCTCAATAGATAAAAATGGAAAAGTTGGCTATGCTTGGACTAAAGATAAACTTGGAATGTATCATGGACAAGCAAAAATCGGCGAAGAACCAAAAGTATTTTGGCCACTTGGAAAATAATTAGCGTAACTTAACTTTTTTAACGCCTCGAAGTTTAAAAATCTTTGAGGCTCCGCTTTCAAAAAACTTTTCATCTACTATTTTATCTGCATTTTGCATAGCCCAATTTAGATCAAATTTTTTTCCATGAAGATTTGCAGAAGTAGAATAAAGCCAATCAAACTCTTTTAAAAATTCCTCATGAGCACAATCTTTCACGACACGTATTGCTTTAGAATTAGGATATAAAAAAGTAGTTTTTTTGGATTTTCTAATAGTGTTTTTAAAATGATTTGGCACTCTTGTAAGTTTTTTAAGCTCACTAAATTTAGCTGTGGTAATCAAACAATCTTGGCTTAAAGGTCTTTTCTTTAAAGTATTAAGGGTTTTTAAGTCCTTGCTTAAAAACCCCGCTGTTGTATCAGTTTGAGCAAGATAAATCATGCTTTTAAGTATTCTTGCAAGCTCTTTACTTCAAGACATGATTTATTTTGTATAGCTTTAATCGCTTTAGCACCTGCATACGCTGCTCTTAAGTTTGTAAAATATGGGGTTTTAAAGCGTAAAATATTTGCTCTGATTTTTTTAGTATCACCTTTAAAACTATGCTCATCGCTAGTATTAATAGCAAGTTGAATTTGAGAATTTTTTAACTTATCCTCTACATTTGGGCGTCCTTCAGAAATTTTATGCACAAACTCACACTCTAAACCTGCTTCTTGTAAAATTTTATAAGTTCCACTTGTAGCAATGATTTTAAATCCTAGCTTAATGTATTCATTAGCTAAATCTACTGCATATTTTTTATCCTGCTCTCTTAGTGATAAAAATACATTGCCACTTTCTGGTAAGAAATTTGAAGAAGCAAGTTGGCTTTTTGCATAAGAGTTTTCAAAGTCTTTGCTTACACCCATAACTTCACCTGTTGAGCGCATTTCAGGCCCAAGCTCAAGGTCGCTTCCACTGAGTTTGGCAAAAGGAAATACCACTGATTTTACACTAATGTGTTTTGGTTTTTTAGCTTTTAAAATTCCATTTTTTTCTTCTACCACTTTAAAGGTATCATAAAATTTCAAACTTTCTCTTAAATTTCCTTGCCACATCACGCGCGTTGCAACCTTAGCTAAAGGAATTCCTGTAGCCTTACTTACAAAAGGCACAGTTCTACTAGCTCTTGGATTTACTTCTATCATATAAAGTTTATTATCATGGATAGCAAATTGTATATTTAAAAGCCCTACTACACCTAAATTTAAAGCAATATCTTTTGTTTTTTGCTCAATCGTTTCAAGCATAGCTTCATCAATATTTACAGCAGGTAAAGAGCAAGCACTATCGCCTGAGTGAATTCCTGCCTCTTCAATATGCTCCATAATGCCTGCTACATAAACTTCTTTTCCATCACTTATCGCATCTACATCAAGTTCAGTTGCATTGTCTAAAAATTGATCGATTAATACCGGAGATTTATCACTCACATCTACGGCTTCTTGCATATAAAGTCTAAGCTCGCTCTCATCATGCACCACACGCATTGCACGACCACCCAAAACATAGCTTGGTCTAACAAGCACAGGATAACCTATCTCATTTGCTTTTATAATCGCTTCTTCAACGCTTATAGCTGTGCCATTTTTAGGTTGATTTATGCCTAAATCTTCGATAAATTTAGCAAATTTCTTTCTATCTTCAGCTAAATCTATCACCCTTGCACTTGTTCCTATGATCTTTGCTCCAAAAGCACTAAGGCGTTTTGCAAATTTAAGCGGAGTTTGACCACCAAAATGCACTATCACTCCATCGGGTCTTTCTCTATCAATAACTGCTCTTAAATGCTCAAAATCAATTGGCTCAAAATACAAAATATCGCTTGTATCATAATCTGTT
The DNA here is from genome assembly GCF_025771295.1 of Campylobacter sp. RKI_CA19_01121. NCBI lineage: Bacteria > Pseudomonadati > Campylobacterota > Epsilonproteobacteria > Campylobacterales > Campylobacteraceae > Campylobacter > Campylobacter sp. RKI_CA19_01121. Next base: position 88,939 of record NZ_JAKMQA010000003.1, read on the forward strand.
GAAACCGTTTCTGGATTACAATTATACATTATAGTTTTTACGCCCATATCTTTTAGAGCAAAAGAAGCGTGCACGCAAGCATAATCAAACTCAATGCCTTGTCCTATGCGGTTTGGTCCACCACCTATAATCATCACTTTTTTATCTTTTTTATCTTTACTTTCTTTTACTTGCGTAGCTTCATTTGTATTAATACTTGAGTATAAATAAGGGGTCAGTGCTTCAAATTCTCCTGCACAAGTATCTACTTCACTATATTGAGCGATGATTTTGTGTTTAATTCTTGCATAATAAATATCATTTTGGCTTAACTCAAGATTATCTTTTTGATTAATCAAACTAGCGATTTTTTTATCTGAAAAACCTAAGGTTTTAGCTTTTCTTAATAGTTGTTTATTGCTTAAAATATCCATATCTATTTGGTTTTCAAATTCCACTATTTCTTTGATTTGATTTAAAAACCAAGGATCTATTTTGCAAAGCTCAAAAAGCTCTTGTGTGCTAAAACCTTCTCTAAAAGCTTGTGCTATATAAAGCAAGCGTTTTTCATTAGCTTGGCGAATTTTTGTCAAAAGCTCATTTTTATCACATTCTATAGTATCAAATCCACTTAAATTTCTCTCAAGTGAGCAAAGTGCTTTTTGAATGCTTTCTTTAAAAGTTCTCCCTATAGCCATAACCTCACCCACGCTTTTCATAGCAGTACCTAGCTCTGTGTTTGCATTTGGGAATTTTTCAAAAGTAAAACGAGGAATTTTGGTTACGATATAATCAATTACTGGTTCAAATGAAGCAGGAGTTCCTGTGATATCGTTTTTAATCTCATCTAAACTAAATCCAACTGCTAAAAGTGTAGCTACCTTAGCTATAGGATAGCCCGTAGCTTTACTAGCTAGGGCTGAAGATCTTGAAACCCTAGGATTCATTTCAATAACTATCATTCTACCATTAGTTGGATTGATAGCAAATTGCACATTTGATCCACCTGTATCTACTCCGATTTCTCTTAAAATAGCAAAAGAAGCATTACGCATTGCTTGGTATTCTTTATCAGTCAAAGTTAAAGCAGGAGCTATAGTAATAGAATCACCCGTATGAACCCCCATAGGATCAACATTTTCAATAGAGCAAACGATAATACAATTATCATTTTTATCTCTAATGACTTCCATTTCATATTCTTTCCAACCAAGCAAGCTTTCTTCAATTAAAATTTCATGGATAGGGCTTAGTGCTAAAGCAGTATTTGCAAGTTCTGCAAACTCATCCATATTATACACCACGCCACTTCCTGCACCACCTAAGGTAAAAGAAGCTCTAATCATCAAAGGAAAACCAATCTCATCAACAGCTTTTAAAGCCTCTTCATAATTATACGCATACATAGATTTTGGCAAATCCATGCCAATTTTTTTCATACATTCTTTAAAAACTTGTCTATCTTCGCCTTTTTTTATCGCTTCAGGATTTGCACCTAAAAATTTTACATCTGCAAGCTCGCCACTTTCATAAACTTCCATAGCAACATTCAAAGCAACTTGGCCACCCATAGTAGGTAAAATCGCATCGATTTTTTCTTTTTTGATTATACTTAGAATACTTTCTTTGGTAATTGGTTCTATATAAGTTGCATCAGCAAATTCAGGATCTGTCATAATAGTAGCTGGATTAGAATTGATCAAAACCACTCTATAACCTAGCTCTTTTAAGGTTTTTGCTGCTTGAGTTCCTGAGTAATCAAACTCACAAGCTTGACCTATAACGATAGGCCCACTGCCTATTAATAATATATTTTTTATATCTGTTCTTTTTGGCATGTATTTTCCTAAGCTGAATTTTTAGCCAAATTATAACAAATATAAGTTTTTTAGAAGTTGAAATTAATAAAGAATTTAGCTCTTAAAGAGCTAAATTTTATTGACGCTTACCAAAAGTTATAGCATAAGCTTCATTTCTTACATCAAATAAAGGATCTTGTGGTGGATTAACCCCTTGAGGTATATCTGAAGGAAAATATACATCAAAATTACAATCTTCCTTGCTCAAAGCATTAACTTTAAAAGTCCCAACTAAACTTTCTTTGTGTTTACCACTCCACAAAGCCGTTGTATCATTAGTAATATCATTTTTATTTGCATATACTAAATACATCTTATACTCAACTGACTTATTAGCCTTTATACGATTTTGAAAATCTTCTTTTAAAAAATCACTACTTGCACTTTTCATTTGTGCCTCATTTAAATACACCACACCTTCGCTTGGAACTAATTTCCATCTTGCTGGTAGATAATTTTCTCCATTTGCTTGTTTAAAATAAAAAGTATGGATACTAAAAAATGGAGTATTTGCTACGCTTTTACTGATACCAATTTTATCCGTATATGCAGCAAAATTTCTATAAGAATCAACCTCTTTCATCATCTTGCTTATTTTTTCTTGATCGACTTTACCATTTACAGGAAGTCTCATTTCAAAAAACTGACCAAACTCTTTAGGATTTTTTGCAAAATTTATTTCTGTATTTAGCATAACCATAGTCCAAGAGGCAGAATCTTTAGGATCAGTAATTCTAATAGCCATACCCCTTGTTTTACTTTTATCATCTTTAAAAGCGCCACCCAAAGAATATCTTACTTGAATCGGTAAGCTTTTTTGTGTTAATAAAGGCACATCAACTTCTTTATTGATAGACAAAGCTGGCTCAAAAGTTCCCATAGCACAAAAGCCCTTTGCATGATTAACTTTTGCTTTTGGATTTTTAGGATCTGCATTAAGTTGATAAAAAATATCTGCTATTTTTTGCGCATCATATTCTACTTCGTTTGCATAAATAGCACCACTTAAACAACAAATAGCCAAACAACTGCTGATATATTTTTTCATTAAAGCTCCTAGTTTTAAACTTAGAAGCTATTGTAATATTTAATTCTAAATAATAATTTATATTAATTAAAATAAATAATTTTTTACTATAAATTTTCTACCATATAAAAATAGTTTGGCACTTTCATCTTAGCATAGGGTTTAACATAAGCATTTTGATAAGCACCCTCTTCTTCTATTTTAAAAATTTCTCCCACTGGAATTCCTGAAAAGAAAATCTCATCTAAGCCACTTGTATAAACCTTATCACCTATTTTAAGCTCAAGCCATTTAGGAATATACTTAACTAAAATATAATCATTTCTTCCATGAGCTATACCTGGTGCTTGTTCTTTACCTATGTAAACAGAAAAAATACATTCTTCATCACCTTGCAAAAGCCCCAAAGCTCTACCATTTTTTTCTATGACTATGCCTGCTGTATAGCCATTATAAATTAAGCCTTTGATTTTTCCTTTATAATCAACATCAAGCCAAACCTTATGATAATCACTAATTTGCGCATAAGAAGTTGCTTTAACTAAACTCACATTAGGATAATAAAAACTTGAGTTTTTATCACTTAAAATATTATTTAGCTCATTAGCAAAGTTTTTCATATAAATATTATTTTTTTCAAGCTCAGCATTTCTTTCTCTTAAAGTTCTAATTTCTTCAGCTTGGTTAAAATGCTCGTTGAATTTGTTTTTTAAAAGATCAATACTTTGAGAAAATTGATTAACAATAGCAATATTTAAATCTAAAACATTTCGTTTTATTACATCTCCATAATAAAACGAAATAAATACTAAAAAAGATAATATTAAAACGCTAAGAATTTTACTCTTCATTCGTTAGCTGGTGTAATAATGAAATTTCTTCTAAAGCTTTACCTGTACCTTTTGCAACTGCTAAAAGTGGCTCATCAGCTACATATACTGGAAGTTTTACAATTTCAGATAAATATTTATCAAGCCCGCGTATTAAAGCTCCACCTCCTGTTAAAACAACACCATTTTCAACAATATCAGCTGCAAGATCAGGTGGCATCATTTCAAGAACGATTTTTAAAGCATCAGCGATTTCTTTTAAATGTTCGCGCATAGCTTCTCTTACATCTTCACTTGTTAGTTCGATTCTATTTAACAAGCCTGTTACTTGATCGCGTCCTTTAACCACCATAGAAAGCTCTTTTGGAAGCTGAACTGCTGAACCAATAGCGATTTTAATCTCCTCACCCGTTCTTTCACCTATGACAAGATTGTATTTTTCTTTTACATAATTTACTATACTAGTATCAAGTTTATCACCGGCTGTGCGAATTGATTTGGATATTACAAGTCCGCCCAAAGAAGTAACGCCAATCTCAGTTGTACCACCACCAATATCTACCACTAAGCTCCCTTGAGGCTCTCTAATAGGTAAATTTGCACCAATAGCTGCTGCCATAGGCTCTTCTATTAAAAATACCTCTCTAGCGCCTGCACTCAAAGCACTTTCTCTAACTGCTTTTCTTTCAACTTGGGTTAAACCATAAGGTACTGAAATGATAATTCTAGGTCTTAAAAAAGATTTTCTTCTATGAGTTTTTTCTATAAAATAACGGATCATTTTTTCAGTCATATCAAAATCAGCAATCACACCATCTTTCATAGGACGGATTGCTTCGATATTACCTGGGGTTTTTCCTACCATTTCCTTAGCTTCTTTTCCAACAGCTAAAATTTTAACCCTACCATATCTTTCACGCTCTACTGCAACAACCGAAGGTTCATCAATCACTATACCTTTATCTTTTACCAAAACTAAAGTATTTGCAGTACCTAAGTCAATCCCCATATCACTTGAAAAAAATCCAATTATTTGATCTAAAATCATTCTCAGCCTTTAACTTTTTTATTTTTTATAAATAAAGGTTTTGCACCTTCTTTGATTACCTCTTTGGTAATTACTATACTATATCCATTATACTCTGGCAAATCAAACATCAAATCTACCATCATCTCTTCAATAATACTTCTTAAACCTCTAGCCCCTGTTTTACGCTCCAATGAAAGCTTAGCAATCTCTCTTAGTGCTTCATCTTCAAATTTTAATTCCACATTATCAATAGCAAAAAGTTTTTGATATTGTTTAATAATGGCATTTTTTGGCTCTGTTAAAATACGCACCATGCTTTCTTCATCAAGCTCTTCTAAAGAAGCAAGCACATGCAATCTTCCTATAAGTTCAGGAATAAGCCCAAAATGCACTAAATCATCAGGTTCTAATCTTTGAAGTAAAGCTTCTTTTTCATCTTTTTTATCATCAGTAAAAAAGCCCATGACATTATCGCCTAGTTTTCTTTTAATGATATCACTAATACCATCAAAAGCTCCACCACACACAAACAAAATATTAGTCGTATCTATTTGTATAAAATCTTGATTTGGGTGTTTTCTACCACCTTTTGGTGGGATATTTACCAAAGATCCTTCAATGATTTTAAGCAAAGCTTGTTGCACGCCCTCACCACTCACATCTCTTGTAATAGAGCGATTTTCGCCCATTCTTGCGATTTTGTCTATCTCATCGATAAATATAATCCCTTTTTGAGCTCTTTGCACATCTCCATCAGCAGCTTGCAAAAGACGGGTAAGGATATTTTCAACATCTTCTCCTACATAACCTGCTTCAGTTAAAGAAGTCGCATCGCAAATTGCAATAGGCACATCTAAAAATCTAGCTAAAGTCTGTGCTAGTAAAGTTTTTCCACTTCCTGTTGGACCTACTAATAAAATATTTGATTTTGCTAATTCTGTATCATCATCTTCTAAGTCAGATCTAAAAAGTCTTTTGTAGTGATTATACACCCCTACACTAAAGATTTTTTTAGCCCTATCTTGCCCGATGACATATTTATCTAAATATGCTTTTAATTCTTTAGGGGTTATGTCTTTAAAATTTTCTTTATCAACTTCTTTATTTTTTAGCTCTTTTTCCTCTCCAAAGAAAATATTACAAGCACTTTCAGCACAATACTCACATATAAAGGCATTATTATAATCATTTACTAAAATTCTTCTTTCGCTTGTTTCTATTTCGTTACAAAAACTACATCTTTTAACCATGGTTTTTTTCCTTATATATAGGAATTCCTCTTTTTGTTTCTAAGATAAAATTACACATTTTTTTAACATTTTCACTAGAAGTACTTTCTAATAAATTCAAAGCATTATCTTTTAAATTTCCTTGTCTGAATAAAAATTTAAAAGCTTTGCTTAAAACATCCACTTCTTCTTTATCAAAGCGTCTTCTAATGCCTACTAAATTCAAACTTCTAATGCTTGCGCGATTTCCCTCAGCCAAACAAAATGGCACCACATCTTGAGAAAGTGCGCTAGCACCTGCTATCATACACCCTTCTCCTACTTTTACAAATTGATGTATTGGAGTAAGCCCACCTACTACAGTATAATCTCCAAGTTCTACATGGCCTGCTAAAGTAGCATTATTTGCTAAGATGATATGATCTCCTAAAGTACAATCATGCGCAATATGAGAATAAGCCATGATAAAAGCATTATCACCTATCCTTGTAAAGCCATCGCCTTTAGCTGTACCTGAGTTAATAGTAACAAATTCTCTAATAACCGCATTCTTTCCTATGATAACACCTGAGCTTATCTCATCTTTATAAGATATATCTTGCGGGATATCTCCAACTATAGCATAAGAAAACACTTTTGAATTCTCACCTATAGTTACATTAGGTAAAATTCTTGCACCCTGTTTGATGATGGTATTTGCGCCTATGTTAGCATTTTTACCAACATAAGCATAAGCTTCTACTACAACATCATCTGCTATAATAGCTCCATCTTCTATAACTGCACTTGGATGAATTTTGCTCATCATTTATCTACTATCATGGCTTTAAGTTCAGCTTCTGCAACTAATTGTCCATCTACAAAAGCTTTTCCTTGGAAAATCCACATATTTCCACGATTTTTTACTACACTCATTTCATAATCAAGTCTATCACCTGGACGCACTGGATTTCTAAATTTTGCATTATCAATACCCGTAAAATATACTACCTTAGTGCTTGGATCTACTTTATCATCCATACTTTCAAATGCTAAAACCCCTCCGGTTTGTGCCATACCTTCTAAAATTAACACACCCGGATAAATTGGATGATCTGGAAAATGTCCCATAAAAACATGATCACTTATACTAATATTTTTATAACCTCTAACAACTTCTTTGTTTTTTAATTCTACGATTTTATCTACAAGTAAAAATGGATACCTATGTGGTAAAATTTTTTGAATTTGCATTACATCTATCATAAATTTAGCCTTAAAATATATTCAAAATTCAGATTTTACAAAAAAAATATTAATAAATTAATTAAGTTTTATAACTTCACAATCTTTTCTTTGCTATCAAAATAAATTTCACTTTTTGCCATAAATTCATAAGCACCTTTAATAATATTTTCAACAATAATCACCGGTGAAAGATCATAAGCACCAAAATGCTTTTGTCTTATTTTGATTTCTTGCTCTATTTTTAAAGGATTTTGTAAAAAATCTTCGTAATTTTTAAATCGCATTTTACATAAGCTATTAAAATAATCAAAACTCCATAAATTAATCTCATCCTTTGCACTTTTATAATGCTTTAAACCCTCATCTAAAACACTAAATTTAGTGTAAGAATTTTTAAAATGTGAGTAAAATAAAACATGAGTTCTTATAGCTTGCTTGTTTTGTTTTATCAAAGCCCTTAACAAGCGATAATTTAAAAATTTTTCTCTTTGAATTTCAAATTTAATGCCTTTTTTTTCTAACTTTTTTACTTGGTTGTAAAATTTAATTTTTTCTTCTATGCTTGAAGGCAATATTTGTTTATTAATAGGACTCATCAGCTCATCTATAAAGGCTTTTTGACCTTTTTGTTTAGAAAGTGCATAAATGCATCCACAATAATTTTGATGATAAAGCATATCTTGCTTTGCTAGGGCAAATTGTCTTTGTGTGCCTCCATTTTTTCTAAAATCAGGTGCTAAAAACTCTATGCCAATTTTATCACATTCTTTTTGTAATGCTAATTTTAATTGCTCTAAATCTTTTTTAGGAGATGTTAAAAGAGTTGTTGTAAGTTTTTTTTCTCCTATTTTTTGGGCAAATTCAACACTTTTATGCATTCTAAAATCAAAACAAATTTGACATCTTGCACCTTTTTCAGGCTCATCCTCATAACCCTTTACACTCTCAAGCCATTTTTCATACTCATATTCACCCTTATAAAGTTTAATGCCTAATTTATCACAACTGCGTTTAACATCTAAAAATCTAAGTTCATGCTCACTATATGGATGGATGTTTGGGTCATAAAAATACCCGATGATTTTTTCTTCAGGATAGGCTTTGCTTAATTCTTGTATAAAATAATGACTATCCACGCTACAACAAATATGAACTAACATAATTCTTTTAACACCTTAAAAGCATGATCTTTAGCTTTTACATTTTTATAAATTTTTGCGATATTTCCTTCCTCATTAATTACAAAAGTAGATCTTATAAGTCCTTCATACTCTTTTCCATAATTTTTCTTTAAACCCCAAGCACCATAAAGTTTGCAAATTTCTTTTTCGCTATCACTTAACAAAGTGTGCTTTAAATCATATTTTTTTATGAAACTTTCATGTGATTTCACACTATCTGGACTAATACCTATAATCACAGCATTTTGCCCTAAAAAATCTTCATAATTTTGACTAAATTCACAAGCTTGTGTAGTACAACCTGGGGTATTATCTTTTGGATAAAAATACAAAATAATTTTTTTACCCAAAAAATCACTTAGAGAAATTTTAACCCCATCTTGATTTAAAAGTTCAAAAACTGGGGCTTTATCGCCAATTTGCAATTCTTTCATTTTTTACCTTTCAATCTTAATTTTTCTACACTTTCACCACCAAAAGCAATATTATATGGCTCAATATCTTCTAGCATTATGACTATATTTTGCTTTGGTTTATTATATTTTGTATGCAAAAGCTCTGTAATATCTGCTATTAACTCTTCTTTTTGTACTTTGCTAAATTCTGGTTTAGCGAGTTTGATACTAATAATAGGCATTGTTTTTCCTTGCTTTAAATAAAGAATTTTACTATATTCTAGCAATTATTAGTATATTTTTGATAAAATTAGTTTTATTTTCAATAAAGGCTTATTTATGATTAGGGCAAAAAAAATTTGGATGGATGGAAAAATCATTGATTTTGATGATGCAAAAATTCATGTTTTAACACATTCATTACATTATGCAAATGCAGTTTTTGAAGGAACAAGAGCTTATAAAACACAAAATGGTTTAGCAATTTTTAGATTAAAAGAACATACCAAAAGACTTTTAGAGTCTGCAAAAATCACTTTAATCAACTCACCTTTTTCTCAAGAAGAACTTGAAAATGCACAAGTTGAACTTTTAAGAGCAAATGATTTTCAAAATAACACTTATTTGCGCCCATTGATCTTTTTGGGTGATGGAACTATGGGAGTTTATCATGCTAAAGCTCCTGTTAGAGTAGCTATTGCTGCTTGGGAATGGGGTGCTTATTTGGGCGAAGAAGGCTTAGAAAAAGGTATTAAGGTTAAAATTTCTTCTTTTGCTAGAAATAGCGTAAAATCTAGCCTAGGTAAAGCCAAAGCAAGTGCAAATTATTTAAATTCTCAAATGGCTAAATATGAAGCTATAGAAGCAGGATATGAAGAAGCTTTAATGCTTGATGAAGAAGGTTTTGTAGCAGAAGGGACAGGCGAGTGCTTTTTTATGGTTAAAGACGGGAAATTAATCACGCCACCAAATGATTTTTCATTAAAAAGTATTACCCAAGATACTGTTTTAAAAATTGCACATGATTTGGGCATAAGCGTAGTGCGCCAAAGAATTTCAAGAGATGAAGTTTATGTGGCCGATGAAGCATTTTTTACAGGAACTGCAGCAGAAATAACCCCAATAAATAATATTGACGCAAGAATTATAGGAAATGGAAAAAGAGGTGAGCTAACGACAAAGCTCCAAAATGCGTATTTTGATATAGTTTATGGACGCAATGAAAAATACGCTTCTATGCTAACTTATATTTAACAAAGGAACTAAATGCCAGCTGATTTGAATGATTATTTTAATAAAAAAAACAATCAAAACAACAATAAGCAAAATTTAAATTTCAAAGCCCCAGAATTTAATTTCAAAGGTTTTGGAAAATTTTCTCCATTAATTTATAGTGCGATTGCAATTGTTTTAGTCTTTGCACTTTTTAAACCTTTTGCAATAGTTAATTCAGGGGAAATGGGGATCAAGTCTACCACGGGTAAATACAGCCCTACTCCGCTTGAGCCAGGACTTCATTTTTTTATGCCAGTATTACAAAAAATCACTATAGTAGATACTAGAGTAAGACAAATTAATTATGCTTCTATTGAAGGTGTAAATGAAAATTTACAAATAGGTTCAGGGGTTGTAAATAAAAATAGTATTTCGGTGCTTGATTCAAGAGGTTTGCCTGTGTCTATTGATGTAACTGTTCAATATAGATTAAATCCTTTACAGGTTCCTCAAACTATCGCGACATGGGGGCTTAATTGGGAAAATAAAATCATTGACCCAGTTGTAAGAGATGTAGTAAGAAATGTGGTAGGTCAATATACTGCAGAAGAGCTTCCGACCAATCGCAACACCATAGCAGTGCAAATTGATCAAGGCATTAGAAAAACCATAGAAAGCCAACCAAATGAGCCTGCTGAGCTTCAAGCAGTTCAACTTAGAGAGATTATCTTGCCTATAAAAGTAAAAGAGCAAATTGAAAGAGTACAAATTGCTAAACAAGAAGCTGAAAGAACCAAATACGAAGTAGAAAGAGCTAATCAAGAAGCACTTAAAAAAGCAGCTTTAGCTGAAGGGGAAGCAAATGCAACCATAATTAGTGCTAAAGGTAGAGCAAGTGCGGTTAAAATAGAAGCTGATGCACAAGCGTATTCAAATAGAGAAATAGCAAAAAGTTTAAATAACCCTTTGCTTGATTTAAAACAAATTGAAACTCAAAAGCAGTTTAACGAAGCACTTAAGGTTAATAAAGATGCCAAAATTTTCTTAACACCTGGTGGAGCTGTGCCAAATATTTGGGTTGATAGCAAAGATAGTAAAAGAACAAGCTCAGTAGCAAATTAAAAACTAAAGAAGTGATAATGAATGCCCAACACATTCGAGAGCAAATGATTTTTTATACTACTCATTTACACTTAATAGATTTTTTATTAATGGCCTTGGTTGTATTTTTTTTCATTATCACTTTATTTTTAGCTTTAATCATCAGAAACAAGCCTGCTTTTGCCTTTATGGTGATTTTTTTAGGAATTTTATGTTCAGCAGGTATCGCTTATTTAGGATATTTTTTAATTGATACTAAAGTTAGATCAAGAATAACCAGCTTAGATAATGCTCAATTTTTTGTATATGATAACTCACTCAGCGTTGATTATAGCTTAACAAATACTTCTAAAAAAAGCTTTAGATACTGCAAATTAAAAGTAGAAGTTTTTAAGAAAAGTGATGATAATAGTACTTTTAAAAATTTAATACATACTATAAAACCTCTAAGAAGCAAATCAACCATGATAGAAAAAACAATAAATCCACAACAAACTATTAATTTAAAAACCAAATTTTCCGATTTTAAAGAAGGTCAAAATTTTGACATTGAGATTAGTTCAAAGTGTTTTTAATGGGATATTTTACATTTTTTCATATTTTAATCATTGTTATTATGTTAGCTTCTACAGGTTTAACTTGGGTTTTGCTCTACTTAAAAGTTCAAAATAAAAAATATATGATTATTTTTTGCATAGTGAGTTTTATACTAGCATTAATTTTAACCATTTCATTACTATTAACTATAGATCAATATACCAAAAAAGCAAGTTTGAGTAATTTTTCAACCTACAGACGCTTAGCAACAGAAAGTATTATTGTAAAAGGTAGAGTAACTAATGATACTAATTTTAAAATTTCTGAATGCTTTTTAGAACTTAGGATAATTGATGATAACAAAAAACATGAGGTAAGTGGTGAAATCTTTAATCAACAAAATTTTGATAGCATAAAAAGAGCAAATCAAGAACAAAGAGATGCTTCGTATAATATCAATATTGCAAAAAATTTACCAGGGCATACTTATAAAGATTTTTCATTTGAAGTAGGATTACCGCCTCATTTTCAAAGCTATAAGGTATTTAAACAATTAAAATGCAGATAAGGATTATTTAATAAAATAATCCCCATCAAAACTAATTAAAGAGTATTTTCTTTCATCGCCTATACTTGAAACTAGTTCATTAATATCCAAAAAAGTCAAGCTATCTGCACCTGTATACTCTCTAACCTCTTCAACGCTTTTATTAGCTGAGATTAATTCTTCAAAGGTAGGTGTATCTATACCATAAATATCAGGAAATTTAATTTCTGGACATGCAATCGCTAAATGGATTTTCCTTGCACCTGCTTGTTTTAAAAGAGCAATAATTTTTTTAGAAGTTGTTCCTCTTACCACACTATCATCAATCACCACTATATCTTTGCCTTCTAAGACTTTTTTCATAGGATTGAGTTTTAATTTTACCTTCAAATTTCTCATTTCTTGAGTTGGCTCTATGAAAGTTCTTCCAACATAGTGATTTCTCACTATTGCCATTTCAAGTGGGATTTTTAAATATTGCGCAAAACCTATAGCAGCACTTACACCACTATCTGGAACTGGCACTACAAAATCCACTTTTTCTTTAAATTTTTTAGCCAAGGCTTCACCCATTTTTTTACGCACTTCATATACGCTTTTACCTTCTATAATACTATCAGGTCTAGCAAAATAAATATACTCAAATGCGCAAATTCTTGGATCTGTCTTATCAAATACTTGAATGCTTTCAAACTCATCACTACCTTGAGTAAAAATCAACATCTCGCCTGGTTTTACATCGCGGATAAATTCAGCCTCTATCAAATCAAAAGCGCAAGTTTCACTCGCTACAATATACCCACCATCTTTTAATCTACCCAAAGATAAAGGTCTAACCCCATAAGGATCTCTTACTACAAAAAGTTGATTTTTACTAGCAAGCATAAAGCAATACGCTCCCTTGCTTTGAGTCAAGCTTTCTATAAATCTATCTTTTAAAGTTTCTTTTTTGCTTTTTGCTATTAAATGCACCACATTTTCTGTATCCATATTAGAATGAAAAATAGCCCCATTGTTAATCAATTCTTTTCTAACTTCTTCTTTATTAATCAAATTTCCATTATGCACTAAAGAAATATCACCCAAAGAACAAGTAGCTGCAACAGGTTGGGCATCATGCAAAGAAGAATTTCCTGCAGTAGAATAACGATTATGTCCTATAGCTATCTCGCCTTTTAATCCTGCTAGAATTTGTGTATTAAAAATTTGCCCTACTTCACCTTTAGCTTTGTGTGTTTTGATACTCAAACCATCACTTACGCTAATCCCACTTGCCTCTTGTCCACGGTGCTGCATAGCAAACAAGGCATAGTAAGCCACAGTGCTTGCATTTTTTGAATTAATTACTCCAACTACTGCACACATTTAAATTCCTAAACAATCATCTATATCATATAAGCCATTTTCTTGAGAAACTAACCATTTTGCACATTTTATCGCACCTTTTGCAAAAGTAGCTCTTGAAGTAGCCGTATGATTTAATTCTATAAATTCACCTTCATTGTAAAAACCAATCCTATGTGAACCTACTATATCACCGCCTCTTAAACTCATCACCGCGATTTCATCTTTACTTCTTTGCCCAATAATCCCATCTCTACCGCTTACTCTGACCTTTTCTAAGTCTAAATTTCTAGCCTTAGCAACATTTTGTGCTAAAGTCATTGCGGTACCACTTGGAGCATCTTTTTTCTTATTATGGTGCATTTCAAGTATTTCTATATCAAAATCTCTCAAAGCCTCACTAGCTAAATAAGAAAGCTTTTTTAAAATCGCCACACCCAAAGACATATTAGTTGCATAAAGAATAGACATAGTAATACTTGCACTTTGCATTAACTCATTTTGCTTAGCATCTAAACCTGTAGTACCTATCACCAAAGGCTTGGGATTACTTCTTGCATATAAAAGTAAATCCTCACAACCCTTTGGAGTAGAAAAATCAATAATTACATCACATTTATTAAAAAAATCTTCATAATTTGATCCTTGATCAAAAAACGCACTAGCCTTTGCCTGCTCATCATCTTCTAGGCAAAGTCTTATTTGAGTACCCATACGCCCATTACTTCCATGGATTCCAATATTAATCATTTTAAATCTGCCTTTTTAGAATTTGGAAAATTGTAGCGTTTATTTATTTAAAAGCAAATAACGCTTTTAATTAATCATCCCATTTTTGCCCTAAAAAATTTCCATTTCTATCAAAAAACATTTCCATATTATTACTTAGTTTAATTTCATAACCAAATTCTTCCCAATCCACATCTACAATAAAAGCTCCAGGAAAAGAACTTTGAATTCTATCCATAATAGGTTTAGAAAGCCCATAATAATTTTGCGCATAAGGATTATGCTGAGGCATATGAGGCATATTTTGTTGATATGAATTAGTATTTTGTTGTGTAATATTTGCACTAGCCATTAGCGCTAAAGTTGTACTTAGAATTAGTATTTTTTTCATTTTAGATTCTCCTTGATTTTTTATAGGAGAATCTTAATTAATTTTTGTGAAATTTATGTGAAGATTAATGCAAGTTTTCAATATATGCTAAAGCACTAAGTGCTGCGACTGCTCCATCGCCTGCTGCACATATTACTTGTTTTGGAGCATCTTTTCTTAAATCACCTGCTGCAAACAACCCTGCTATATTAGTTTGCATTTTAAGATCAACACTCACTTGACCACCTTCTTCCATAGCACATAAAAACTCACCATTTTCTTGTTTTAAGATTTCATTTCTCACATTCAATCCAACAAAGGTAAAAATTCCAGGCACATCAAGATCTCTTTTAGAGCCATCATTAAATGCTATTTTTACCTTATTAACACCCATATTATCACCACAAACCTCATCAACCACTGCATTTGTAATTAATTCTATTTTATCATTATTTCTTACTTTTTCTACCGTTGAAGGCGCTGCTCTAAACTCATCTCTTCTATGGATTAAATATACTTTTGAGCAAATATTAGCTAGATACAATGCCTCTTCTAAGGCTGTATCTCCTCCACCTAAAACAGCTACTTCTTTATTTTTATAAAAAAATCCATCGCAAGTTGCACAAGTACTTACACCTTTGCCAAAAAATTCATCCTCGCCTTTAAAACCTGCACGACGTGGGGTAGAACCTGTACAAATAATAACAGTCTTTGCTTGTTCGACTTTACCATTTTCTAATTTGATATTAAAACTACCATCAGTATTTTTGCTAATTTGTTCTACACCTATCATTTCATGTTTTAAACCAAAACGCATACATTGTTCATTCCATGGAGCCATAAAAGAAATTCCATCTAAAACTTGTGCAACTCCAGGATAATTTTCAATTTCTGAACTTGAAGTTATTTGCCCACCTGGTGTACCTTTTTCAAACATTACAACATTTTTTAATCCGCCTCTAGTAGCATATAATCCCGCACTTAAACCAGCAGGGCCACCGCCTATAATAGCTAAATCTAACATCATTATTTTCCTTGTGATTTATTTCAGAGATATTATACAAATTTTTCTTTAATTATAAATAATAAAAATTATTAAATAGTAAAAAATATGAAGAAAAGCCACTAAAAGTGGCTTGAGATTATAAAAGTGAGTTTAGTTTATCTGCTAAAACTTGTTTTGATTGAGCGCCAACCAATTGATCAACCACTTCACCATCTTTAAAGAAAAAGATAGTTGGAATAGATCTTACACCAAATTGCGCAGCTAAATCACCTTGCTCTTCTGTATTTACTTTGCAAATTTTAGCCTTGCCATCAAAATCATTTGCAAGCTCATCAATTACCGGTGCAAGCATTCTACAAGGTCCGCACCATGGAGCCCAAAAATCTACTAAAGCTACGCCTTCTTTTGCTTGTGCAAAATTTTCTGCAGTTAAATCAATATATTTTCCCATGTTATCTCCTTTAATTTTTTAAGATTTTATTAGATTAAAATAAACATTCTCTTAATAACTAATGTTTTCTAAAAGTTTTATATCATCTTTATGCACGCAAAGTAAATCTAATTGAAAATTTTCATTACTTTTGTGTTTCATAAAGTAATACTCTATGGTTTTAATAATTTTGTTATATTTTTTACCATCTAGTCTATAGGCTACTTCATAATTTCCTTGTGTACTTTTAACTTCAATAAAATGTAAAATTTTATCTTTTTTAGCAATAATATCAATTTCTCCAAATTTAGAATGAAAATTTCTTTCTAAAATTTCAAAATCTTTATTTTTAAGATATTCACATGCTATATCTTCACCTTTTATACCAAAAAGATACTGTGATAAAGCCATTTAATCTTCTATTCTCATCATAAAAACATCATCTTTAACAAATTCTTGTTCTTTAAGTTTTTGAGTTAAAATTTGTATATTTTTTTCATAAGTTTGATGAGTAATAAAAAATAAAGTACTACAATCTTGCTTTTCTTTTTTTGGCTTTTGCAAAAAAGTATCGATTGAAATTTGATGTTCACTCATTAATTGCGTAATTTTTGATAAAACACCTATTTTATCTAATACTTTTAATCTTAGATAGTATCTTGTATAAATTTCATCCTTATTTAAAAGCTTATAAGAAGTATCATTTAAATATCCAAAAATAGCACTATTTTTTTCTTTTCTTGCTATATCGATTAAATCTGCTACAACAGCACTTGCAGTTGCCTTACCACCTGCTCCTGGACCATAGTATAAACTTTCGCCCAAAATATCCCCATCTATACTGATAGCATTCATCACCCCATCAACTTTTGCTAACATTTTATCTTTATTTAACATAACAGGATGAACCCTTAATTCTATTTTTTCATCTTTTATTTTAGCAATACCTAAATGTTTTATGGTGTACTCAAATTCCTTTGCAAAATAAATATCCTCATCGCTTACCTTACTAATACCCTCAATCAAGATATCCTCAGGTTTTACTCTTAGTCCATAAGCAATATTTGCTAAAATTAAAAGCTTGTGCGCAGCATCAAATCCTTCTATATCAAAAGTAGGATCAGCTTCAGCATATCCTAAATCTTGGGCTTTTTTTAATACCTCTTGAAATTTGGCATTATCTTCTGCCATCTTGCTTAAAATATAATTACTTGTGCCATTTAAAATGCCTTTGATAGAAACGATATTATTGGCACTCAAACCCTCTTTTAAAATTTTAATAATAGGAATTCCACCCGCTACACTTGCCTCATAACCAAAAGCTGTATCTTGTGCTAATTTTTCAAGCTCATAACGATGATAAGCAAGTAAAGCTTTATTAGCAGTTACTACTGATTTTTTTCTTTTTAAAATTTTTGAAATTATCTCAAAGGGTAAATCAATACCACCCATTAACTCCACAAATACATCGATATCTTCACGCTCTAAAACCTCATCAATATCATTAACCACAGGAATCAATGCATTTGGCTTTGCACTTCTTGCTAAAGCAATTACCGGAAGAATTTCTTCATCACATCTTGCTTTAATTAAATCTTGATTTTTTAACAAAGTTTCTACAACAGCACTTCCTACCGTGCCATAGCCTAAAATCGCTATTTTCATTTTATTCTCTTAAGTATTTTTTGATATTTCTTGCTGCTTGACGAATACGGTTTTCATTTTCTATTAAAGCTATTCTAACATACTCATTACCCGCTTCACCAAAGCCAACTCCAGGACTTACTGCTACATTTGCTTTTTGTAAAAGCTGCTTAGAAAATTCCATACTACCAAGATGGGCCTTGCTTTGAGGGAGTTTTGCCCAAACAAACATACTTGCATTAGGCTTTTTTAATTCCCATCCTGCTTGGTAAAATGATTCCAGTAAGACTTCCAATCTTTTTGCATAAGTTGCCTTAATCTCTTCAACACAAGTTTGATCTCCATCTAAAGCTACAGTAGCAGCAACTTGTATAGGCGTATACATACCATAATCAAACCAAGATTTGATCTTTTTCAAAGCCGCAATTAAGCGTTTATTACCCACCACAAACCCCACACGCCAACCTGCCATGTTATAAGATTTTGAAAGTGTATAAGTTTCTACTGCTACATCTTTAGCACCTTCAACTTCAAAAATAGAAGGAGTTTTATAAGAACCAAAAGTTAAGTCCGCATAGGCAATATCAGAAATAATATAAAATCTTTCTTTTTTTGCCATAGCAACCAATCTCTCATAAAAACTTTTTTCCACTGTAACTGTTGTAGGATTATGCGGAAAATTTACTACTACATATTTTGGACGCGGAATGCTTTCATGTAGTGTTTTTTGTAAATTTTCAAAAAAAGTATTTTCGTTTAATTCATAATTTTCATTAAAATCAAAATTCATAGTTGCTACATTACCACCTGCTATGATAAAAGCTTGAGTATGTATAGGATAAGCAGGTGTAGGTACAATAGCTACATCTCCTGGATTAATAACAGCTCTTGCTAAATTTACAAAGCCTTCTTTAGAACCCATCGTTGCAACTACTTCACTTTCAGGATCTAAATCAACATCATATTTTCTTTTATACCAATTACAAATTGCAAGTCTTAGTTTATAAATTCCACTCGAAGCAGAATACCCTGAAGTTTTGTCTTTATTTGCACTTTCGCAAAGCTTGTCTATAATATGCTGAGGAGTTTTGCCATCAGGATTTCCCATAGAAAAATCTATTATATCCTCCCCTGCTCTTCTTGCTGCCATTTTAATCGCATTAACTTCAGCAAAAACATAATTTGGAAGTCTTTCTATGGTATTAAAATGAATTTCTTCAAACATCGTCCGTCCTTTTTAGCGTCTTAAGTAAATTTTTAAACCCCTTTTTATATTATCAAGGCTAAACATATCTCCTATAATAGCATATTTTGCACCCAATGGTATATTTACATTTACTTCATTTTGCTTATGTGTATTTTCTACACCTTGTATAAAATTCAAGTTTTTATCTAAAAATTGAATTTTGCAAAACCAAGAATCAAGATTGTGCGCACTAAGCTCCATACTTTTTGCACCTTGCAAATCAATAATATATTCTCTTAAAGGTTTGTTTAATTGAGTAATAGTATTTAATGGAATTTGAGTATTAACTTTAGGTTTTGCTTTTGAAAAATCTAGCTCATATTCATAATTTAACTCTGAAATTTTATAAATATCTTTAATAAAAACAGAACTACCCAACAAAGCCTTATAAAAAACTCCTGGATCAAGCATATACTGAGAATCTACGGCTAACTTATATGTGATATAGTTTTCCCTTAAAGTTAATTCAGTTGGTATAAAATAAATATAACCTAGTTCATTTAAAGTATCATTGATTGTTTTAAAAAACAAAACAGAATCAGCTTGGGCTTTAAAACTAAAAGTTAAAGTTTTTGGTTCATTTAATATAAAATTTGCCAAAGAATTGGTTTTTAAAATTTGAGAAATAGTGTAAATATCTACATTTCCACGCTCATCTTTATAATCATTTCTTGCAAACAAAAGTTCCAATTGCGCATCTTTAGAATTATCATTAACAATATGCTTAGCAACTTCTAAAGCACTTAGCGCAAAAGCATTAAGAGCAAAAAAAATGGAAAATATTAAAATTCTTACCATAATTTTCCTCTATTTTCTTTTATAAACTCAGCTTTTGTAATTTGTTTGATTTTGCCATCTTTAATCATTAAAAACTTAGACACACCATTTTTAAACTCTAAAGTATTATTATTCTCATCATTTAAACTAAATGCAGCATGACCCGTAGTAATAAGCATATCTTTATCTAAAGATAAAGTATAATCATTTTTAATAGTCAAAGAACTTTTTCTAAAAGTTTTTAAATCCACCATACCAAGCCAAAGCTCAGCGCTTGGTTTTATAATACTTTCTTTAAGCAAAACCATATTTTCTTCGGGCATATTTAAACTAGTATTACCCTCTAATGTTTCTTCTATAGTATTATTACTCTCATCTATTGGTTCTAAAATAGCACTTGTGTTTGTTTCATTATTTTCTGTGGTTTCATCAGCAAAAAAATTAAGAACCGGAGTTTCATTCTCATCAACTTTTTCTTCTAAGATAATTTGTTCTTGATTTAGCACATTAGTAGTATTTTCATCTAGTGTGGAACTTTGGAAAAATCTTGAAACACCCCAAGCTAAAGCCACTATCAAAAGCACTACTACTATAATTACAATATACCATACACTTGAGCTTTCTTTGGTATATGAGTTCATTCTAGGAGCAATATGCACATGATTTTTTTTCTCAATACCATTTTCTTCTAAATAGGCATGATATTCTTCTAAAAAGCTAGAAAAATCAAGCTCATATTCTCTTTGTAAAATTTTGATAAAACCATTTATATTAAAACGAGATAAAGACTTAAAATCTTTTTTAATAATATATTCAAGACAAGTTATTTCTATTTGTGTTCTTTTTTGAACTTCTAATAAATTTAAATCTTCTAATTTTTTCCAACTATCCATTTTTCATCCTATCGCAAAGTATTGCAAATGCTGCACTAACATTTAAACTATCAAAATCATTGTGCATTTTTATCCCTACACATTCATCGCATTTTTTAAGCACCTTTGGTGCTATACCAAAACCCTCACTTCCCATAATCAAAACTTTTTTATTTTTGGCCTTGATAGTATGTATATCACTACCTCCGCTTGCGCTAGCATAGATATAAAAACCTTTTTGTTTTAATTCATTTATCATGCTTAAAATATCATCATTTAAAACTATTTTCATATCTAAAGCCGCGCCACTACTTGCACGAATAACTCCATCCATAGCCACGCTTTTAGCTACCAAAATAATCCCATCAGCACCCAAAGCATAAGCACTACGCACGATAGCGCCTATATTTCCAACATCGCTAATATTATATAAAATAACTATAAAATCTTTTTCTTTTAAACCCTCAAAAGAGCTAAATTCAAACTCATCAATTTCCATTAAAAAACCTTGATGATTTCCACCTCTTGCTAAACTTTGCGCGGCCTTAAAATCAAGTTTTTTAATTTTTTTTGATGCCTTTGCTATTTTTGAAAAATCAGCTTTTTCACATTCTTTTGCTAAATAAATTTCTTTAATTTTTTCTTTGTGCTTTTCTAAGATATAAAAAAACACTTGCTTACCATAAACTATCATTTTTAAATAATAACCAAATTCAACTTAAAAGCAGTTTTTGATAATTTTCTTTTGGAGATTTTGCATTGATTTTTGAAAGAAGCTTTGCCTTTGTTTTTAAAGGCAAATCAAGTTCATAAATATCTTGCTCACACAAGGTATTTTGGTGAAATTGCTTTTCTTTAGCACTTACGACTACACACCATTCACCACGCAAGTCCATTGTTTTTAATTTTTCTAAAGCTTCTAAGGCATTTGCTCTAAATTTGGCTTCAAATTTCTTTGTTGCTTCTTTTATGATAAAAATTTCTCTTAAAGGATCAATTTTACTAATTTCTTCTACTAAATTAAGTATCCTAGTAGGTGCTTCATAGACTATACTAGGATAAGGATTAAGCATTAAATTTTCAATATCTTTTTGTCTTTGAGGATTTTTATTAGCCAAAAAACCCATAAAAATAAATTCTTTTTTACAAAATGCACTTGAAACTAATGCAAGTAAAGCAGCATTTGACCCTGCCAAGACTTCATAATCAATATTATTTTTAATGGCATATTCAATTAAAAATTGCCCCGGATCACTAATACCTGGCATACCCGCATCACTCAAATATGCAACATCTTGTTTAAAAAAATCATCATCTATTTTTGCTAAAAAATCTTTTTCATTATGAGTATGTAAGGCTAAATATTTATCAGGTTTTATTTCTAAATTAAATTTTTCATTAAGGAGATGAACTAAGGATTTGCAAACTCTCGTATCTTCGCATAAAAAGAGTTTGCATTTTTGTAAAATTTCTAAAGAATGAAAAGAAATATCGTTTAAATTTCCTATGGGCGTAGGAATAAAATATAACATTATTGCATTGCGTATTTTTTCTTAAATTTCTCTACACGACCCGCAGCATCTACGATTTTTTCACTACCTGTAAAAAATGGATGACAACTTGAGCAAATATCAACTTTAATTTCTGGTTTATTTGACTTAGTAGTAAAAGAATTTCCACAAGCACAACTAACTTTGCATTCTACATATTCTGGGTGAATTTCTTTTTTCATTGTTTATCCTTTTTCAAAACATTAAGGCGTAATTATATAAATTTTTATATAAAAAATAGCTAAATTTAAGCATGTTTTTAAATTATGAATTTTGAAGCAACCCCTATTAAAGCTGTTTGCGCTTTAAGTATAAAACCAGCCTGTAATTTTGCTTTTTTTACATTCTCCTCTCTTTCTTTTTGCGAAAATCCACCTTCAGCTCCAATTAAAAATACATGTTTACTAGGTTCAAATCTCATCAAATCTTCACCTTCAAAGTCTATTAAAACAATATTTTTATAAACTTGCTGAAATTTTTTAAAATCATCAAAGCTTTCAAGCTCCATTAAAGAGGCGCGACCGCATTGCTGGGATGATTCTATAAGAATCTTTTCCATTCTTTTAAAATCTAATTTAAAATTCTTTTGTGAATAATCCATATACACAAAAGAAAGCTTAGCTACTCCAAGTTCATTTAAAAAAGGTAAGGTTTTTTCTATAATCTTTGGATCAATCACCGCTAAAGCTAGGTGTAAATGCGTTTTTAATTCTTGTTTTTCTTCTTTTTTATCAAGTAAATTTAATGCACATGAGCGTCTAGAAAACTCTATGCATTCATAAGTATAAGCAAAAAAATCTTTTAAATTTTTTAATATGATTTTATCGCCTACTTTAATTCTTCTAGCTTTTAAATGCAAGAAAGCTTCATTTTCTAACTCTAAATTTAAAGCACCGCTTTGTGGGTGATACAAAAATCGCATTAAAAATAAAACCTTTGAAGCAAATAAGGCACAAAAAGTAAAAATATTCCTAAACACAAAATAAAAAAGCTTAAAAATCTAAATTTAGCATAACGTTTGAACAATCTTGCTTTTTTAAATAAAACAAATTGATAAATAGCCAAGGCAAAGATAAAAATCCAACAAAACCACATAGAAAGCATGTATAAATTTAGCTCAAAATGCTTTAAAGCCCAAAGCAAACTTCCTGTAAAAAGTGTAATTGCTAAAAATAAATAATAAATTGGCAAAAATAGGCGAATTCTTTTTATAAAAATAAACTCTTGCGAAAAACTACTTTGAGTTAAATACAAATAAAATAACATTAAAAAGCCATTTGCGTATAAACTATATACATGTAATGCTAAAAAAAACTCATAACTTTGATCCATCACTGTCCTTGTGTGTTATTTTCATCTTTGATATCATCATCTACAGGTATAGGAAGCGTATCATCATCTATAATCACATTAGAATCACTTTGCTCAATTTGAACTTGCTCAGTCTGCACCTCTTTTTTTACGCTTGTATCTTCTTGACTTGAGCAAGCAATAAAAAACAATAATGGCACAATCAATAAAATCTTTTTCATTACACCTCCTTTTGATTAATAAAAACAAAATTTGCATCTTGAAGTTTTTTAAAAAAATCTTTATCTTTCCATTCATCGCTTATAGATTGTGAAAATTCAATATCTGCCAAATTTATCTTTGGTAAAAACTCACTATAAGCATCTTCTCTAAAACCTTGTGCATAGCCTGTTCTTGTTTCATGCACAATAATACTTTTTAAGCTAACACCTTGCTCGCCATTGACCATCTTAGTCTTTAAAAGCAAAGTATCTATCAGTACAAAAAATATGCGTACAAAATTTTCTGCACTTACATTCACAGGTAAACTTACCCATCTTTGTGAGTGTTTTTTCATATCTTCTAAATAAACTTTATCATCATCTTTAAAAAGCGTAATAGCATGGTCAAAACTATCAATAATTTGTTTTATTTCATCTTTTAACAAACCAAAATCATACACCATTCCCGCATTGTCAAGGTATTTACTCTCAAGTAAAATTTCTACCTTATAAGAGTGTCCATGTATGCTTGTTTTACATCGCTTGGAGCTACAAAATCTAACAATATGAGCATTTTCAAATTCAAACATTTTTCTAATAATCATACGCCTTCTTTATCTCCCCAAATTCTAATATGCAATCTATCGGAGTAATTATATCCATTTTTTATACAAAATTCAGCAATACTTAAGGCATTTTTAGAAATTTCTTCTTCACTTGACCCCATAGGCATGCAAAATACCTCATTTTCACAAATTTGTAAAATTTCATTAATTTCGCCTAAGGCTTTATTTTCTTGTAAAAAATCCTTATCTAAAACAAATTTATAAAAACTATCTTTAGCATAATATTTAAAAGCTTTCAACGCTTTTTCATTAATCCTTTTTTCTTTTTTAACCCCGCTATTACTAAGCTTTACACCCAAAGCAAAATAACATTTTTTATACAAAGGATATTTTTCAAAATCAATTTCAATGCTTGCATTGGTTTCAAAATGCACTTTAAAATCATTTTCTAAAAGCAAATTAATAAAACACAAAAAATCT
The DNA here is from genome assembly GCF_025771295.1 of Campylobacter sp. RKI_CA19_01121. Classification (NCBI taxonomy): domain Bacteria; kingdom Pseudomonadati; phylum Campylobacterota; class Epsilonproteobacteria; order Campylobacterales; family Campylobacteraceae; genus Campylobacter; species Campylobacter sp. RKI_CA19_01121. The sequence continues at coordinate 113,621 of NZ_JAKMQA010000003.1, forward strand.
TTATTTTGATAATTTAACAAAGGCTCACCGCCTGTAATGACAACTATAACTTTGCGTGAATTTGCTAACTTTAAAACCTCATCAAAAAGCTTTGCTGAAGTATAGGTTTTATAACAAGTTTTAAATTCTTTGGTAAAAACAGCTCTTATAGTATCACAGCCCAAAAGCATTTTAGAATCTTTTTCTTTTTTTACTCCAAAGCCTATACAGTTAAAATTACACCCAGCAAACCTTACAAATACAGCTAAATTTCCACTATATTTTCCCTCACCTTGCAAGCTTAAAAAAGTTTCAACAACTTCCATTATCCACCTGTTTGATAAAAGGCTCTTGTAGAACTTTGATTGGCTTCATTTTCTGCCCATCTATTTTTTTCTGATTTGTTTTTTATCACGGTTTTTAAAACCTCACAAGCACCTGCTATGTCTTTATTACGTATAGCCTTTTTAATGCTTAAAGCCTCATCATAATATAAACAAGGTATTAAAAGCCCTTCAGCTGAAAGTCTTATACGGTTACAACTATCACAAAAATCATGGCTATGTGGATCAATAATGCCAAACTCATACCCATCTTCAAGCTCATAAATAGTCGCAGGTGCATTTGGACTTTTTTGTCCTTGTTTAAAAGAATATTTTTGAGCAATAATATTTAAAATTTCTGCTGATTTTAAGCCTTTTAAATCTCCATAAGCATGATAATTTTCCATAAATTCTATAAAGCGAATTTGGCTTTTGCGTGCTTTGGCAAATTCTAAAAGATCGATAAATTCACTATCATTAATCCCTTTAAGAGCTACGGTGTTAAATTTAATATTAAAGCCTAATTCTAAAGCCTCATTAATACCATTTAATACATCTTTAAGTATATTTTTTTGGGCTAACTTAAAAGCCACTTCTTCTTTTAAGGTATCTAAAGAGATATTAATTCTTTTTAAACCTGCCTGTCTTAAATCTTTTGCTTGTTGTTTTAACAAAGAAGCATTAGTAGTAAGTGCTAAGTCTATATCCTGCTTATACTCACTAATCATAGCAATAAATTTATGCAAATCTTTTCTTACTAAAGGCTCACCACCTGTAATACGAATTTTTTTAACCCCCTCATCAATGCAAACCTTAACAAACATAAAAAGTTCTTCAAATGATAAAAGATTTTCCTTAGCACTCCATTCAAATGGAGTTTTTGGCATGCAATAAAGGCAACGAAAATTACATCTTTGTGTTACTGAAATTCTTAAATAATCAATCACTCTTCCATAACTATCTACCAACATCAAAGGCCTTTATAATAATTTATTAAATTTCAAAATAAGCTCAACTCTGCCCATGCCTATACGCAAATCTTTGGCAATTTGCTCAATGGATTTTTTTTGATTAAAAAGCTCTATTACCTTTTGTTCTTCATTATCATAGCTTGGGCTTAATTTTGTAATACTTTGGGTTTTTTGTTCTAAATTTAATAAACGATTTTTTTGCTCACTTTGAAATTCTTCAATCACCTCTTCTACTTCTTTTAAAGCACTTAAAATAGGAAGGATATTTTGATTAATTTTTTGTTCCAATACCTGCAAAAGTTCTTCTTTTAGCTCTTCTTTAATGGCTTCAGTATCTATTTCCTCTTTTTTTTGCTCTTGTTCATCTAAACTTTCTTTTTTTAAATAATGATATTGCTTATTTAAATCTTCTATCATCTTACCAAGCTCGTTAATCTTAGCAATACTTTCTTTTTCTTTTATCATCATATAAGCAAACATAGCAAAAATTAATAAAGCTACCACAAGCCACAATAATAAATCACTACCCATTTTCTTGCTCCTTTAAAATCTTAATCATCGCTCTTTGCATATTTGCCACAAAATTATCATATACAAGCTCATCTTCTGCTTTTATTTGTGTGATTTTTGCCTCATTTTCATTTAAAGCTTTAAAAAAAATACTAATTTTTTGACCATTTAACTCAAATCTTGCATAATATTCCTCATCTTGAGTCAAACACTTTTCTTTAAATTGAATGTGTGCAAAATTTACACCTACCACAAAAGCTTTATATTTTAAATCTGTAAATAATTTTGTTTTATTGATATCATTTTTTATCAAATACAATTCTTGCTTTAAATCCATAAGCAAATCAAAAATAATTTGCTCACCCTCGCTAAATTCCACTCTTGAGGCAAGCTTTTTCCATTTGCTTAAATTAACATAGTTATTACTTGAAAGATATTCTTGCAAAAACTCTTCATATCTTTCTTTACTCTCTTCAAACTCAAGTTCTAATGAGCTTTTAAAAAAATTTATCTCCATAAAAGATCAACCCAAATAAATATAAAAAACACTATACTTAAATACCCATTTAAAGTAAAAAATGCTTTATCGATTTTTGCAAAATTCTTTCTAACTATGCGGTGCTCAAAAAATAAAATAATCGCACTAATTATCACGCCTAAAAAGGCAATATTTCCCGTTGGAGCCACCCAAACAAATAAAAGCCAAAAAAGTACTGCTAAAACATGACAAAACGCTGAGATAAATAAGGTTGCCTCAAGCCCAAATTTAGCAGGTATAGAGTACAAGCCTGTTTTTTTATCATATTCCATATCTTGCAAAGCATAAAGCAAATCAAAACCAGCTGTCCAAAAAGTAACACCCAAACACAAGATCACACTATAAATTTCAATACTTCCCAAAACTACAATGCTACCTGCAATAGGAGCAAGCCCTAAGCAAAATCCTAATACTAAATGCGCTAAGGATGAAAATCTTTTAAAAGCTGAATAAATAGCTAAAATAAACAATACCGGCAAAGAAAGAGCAAAAGCTAGCTTATTAATAAAATAACTTGCCAAAACAAAAACAATAGCATTTAAAATAATAAAAAGTAAAATACTAGTTTTACCTATACGCCCATCGATATTAGGTCTATTTGCACACCTTGGATTATTTTTATCAATATCCTCATCCATCAAACGATTAATCGCCATTGCAAAATTTCTTGCACTCACTGCACAAATAACACCCAAAAATAAAGCCTTAAAGCCAAACCAAGTGCTATCATTTAAAATAACAGAAGCCACAATCATTGAAGTAAATAAAAAGGGCAAAGCAAAAATAGAATGCTTAAAAACTATCAAGTCTAAAATATCTTTCAATTTTTCTTTTAATATAGGCATTTTTTCTCTTTATAATATATTTTTGTTATGATTTTACTAAAATAATTTTAAATTTAGGATATTTTTACGATGTTTTTTGAATTTGCACTCATTGGAACTACCGCAAGTGGCAAAACAGAACTTGCTAATAAACTAGCTTATGAATTTAATACAAGTATTTTAAGCCTTGATAGTCTTTGCGTGTATAAACAAATCAACATCGCTTCAGCCAAAACAGAGCAAAAAACCTTAGATGAGCTTGATTATTTTGGCATAAATTTATTAAATGTCAATGAGCATTTTAACATCGCTTTGTTTTTTGAAGAATACAAAAAAGCAAAGGCTTTTGCCCAAAAAAATAATCAAATGCTTATTATCACAGGTGGAACTAGCTTTTATTTAAAAGCTTTAATGGATGGCTTGAGTGAAAATTTCAAAGAAAGTCAAAGCACACTAAGTAACGATGAAATTTATCATTTAATGATAAAAATTGATCCACAAGCAAAAATAGAAAAAAACGATACTTATCGTTTGAAAAAATGGCTTGGAATTTATGAGCAAACTAATAAAATTCCAAGTGAAGTTTTAAAAGAAACCAAACAAGAAGCTTTGATTAAAAAACTTGATATTTTTGAAATTTCTTGGCAAAAAGATCTTTTAGAAAAACGCATTATTAAGCGCACTAAAAATATGCTAAACGAGGGCTTAATAGATGAAGCTAAAATGTTATTTGATAATTATGATCATCATTTAAAAGCACTAAATTCCATAGGTTTAAAAGAATGCAAAGAGTTTTTAGATAAAAAAATAAATTTAAATGAGCTTGAAGAGCTCATCATCATCCACACAAGACAACTTGCTAAAAGACAAAGAACTTTTAATAAAAAATTCAATAAAGAAATTTTAGATTTTCAAAATGCTTATGAGAGTTTAAAAGCTTATATTTTAAAAAAATATCAAGGCTGAGTATTTAAGACATTTAATTTATCTTTACATAAATTTTGCCAATTACTCGTTGCGTTAATATCTATACAATTTTGCAAACTTTGTTTTTGATTTTGCACATCTTTTAAATCTTCATAAATATTGCTTTGCACATAAAAAACTCTTGCGCGCTCATCATCTTTTAAAGGATTAGCAAGTAAGTCTTTAAACAAAGTTAAGGCTTTTTGAGCTTGATTGCTTTGTTTTAAAGCTTTGATATAGATAAATTCTAAATCGGGACTAAAAAGATTTACTCCCTTTAAGTTTTGATAATCAATAGCCTTTGGAGCATAGTTTAAAATACTTGTTAGAAAATTATTTTTTTCACAATAACGCAAAAACTCATAATATAATTCCACCATACGATAATTCATAGGAAACTGCTCTAGTTTTTGTAAAGTTCTTATCATGGCATTATAATCTTGCAATCTAAGTTCGGCAAAAAATTTAATATAATTTGCTTCAAATTTTTCATTATCGCTAATAATCGTTCTTGTGTTTAAAATATCGTTAATTGTTTTTATAACAAAGTTATAGCGTTTATCTTTAAGAGCTAAATCAGCACTTTGAAGCTTATAAAAGATAATATCATCGTTTTCATTTTCCACTATGTATTTTTTAGCTTCTTCTATGCGCGTTGTGCGTTTAAAACATTCAAGCATTTGCTTTTTATTTTGTATTTTGCCTCCTATATTATAAGCTTTAAAATCATCATATATTTTAATAGCAGCCAAACACTCATCATTTTTTAATCTTTGCTCTAAAACCAAAATAGCAGCTTGTTCTAAAAGATTTTTTACTTCTTTATTGGAGTATTTTTCAATGTCTTTTTGATAACTTATAACCTTTTCATAATTTTTTTCTTGAAAATATAATTTGACATTATCAAACAGCGCCTTACTAGAAATTTCTCCAGCGTATTTTTTCATAATTTCTTCATATTTTTGATGCAAAAAACTTGCATTAGCATCTTTTAAATATAAAAAGTTTTTATCTTGTGCTTCTTTAATTAAACTCACATATTCACCCAAAGGAAAATCTTCTGCATAAAGATCTAAATATTTTTGAGCTTTAATATGCTCATTTGCATTTAATAAAGACAAGGCAAGATCTTTTAATACTCTTTCATATTCTTTATCTACCTTGGTTAAATGCGTAAAAATATACTCATAAATTTTAGAACTTAAATCATAAACCCTATTATTAGCAAAAGCTTTTGCTAATAATAAAGAATTTTCTAAATCGCTCATGAAAAATTCAGGGTTTGATTCTAAAATTTTATTTGCTAATTCTTTGGCTTCTTTTATATTTTTTGCCTCTAGATGATTTTTTGATAAAAATAAAGCAGCTCTACTGGCTAAATCTGCATTTGGAGTAGAATAATACACATCTTGATAAATATTATTTGCGGTATTTTTTTTACCCAAATGATACAAATAATCTGCATAATCAAGTAAAGCCATTATAGTATATTTATCGCCTTTGTGTTCAGTATTTAAAGTATCTATAATATATTCAACATTAGATCTTTGCGATAAACCCATATAAACTCTCATCATAATATACATTACTTCTGTATAATCTTTATCGTTAATATAAGTTCTTACCCATCTTTTAGCATCATCTAACATTTGCTCTAAAATTACCTGGTCTTTATCAAGTTCATAAGTGTATAGTTTATTTTGAGCTCTTAATTTATAAAGCTCAAATTCATTCATAAATACACTACCCTGATAACGCTTAATAGCGCTAGTTGCATCCCTTAAAACCTGATCATATTTTTTTGCTTCATATTCTTGTTTTATACTAAAATAAGCATTAAAATCTGCACTTTTTGAAGTTTCCATAGGATTAGAATTTAAATCTAGTGCTCCAATATAAGGCATTAATGCATCATCAAAATAAATATCAAAATCAAGCCCATCGCTAGGTTTATAATACCTTAAATCTTTGGTAAAAATAAATACAAAATGCTTAGAAGCATCTTCACTTTGACTTTGAATTTCTTTAGCATTAAAAATATCTTGAGAATAATTAAACATCTTAGCTAAAATTTTAGGATAGATTTTGATTGTCAAAAAAGTTTGGTGCTTTTCAAAATAAATCGTAAAATCATCAAATTCTTTATTTTGAAACTGCATATTGCTAACACCTAAAACATTGCACTCAAAATGGGTTTTTTCAAATTCAAAAACACTTTTGCAAGTAAAATCCTTATCATCTTTTAAATGCAAAAGCGTAAAAGGGCGTTTATGCTCTTCCCCTTTATTAACAATAATTTCAAAAGAAAATGTATAAGTTATACTTAATAAAAATAAAAATAAAACCCTTATCATAAGCGTGATTATAGCAATATTATTTTACAAAAGCAAAAACACGCAAGAAACACTTCCAATCAAACACAAGCATAAAATAATCTTTTGTTTTACATCTAAGTTTGCACTTTCTATGATTTGAGCCTTTTTGAAAAAAACATAAATTAAAATTTTTAAATAAGCATAAAGCATAATCATAGAACTTAAAGCTATAGCAAATATAAGTACATAATAGCCTGAGTTTAAAATAGAAGCTAAAATTAAAATTTTACCCCAAAAAATACCAAAAGGCGGAATACCTGCTATACACAAAATGAATATAGCTAGCATTATAGACAATACTGGTCTTTGATTAAACAAGCCCGAAAAACTCTCAAATGAACTTTTTTGAAATAAACTCAATATCAAAAAAATTCCATAATTTGCAAAAGCAAAAGAAATCCAATACACAAATAAAGCAAAAATTGAAAGCAAATAAGAAGTCTCATCTCCTTGAGAGCTCACACTCATACTAGAAACAATAACTGCTAATATAAAAGAAGAATGAGTAATAGAACTATATGCTAGCATTTTTTTCACATCTTTTTGGATTAAAGCTACAATACTTACAACAAGCATAGAAAAAATCGCCAGCAATGCTACTATGTATTCAAATTTTACCCCACCACCCAAAGCAGAAAAAATTCTTAAAACTACTATTATCATAGCTATTTTTGGAACAATTGATATAAATGCTATAAAATTTGTATGTACACCACAATACACATCTTTTAACCAAAAATGAAAAGGTGCAATAGAAAGTTTTACTCCAACAATAACTAAAAACATTACTCCAGCACAAAGCAAGATAGGATCTGAAATATATTCAGAATGCAATAAATTATCTAAATCCAAAGACTTAATTTTTAAATACACAAAAGCACAAGCAAAGACAAAAAACCCAGCGCCTACCGCAGCTAAAGTAAAGTACTTTATACTAGAGCTAATAGCATTATGAGTTCCTCTTAGTGCTATTAACGTATAAAGAGCTAAAGAAGAACCTTCTAAGGCTAGGAAAATTACAATTAAATTAGTACTTGATATCATCAATATCAAAGAAGCAATCATAAATAAAAACAAAGAAAAAAACTCTGCCTTTTGCTCATCTTTATCCATTAATAAATAAAGCATTGAAAAAACTAAAATAACTATTTGAGCAAAAATTGCATAATTATCACTTACAAATAAACCAAAAAAGGCATGAGAATTATCTAAAACAAAGCCATTATAAAGCAATAAAAAACACAAAGCGCTAAATAAAGCTATAACACTTGCTCCTATATAAAAATTTCTAGAAAGCTTTTTAAATGCATCCAATAAAAGCAAAACAATAGCCCAAAAAAGCAATGACAACACAGGAAATAATAATACAAAATTGAATTTTTCTAAACTAAAGCCACTCATTAAAAACCTCTTATATCATCTATGATTTTTTGATTTTCTATTGCAATATTTCTTGTTTGCATAACTTCAAGAATGCTATTTACATTCAAAGCAATTTCATCAAGCATAGCACTTGGAGCTATCCCTAAATAAATTACCAAGGCACTTAAAATACCCAAAACAAAAATTTCACCTTTTTTTAATATTAATTTCTCCATTTTTTCTTCACTAGTGGCAAAAAACATATTTCTATAAATATTTAACATGTAAATAGCCCCTAAAATAATCACACCACCTGCAAATAATGCATACCACAAATTCACACTTGCTATGCCTTGTAAAATTAAAAACTCACCTACAAAAGAAATAGTCAAAGGCAGTGAAATAGATGAAAATAATAACACCGCAAAGAAAAAGCTAAATAATGGAGCTGTTTTAGCTAAATTTTTATAAAAGTCTAAATCAAAAGTATGATATCTTTTATAAAGCATATAAGCAGCCAAAAACAAACCACCCGTTACTATACCATGTGCAAACATGTAAAATACAGAACCACTAACCCCATTATAAGTAAAAGTCACAATACCCAAAATCACCACACCCAAATGCGAAATTGAGCTATAAGCAATTAATTCTTTTAAATCTTTGGTTTTAAAAGCAATTAAAGCTGCATATAAAATTCCAACTATACATAAAATAGCAAGTAAAGAATAATAATGATTTAAAGTATCAGGTGTTAAAGGCAAGATAAATCTTAAAAATCCAAAAGGAGCCATTTTAAAACTAACAAGCATTACAGATACTAAAGTCGGACTTTTTGCATAAACTTTTGGCGCCCAAGTGTGAAAAGGAAACAAAGGACTTTTAATCGCAAAAGCGATAAAAAATCCTATAAAGATTAAATTTTGCACACTTTCAGGTATGAAAAATTCACTCTTATACCAAGCAAGTAAATCAAAACTCCAATACCCAAAACTTTGATAATACAAAAATCCTACATAAATAATCGCTAAAAGCATGAGCATAGAACCGCAAAATGCATAAATGAAAAATTTAATCCCTGCTTTATAATTATCTGAATATCTGCCTATTAAATAAATAAGAGGTATAAGAGAAAACTCCCAAAATACATAAAACAATAAAGCATCCAATGAAGCAAAAAGTCCTATAATACAAAATTGCAATAAAAATATACTTACTACAACACTTTTATCTTGAATATCCAAACATATAAAAGATAAAAAAATCATAATAGAACAAAGCAACATCAAGTAAAGCGCTATAGCATCTACACCGATATGAAAATTAACTATTAAAGAATTTAAACTAAACTCATAAGCTATACCATTATGATAATTAAACAATAAAAAAACATTAAAAACTAAAATCAAAAAGCTAACTAAAATAGCAAAAGACTTGCTATCTTCTTTTTGCAAAAACAAAGCTATAAAAGCTGCAAAAAATGGAAATAACATTAATAAACTAAGCATTCTACACCGCCAACGCTAAACAAAATAAACATACAAAAGCCAACACTGCAATTCTTAAAACCAAAGAATAATCCTTACCTATACTAAGAGTCCTAGCAAAAGTTTTAAGGAAAAATGCAACACTATCTACCAAAGTATCTAAAATTTCTTTATCGCTTTTTCTTAAAAATTCACAAAATAAAGCATATTTACTAACAATAAATTGATGATAAAACCTTGGTATATAGTATTCATTAAACAAAAGCTTATAAATACTTGTTTTAGAAAGTGATGGTTTAAACCAATTTTTCCAATAAGCTATGATAGCTAAAAGCACTCCAAGCACTGCAGCAGCACTTGCAAGCATCATAACTAAAGAATTTTGCCCATCAATAAAAGCTAAATTTTTACTTACAAACTCCATAAAGCTATGCTCAAAAAATCCTGCAACAATAGCAAGCAAAGCCAAAGGACTCATCGCAAATAAAGCTATTTTACTAGCTTCATGAGGATGTTCTTCATGTCTTTTTGGAGTAAAAAATACAAGCATTAAAAGTCTAAAACTATAAAAAGCTGTCATAAAAGCTGCTATTAAAAGTACCAAGAAAATTCCATGATGATGACTTATAAAAGAAAATCCTAAAATTAAATCTTTGGAGAAAAATCCTGCAAAAGGATAAATTCCTGCCAAAGCCAAAGAGCCTATAAGCATTAAAATAGCACTAAAACGCATACTTTTATAAAGTCCACCCATCTTGCTAATATCAAGCTTATCATTCATCGCATGCATAACATTACCTGCACCTAAGAACAATAAAGATTTAAAAAATGCATGGGTCGCTAGATGAAATAAAGCTATAGCATAAGCCCCAAGACCTGCTGCTACAAACATATACCCAAGTTGAGAAAGCGTTGAATAAGCAATAATTCTCTTTAAGTCTTTAGCCACCATAGCCATAGAAGCGGCAAAAAGCGCTACAAAAGCTCCAAGTATAGCGATAAAATACCCTACTTCAGGAACTTGCAAATAAAGCTCTCCAGCACGAATCACCAAATAAACTCCAGCAGTAACCATAGTCGCAGCATGGATTAGTGCTGAAACTGGTGTAGGTCCTGCCATAGCATCAGCAAGCCAAGTATGGAAAGGAAATTGTGCTGATTTACCCATAGCACCTACAAAAAGTAAAAGCGCTATTAAAATCAAAATCATATCATTTTCATGCCCTAAAGATAAAAGGGTAAAAAACTCATCGTATTTTAAAGAATTGAACTCTATATAAATTAAGAAAATTCCTAAAAGCAAAGCCAAATCTGCAATTCTATTCATGATAAATGCTTCATTAGCAGCAAAGGTATATTTTTCATTATGATACCAAAAACCTATCAAAAGCCATGAGCAAAGTCCAACGCCCTCCCAACCTATGAAAAGTCCTAAGAAATTATCACTCATAATCAAGAACATCATAGAAAAAACAAAAAGTCCTAAATAACTAAAATAGCGATTAAACCCTTCATCGTGTTCCATATAAAATATACTATATAAATGCACAAAAGTAGCAACTATGCTTACTACATTCATCATAATTAAAGTAATAGAGTCTATTTTAAAACCAAAACTAACATCTACCAAAGATATCCAAGTACCAAGTTCAAAATTAAAATGCACTCCATTGCTTAATAAAATAATTGAAGCAAGTGCTGAAAAAGCTATAAGCAAAGAAGCTAAATAACCTAAAATAATTTTCTTAGCACTAAAAGCAAAAATACCTAAAACAATAGCTGAAACTAAAGGAGAAAAAAGTGCAATTAAAGCTAAATTTTGCATTTTAACTCTCCTTTTTCAGCTAAAGAACTAAGCTCTAGTGTTCCTGTTTTTCTATACCATAAAACACAAAGTGCTATTCCAACAGCTACTTCACAAGCTGCAACCCCCATTACAAATAAAGCAAAAATTTGTCCTTCAATATCTTTATGAGAAGCTCCTGCTGTAACTAAGGCCAAATTAGCAGCGTTTAATAAAATTTCACTTGAAATAAAAAGCATAATTAAATTTTGGCGTTTTATAATACCTATTAGACCAATGATAAACATCAAAATAGCCACAATGTAGTATTTTTCTAACATCATTGCTCATCCTTTTTTATATTTTTTTGAGTAAGTGCTATAGCGCAAATTAAAGCTATTAAAAGTAAAATTGCCATAAATTCAAAAGCGAGCATGTATTTTGTAAATAAAGTAAAACCTATTTGCTGAGTTGAATCAAGATCATAAACTTCACTAGTTTCATTTAAACCAAAGTTATAGCCCATAATAATACTAATTAACAAAATAGCACTAAAAATCACAGCAAAAATAAATACTCTTTTACCTTTTAGACTTTCCTTTACTTTTATCGAAGCATCAAAAAACATCATAGCAAAACTATAAAGACCTAAAATAGCCCCGCTATAAACGATAATTTGAATCGCTCCAATAAATTCAGCATTAAGTAAAAAATAAAATCCGCTCAAAAACACCATAGCCGCAGCTAAAGAACTAATAGCATAAAGTACACTAGTACTTAAAACACTAATTAGAAAAAATCCCAATACCAAAACACTTAACAAACAAAAAGCTATCGTTTCAAACATTTTCTTCCTTTGGGGTATCTTGCTGTCTTTGCAAATCTATCTCGTAATAATTTGGAGTTTTCTTTACTAAATCATCAGCATCTTTTCTTAAACTACCACTTCCTTCAAATACCACTTGATTTTTAAGCTCATCAATAGGAGTTAAAAAATCTTGCTTTTGACCAAAATACGATCTTTGCTCTGCTGCATTTTCATACTCTTTACCATGTACAATAGCAAGTTCAGGACAAACATCAGCACAAAAGCCACAATAAATACAACGTCCTAAATTGATACTATAATTTTCAACCTTTTTACGTCCATCTTCGCTTAAACTTGTTTCCATTCTTATGCAATTGCTAATGCAAATTTTTTCGCACAAGCCACAACCAATACAACATTCATTTTCACTTTCAATAAAACGCATCAAACGATGTACCGCACGGTAGCGATTATCTAAAGCAACTTTTTCCATAGGGTATTTAATCGTTGCACTATTATTTTTTTTAAACATTTCTCTTAATACGACAAATAAACCTACAAAAAGTTCTGTATTTAAAGAACGCTTGATTACTTGTATGAATTTTTCATAAACATTTTGAGGATTTTTACGCTCAAAATCTACTTTAAAATAACCTTTTTTCATTGTTTTTCCTATACCACAAGTACTAAAGCACTAATTAATAAATTTAAAACCGCTAAAGGAATTAAAATCAAATAACACATTCTCATTACTTGATCAGGACGCAGTTGCGGAAAAGCACCTCTAGCCCAAAAATACCAAAAAAACACAAAAGACACTTTCAAAAGCATCATAATAGCCCCTGGTATAATCCAAAAATCATTAAATCCACCCAAAAATAAAAGCGATATCATAATCGCTCCGGTAATCATGGCTGTATATTCTCCGATAAAAAACATACCCCATCTAAGTCCGCTATATTCAGTGCCATAACCTGAAACAAGTTCGGTTTCGTTTTCACTTAAACAAAGTGGAGTTCTATTAGTTTCTATAAAAATAGCTATCACAAATAAAATAAAAGCTAAAGGTTGTTTAAAAATAAGCCAAGAAAGTATGCCTTCACTTTGATAATTATTAATATCTACTAAAGACAAAGATCCAACAAGCATTACAACACACACCAAAGAAAGTCCTGCAACGCTCTCATAAGAGATAATAGAAACAAGCCCTCTTGCCCCGCCTAACAATGACCATTTATTATTACTAGCCAAGCCTCCTAAAAAAATCGCATAAAAACTAACCCCGCCCATACCTATGACAAATAACAAGGCCACATTAATATCAGCGATAATAGGACGAATCACTCTACCAAATAAAGTAAACTCAGGAAAAATAGGTATAGCTGCAATTGCTACAAAAGCACAAATTGCTGCAATCAATGGAGCGATTAAAAACACCACTTTTTGAGCATAAGTTGGCACTACATCTTCTTTAGTAAAAAGCTTAATCATATCAGCAACTACTTGAAGCAATCCAAAAGGACCTACCATATCAGGCCCTAAACGACGATGAAATAAAGCCAAAGCCTTTCTTTCAAGATAAGTTGCCAAGCCTGCTAAAGTAGCAAAAATAGCTATAACAAGCACGCATTTGATAATTGTTTCTATAATAAAAAAAGTAATATCACTCATATTTTAGCTCCTGCTTTTTCAAGCCAAACTTTTGCATATCGAGTATTATTAAATAAAGATTTATAATCAATCTTACTATCATAATCCCCCAAATACGCGCCATTTTCTAAAGATTCATCACATTTTACACTTATAGCAATTTGAGTTTTTTCATTTTTTAAAATAACACTATCATCTTGGTTTAAATCAAATTTTTGCATTAAATCAGACGATAAAAATAAAGCTCCAACCTCATTAAAAGCTCTATTGCTAAGCTTTGAAAACTGGTGAATACAATTTGCATGATATAAGGTTAAATTTCCTTCATTTTGCTCTTTGACTTCTTGAGTGCTTAATGTTTTTTCAAACTCAAAATGAGAAAAATCAAGCTCATAGCCTCTATGATTTGCCCCACCATTATCATAATGATTTTCCAACTCATCAAAATCAATTGCCATAAAGCCTTTATTTTGTGGTAAAAATTTAGTATAGTTGATTGTAAATTCCTCATCAAAACCTAAAGCATTTGCTAAATCATTTAAAAAATAACCTTTAAATTCTAAAGCTGCATTTGTAGGAACTAATCTTTTGTCATAATTTACAAAGCTACCTTCTTGTTGATTTAAACTAGAACTTGCAAGATCAAAATGCCCATCATAAGAAAAAGTAAAATCGCCTTTTTCGTTATAACCTAGTGTTTTTCCCGCTTGAAAATCTTGACTTAAATCACAAATTAAACTCACGCCTAAAGTATTGGTACAAGTTGGATTTAAAAAGACTTTAAAATCAGTATATTTTTGCACCAAAGCACAAAGTTTTGCTAGCTTTGCACTTTGCTCATCATAGTAAAAATCACTTCCTATAATAAGTGTAAATTTTTGCTTTTTAGCTAATAAAGTTTCTAAAATATCCTCATCTATGCCAAGATTTTTCGCATAATTTGATCTTTGCACCTCTATGCTTTTTTTAATTTTTTTAGGCACAAGTTTTTTAACTTCTTCTATAATAGTTTCGCCATTTTCATTTTGCTTTTCTATCTTTTCAATAACTTCTTCATTAATAGTTTCTTCAATTTCTTTAGTGCCTTGGTAATACGCATTTTCTAATGTATTTTTAAATTCTTGTGGAAACTCTTTGGCAAATTTTTGCAAGATAAATAATAAAATACTTTCATTATCTTTAATATCATGATTAATCTGCAAGAAATTTTTAGAATATTTATCCACGCCTTTATCTTTTATAGGGTGAAAATATAGTCCTGCACCTTTATTCATTACCAAAGCGTTATTAACTTTATATCCTAGCGTTGGCGCATCATAGCGTAAAAACGAACCTACGATGATTAAAAAATCACTTTGAGTGATATCGTCTGTATTTGCATTATACATTGCATTTGCATTTTGATAAAAACAAGCTAGGAAATCTTGGAATTTTTTAGCTTCATGATTTATAAGATTAAGATTAAATTTTTTACTTAAATTTTGCAAGATTAAAGCTTCTTCGTTAGTAATAAAACTATTAAATAAAATATTTTTTATTTCATTATTTTTTATCATATTTACTAGTTTTTCAAAAGCTTTTTCGTCTTTACCTTGAACTTCATTTTGGGTATTAAAACCATATCTTGCAGCTTTATTTAGCGTAGCAAAAGCAAAATCATTACTCACTCTATAAATTTTTTCTTTTTGATTATTAATACTAGTTTGTTTAATATCATAATACATCAACTCACAATCACTTGAATGTGGATTACTAGCTGGAATTTTCTTTAACTCCCAAGCATTAGATGTATATTGAAAAGCCGAACCCACCAAAGCTCCCGTTGGACATACACTTGTACATTCTCCACAAAAAGAACAATCAAGCATATCGCCACTACTCGGTGCAATTAAACTCTTTTGAAATTTAGTCCAAATAGCTAATGCGTCTTTACTCATACTCTCTTTAAAACTTGCATCGGGCGCGTTTGCTCCTCTTGGAGTAGTTTTTAAAGCACTTTCACCTATTTTATCTTTACAAACTGTGATACATCTTTCACACACTATACATAAAGCTGGATCATAATTAATCTCGCCCCATTTTTTATGCTCTTTATGGGTATCTTTAATCCAATAATTTTGCACATTTACTCTTGCTTTGTGTGTAAAGTTTTGAAGCTCACATTCGCCAGATTTATCACATACCCCACATTGTAAAGGGTGGTTGATACAATATGCTTGCATGATAGCATTACGCTCATCCCATAAATTTGGCAAATCACTCTCTACTACCATACCTTCTTTAACTTTAGTATTACAAGAATAAACCTTTTTACCATCAGCTTCTACCATACACATACGACATGCAAGTGTTGGAGAACAACCATTTAAATAACAAATTGCAGGAATGAAAATATCATTTTTTCTTGCGACATTTAAGATATACTCACCCTCATTTGCCTCACATTCTATACCATTAATGATAACTTTCATTTTATAACCTTAACTTGAGCTTTTGAAAAAGCAAAACCAGCGCTTTCATAATCAAACAAAGCCACCGTGCCTTTTAAATCATGATTGATTTTTACTATAGTTATAAATTCTTGAGTGTTTATTTTTAAATTAATTTTATCCTCATCCTTAACCTTGGCAATCAAAGCAAAAGATGAAGAACAATGCAAATTTTTATCCCTTAAAGGTGCTTGCATGATGATAGTTCCGTCAAAATTATCAAGTTCTAAAAGTTCACTAAAAGAATTTTGTATTGACAAATTTTCTTCATTTTCATTAGAACAAATCAATAAAAGTTCAAATTTATGACAAAGTTTTTCTAAAAAATACTTAATATTTTCAAAGTCTTTATGTTGGTATAAATTTTCATCAAAAATAATACACTTTGCTTCTTTTAAAAACTCCAAAATCTCTAAAGCCTCTTCTTCGCCAAAGCAAGATTCAGCACTTAAATAACCCTCATCAAGCTCATTAAATTCAGTATCCAAACTTATCTTACAAAGTAATGCAAGCACAAAAGGCACACTTGCAATCTCACATTTATAAAAGCTTGCTTTTAAATTTTTATCTTCTAAACAGGAAATATTGTAATTTTTACTTTTGTTAAGCTTAGCACAAAGTGAAGGATTTTTTAAAGAAAGTAAATCCACAAAACACAAAGCATTTAAACCTTCTTGATATTTTGCTAATTTCATTGTCCTACCTTTTTAAAAACTATAGTCCAATCTACTTGATTAAATTTTAAAGAATTTAAAAGTTCACAATTTTGCTCTTTTATGAAAGCAAAACTTTTTTCTACATTAGAAAAATCTCCTATTTCAAACAAAACCACCAAAACTTCACCCATATAGGCATTTTGAATGATTTGTTCTAAATCCTTAAACAAATCTTGACTTTTTCTTAAATCCACGCGTCTCATCGGTCTATCTCACCTAAAACTATATTAATACTTCCTAAAATCGCCACCGCATCAGCCAAATATGACCCTATAAGCATTTCTTCTAAAAACGCACAGTGAAAAAAGCTTGGGGTTCTAGCTCTTAATCTATATGGTCTACCGCTACCATCTGAGTGAATAAAAAACCCAAGTTCGCCTTTTGGACTTTCAGTTGGCACATACACCTCTCCTTTTGGTGGTTTTAAGCCTTGGGTTACTAGGACAAAATGTTGCATAAGCGAATAATTTTGTGTCATGATTTGCTCTTTTGAAGCACTTACATACTCAGGATGATTGCATAAAATTTCAGGCGGAGTATCTTGATAGAGCTTAGCACATTGAACTAAAATTTTTAAACTTTCTCTAAATTCTTGCATATAAACTTTATATCTTGCATAAGAATCACCCATTTTAGCCACAGGCACGCCAAAATCTACCTCATCATAAAGCAAATAAGGCTCTTCTTTTCTAACATCATAAGCAATCCCACTTCCTCTTAGCATAACCCCGCTACAACCCCAACTTAGCGCTTGTTCTTTACTTACCACTCCTACATTTTCAGTTCTTGCGCGCCAAATTCTATTATCATCAAGCAAGGCTTCATAATCTTTTATATCATTTGGAAATTTATTGCAAAATGCTAAAAGTTCATCTAAAAAACCTTCAGGTAAATCAAGCATTACCCCGCCTATTCTCATAGATGAATGTGTAAGTCTTGCCCCACAATATTTTTCTATTAAATCAAGCACATATTCACGCTCTCTAAAGCAGTATAAAAATACTGTCATCGCACCAATATCAAGAGCATGTGTAGCAAGCCATAGCAAATGCGAAGCAATGCGGTTTAACTCAAGCAAAATCATCCTTATCACACTTGCTCTGCGTGGAATTTCCAAACCACAAAGTTTTTCCACAGCAGCTACATAGGCATAATTATTTGCACTAGCTGCGATATAATCCATTCTATCGGTAGTTGGGATAAACTCTTGATAGATCATATTTTCAGCCATTTTTTCCATACCACGATGCATATAGCCTATACAAGGAGCAGCCTTGGTGATTTCTTCTCCATCAAGTTCTAAAATAAGGCGTAAATTTCCATGAGCGCTAGGGTGTTGGGGACCAAGATTTACTATCATAGTACCATCTTCACGCTCAAAGCTTATATTTTCATAATAAGGTTTTAATTTAGTAGAAATTTGCATTTTATCTTCTCTTGTCTAAAATTTTTACTTGCGTTCTTTTGGCTTTTTTCACAAAAGGCACGCCACCTTCTTCTTGATATTCTTGTAGGTATTTATCTTCTCTTGGGGCTTCGCCTTTACCAACCTCATGATAAATTCTGCTAAAGTTTAGCGTGTCTTTTTCATCTACAAAACCTGGATCTCTATTTTCCTCACCTACAACCTCGCGATATTCTTTTCCAAAAATTTTATCTATCTCGTACCATTTAGCAAATTCATCACCATGCAAAGGATAGCTTTTTAAAAAAGGATGTCCATACCAATCATCAGGCATTAAAAGTCTTTTTAAATTCGGATGATTGATAATGAAAATTCCAAACATATCATATATTTCTCTCTCGCACCAATTAGCACCCTTAAAAACACTCATAACACTTTGAAGTCTTTCTTTTAAGCCAATGAAAGTCTTTATTCTCACTCTTAAATTTTTCTCCATATTTAAAAGCTGATAATATACTTCAAAACCTTGTTTTTGAGCGACAAAATCAATCGCACTTGCGTCAGTAAAACAACTATAACCTAAATTTTTAAGCTTGCTAAGAATAGCAACATTATCATCTTTATTTATCTCAATTACCCAAAAATCAAGCTCTATAAAAGAATTTTTTAATTCAAATTCTTGGCTTAAAATCTGATGATCACTCTCAAAAGCACTACCCTCTGTGCTTAGCTTTTTAGTTGCAGGTGCATGGTAAAATCTATCTTCATAATAATTTTTTAGCTGAGCATTTTTCTTATCGCTATATTTTCTCATCATATAAGCCTTTTTGGAGCTATTTTTCTGCTTGCTTTTTCTTTACGAATTCTTTTTTGCAAAATCATCAAAGCAAATTGAAAAGTTTCAGGGCGTGGGGCACAGCCTGGTACATAAATATCAACAGGAATGATTCTATCTACCCCTTGAACGGTAGAATAAGTATTAAACATACCACCAGTATTTGCACAAGAACCCATAGAGATAACCCATTTAGGATCAGGCATTTGATCATAAAGTCTTCTTGTAAATTCAGCATGTTTTTTGCTTAAAGTACCCGCTATAATCATTACTTCAGATTGTCTTGGACTTGCTCTAAAAATCGTTCCAAATCTATCAAAATCATATCTTGCACCACCTGCTGCCATCATTTCAATAGCACAACAGGCAAGCCCATAAGATAGCGCCCATAAAGAATTACTCCTACCCCATTGCACTAACTTATCAACCGTAGTTAAAACAACTGGCGCATTACTCATTTTTTGATACTCTGCCATACAAATGCTCCTTTTTTATAAGCATATAAAAAGCCTACTGCAAGTAATAAAATAAAAACAAACACTTCCACTAAGGCAAATAAAGATAGGCCATAATTTGAAAGCTCTGCGGTTAAATCTTTAAAAATTACCGCCCAAGGAAATAAAAATACTACTTCAATATCAAGCAAAATAAAAATCAAAGCAAAAACAAAGAATTGAGAATTGATTTTGTTTGCTTGCTTAGAAGCCATAGGCCCACACTCATAAATCCCAAGTCCGAGTTTTTTTCTATTATGAGAGGCGAGTTTGGAGCCTATTTTAGAAGAAATGTACACCAAAGTAAAAAATATAACACTTGCAATAACAAGCATTGCAAAGATGCCAAAGTATTGATGCTCTATAGTTGCGTGCGTCATAATAAACCTTTTATTCAAGCATAATTAAAATTTATTTTACTTTAACTTAGCTATATAAAAACTTATTATCAAAAAAATAATTTTTTAAGTATTTCAAAATGAAACAATTTTTATCTTTATTATAAGAACACTTTTTTATGGCATATATCTTGTAAGATTTTTTCTTGATGAGAAATAAATATATAAGTAATATCATGCATTTTTTGAAAAGTGTGCAAGTAGTTTAAAATTTTATAAGCAGTTACTACATCAAGCGCTGCTGTGATTTCATCTAAAATAAGCAATTTTGGCCTTAAAAGCAAAGCTCTAATCAAACCTAATCTTTGGCTTTGACCACCACTTAGCTTAGAGGGTTTTAAATTTAAAATATCTTTTTCAAGTTCAAAAGCATCAAAAAGTTTAAAAAGCTCTTCAAAATCAGGCTTAAGTTTAAAATTTTCATATACATCAAGTAAAAGTCTTTTAGTGCTTTTATAAGGATTTAAAGCTAGCTTTTGATCTTGGAAAACATATTGAATTTTTTGGCGTAATTTTCTTTGAGTATTAAAATCTAAATTTAATATATTTTCATTTTCAAATAAAACTTTTCCAGTATTTGCTCGTTCAAGCATACAAAGAATTTTAGCTAGAGTGCTTTTGCCGCTACCACTTTCCCCACAAAGCAATAAATTCTCATTTTGATTTAAAGAAAAACTCACATCTTTAAAAACAAAAATTTCTTCTTCTTTTAAATACCAGTGTTTTTTAATTTTATAAGATTTGCTTAAATTTTTAACTTCTAAAAACATTTTCATTCTCAAAACAATTTAACAATTCTTTAGCAAAAACACCTTTTGGATTGCTTAAAAACTCTTTTACAGGCATTTGATAAAGTAAAGTTTTATCTTCTATGATAGCCACCTCATCACAAAGTTCTTTAGCTAAATTTATATCATGCGTGATGAAAATGAGATTTTTAAATTGTGTTTTTAGCTCTTTTAAAATAGTGATGATTTTTTCTTCATTAGCCCTATCAAGAGAACTTGTAATCTCATCACACAATAAATACTTAGCCTCGCTTAACAAAGCTAGCGCTATTTGAATGCGTCTTGCCATACCACCACTTAACTGATATATAAAAGAATGCCATAAAAGATCATGATTTTTAAGCCCTAAACACTCAAAATAATAAAAGGCTTTTTCTTTAATCTCTTTTGTGCTTAAATTAGTATGAGTTTTTAAAACTATATTAAAATAACTCCCTATATCAACAAGAGGATAAAAACTCCCATAAACATCTTGAAAAAGTAAATTTACCTTAGCTCTTAAGGCATTTAGTTCTTTTTCTTTTAAATTTAAAATATCTTTTTGATCTATCTGAAATTTTTGTGCATTAAGTTTATAGTGTTTATTAAAAAGCCTAATCATGCTTTTTAAAAGCAAGCTTTTTCCAGCTCCACTTTTGCCCATGATAGCCAAAGCTTTGCCATCTTCTAAATTAAGATTGATATCCTTTAGTAAGATTTTATCTTTAAAGCTAAGGTTAAGATTTGAAATTTCTATCATGCTTTAATCTCTTCTTGTAAATCATTGCCCAAAGCAAGCAAAGGCAAAATAAGCATAAGTATAAAGGCTACTGGAAAAACTATCATCCACCAAAATCCTAAAAACACAGCCTTACTTGCTTCATTTAGCATATTTCCTAAACTTGGAGTCCAAAGCTCTACACCCAAACCAAAAAAACTCAAAGTGGCTTCACTTGTAATAGCATGAGCAATATTTAAAACAAAAAGCACAAAAAGCAAATTCCAACAAGCAGGCAAAAGCTCGCTAAATAAAGCTTTCATCTTGCTAGAACCTAAAATGATAGCGTTTTGATAAAACTCAAGTTTTTGAAATTTATTCAGTTGGGTATCAAGCACCTTTGCCACAAAAGCAAAATGCCCCAAGGCGATGATAAAAATCATACTCCACAAAGATCCTGCCAAAAAGCTTTGAAAAAACATAATCACAAGTAAAGAAGGTAGTGCTAAAAGCATATCAATCACCCTAGCGAAAAAGGCATAAGCAAAAAATCTTGTTAAAAACACATAAACACAAGCAAAAAGCACACTAAAAAATGCTGCCATTATCCCTACAAACAAAGAAACACGCAAGGCATATAAAATACGCGTAAAAACATCCCTACCAAGTAAATCTGTGCCAAAAATATGACTTAAATTTGGGGCTATTTTAGCCTTACTTAAATCCACTAAATTTGGATCATAAGAGCTTATTAAAGGTGCAAAAAGTGCTAAAACAAAACTTAGCAAAATCATCATCACGTAAAACTTACGCATTAGCAAACCTCGGATTAATCATCTTACAAATTATTTCTACGATCAAATTTACAAGCACCACTACTAAAATGCTAAAAATCACCACAGCTAGCACCACAGGATAGTCTTTAAACAATATGCTTTTAATTACCAAATTTCCCACGCCCTCATAAGAAAACACACTTTCTACTATATAAGTTCCCATTAAAAAACTCACAAAAGAAGCACCAAAGTACGCAAGTATAGAACCAAAAGCATCTTTTAACACAAAGTGCAAATAAATTCTTGTTTTACTAAGCCCTCTTGCAAAAGCACTTTCTATAAAGCTTTGATTTAAACTATCAATCAAACTTGTCCTTATAAAACGCACAAAAACAGCTAAATGCGAAAGCACTAAAGCACATACTGGTAAAAACAAATGCCACAAACGATTAAACACATCATCTTCAAAGCCAATATCAGCAATAGCCGAACTTGGAAAAAGCTTAAAAAATACAGCAAAAACTAAAATAAGCATTAATGATAAAGAAAAAGCAGGTAATGCAAAAAAACTCATCGTTAAAAAAGTGATAAATTTATCTAAAAAGCTATCTTTATAAAGAACACAAAAAAGTGCTAAAACCAAAGATAACACAAAAAGTATAAAAAAAGCTAAACTCCCTAGTATGATGGTATAGGGAAGTTTTTCTTTTAAAATTTCACTAACCTTTTCTCCGCTAATTAAAGAGTAGGAAAAGTCGCCTTTCATAGCATTAAAAAGCCAATTTTCATACTGCTCTAATAAGGGCTTGTCTAAATTTAAATTACGCTCGATTTCTTCTTTTATTTTAAGGCTAGTACCTTGAGGCACACTAGCAAAAACCACGCTTCCTTTAGCATGATAAATCATCACAAAACATAAAAAACTTGCAAAAATCATCAAGAAAAACGCCCATAAAAGGCGTTTAAAAATGAGTTTTAGCACTAATTTTTGCTCCACTCATAAGCATTCCAAGTAAAACCTATCCCATGATGACCTAAAATATGAGGTTTTATACCTTGGATATTTTTAGCAAAAACTAAAGGATAATCAATATAAGCTATAAATAAAAACGCAGGATCTTTATATAAAGCATCGATAAATTCTTTATAGTGTTTTTTTCTTTCATTTACATCAAGTGAATTTCTAGCCTTTGTTAAAGCCTCATCAACTTTAGCATTTTGATAATGGCCAAAATTCCATCCACTAGAGTTTAAAGCACTATCTTGAGAGCTTGCAAAAACTCTAAAGGTATGAAAATCAGGATCATAAGGACTACCCCAACCTACTAAAAAGCTATCAATTTTCGTATAATCAAAACTTCCACTTGGCTTAGCTACTGCTTTTGCCTTAATACCAAGCTTTAAAAACTCACTTTGTAAGATATTTACCAAAGCCACTCTTAGTGGATCTTCACTCATAGCATACATTTCAAAGCTAAATTCTTTGCCATTTTTTTCTAAAATGCCATTTTTGTTTTTCACAAAGCCTGCTTTTGCTAAAAGCTCATTTGCTTTTTTTATATCATAAGCATAACTTGCAAATTCTTTAGGATTTGCCCATGATTTTTCTAAAGGATGATTTGCCACCTTTCCAAAAGAATGCAAAAGTGAATTTATAATAGCTTGTTTATCAATAGCGTAATTTAGCGCTAAACGCACATTTTGATCTTTTAAAAACTCATGATTAAGATTAAACATCAAAGCACGGTAATCAGCTGAAGGTTCTATAAGCATTTTAAAGTTTTTATCATTTGCAAAATTTGAAGCTAGAGCAAAATCAACCAAAGCCACATCAATAGAACCATTTTTAAGCTCAATTGAGCTAATGCTTGGATCTTTAATGTGTTTTAGTATGAGTTTTGGTGTTTTTACCTTAGCTAAATGATAATTTTCATTTGCTTCTAAGATCATGTATTGACCTTGTTTCCATTGCTTTAGCTTATATGGTCCTGTTCCTATAGGTATTTGATTAAATTTAGTGGTATTTAAATTTTCTTTTTCAAGTAAATGTTTTGGTAAAATCCCTACACTCAAAGCGTCTAAAAATGCAGGAAAAGGCTTTGAAAGTGTGATAGACAAGTGATAATCATCGATGATTTTTACTTCCTTAACTGCGTCAAAATTTACTTTTGAAGGCGAATTTAATTTCTCATCTTTTAAAGCATTTATACTAAATTCTACATCTTTAGCACTAAATTTAGTCCCATCATGCCACAATACATCATCTCTTAAAGTAAATTCATAAACAAGCCCATCTTTACTAACTTTCCAAGATCTAGCAAGATCAGGCGCTAAGCTCATATTTTCATCAAAGCGTGTAAGTCCTGAAAACACAAGAGCAATTGCCACATCATGATCTTCACTAAAAAGCGGATTTACACGCTCTGGTTCATTTTCCACTGCGATAACAATCGTATCTTTTGGCGTGATAGCAAAAAGATTTAAAGCACAAAAAAGCATGATAAAAAATCTCAACATAAAAGGCCTTTCTTATAAAATAAAGTGAAATTATAACGCTTTTTAATCATAAGCTTTGGTAAAAATTTCATTTTTATCATCAAATAAAAGTTGCAAATACCTCTCATACTGCTTTAGTATATCTACGATGATTTCTTGTTCGTTTAAATACTCTATATTATAACCATTACGCAAATCAGCAAAGAAAGTTTGTGGCTCAAAAATAAATTCTTTAGAATAAGTTGGCATAAATTTATCATCGATTATGCTTTGGCTTGCTTGTTTTTTTACTACTTGCACTCCATAGATAAAATCTTTTGCAAATTCTTTTTTTATAATCAAACTTATACTTGATTTTTCTTGAACGATTTGTGTTTTTAAGCCGTAATTTTTTAGACTTTGGCTGAGTGATTCCATAGCATTTTTTACTTTGGTGTTTAAGAAATTTTGTATGTCTTGTTCTTTACTTTGTTTTAAAATTCTAGCTAGTCTTTCTTGCCAAAATTCCCCTGAAAAATACACACTGCTTTGACTAAGCTTAGTTAAAGAGTAATTTACATCTACGATTAAACCTTTAAGCAGTGAAAAACACATCAAGCAAAGCAAAAAGGCAAAAGGCAAAGCCACTATCATAGTAATACTTAAAATCGCCCCCAAACCACCTGAATACAGCAAAGAAGTAGCCAAAAGTGCAAGTACAAAACCCCAAAGGATATTTTGCCATTTATATGGCTCATGAGCCCCACCACTACTTAAAGAATTTAACACAAATATCCCACTATCTGCTGAAGTGATGAAAAACAAAGCTAAAACCAAAAGTGCAAGCAAAGAACTAAAATAAGAAAAAGAAAAATTTTGTAAAAAATAAAAAAGCAAACTTTCAGGTGCTGAAGTAAAAGGACTTAAAATATCATTAAAATTTAAAGCACTATTGCCAAAAATGCTAAACCAAAGTATATTAAAACTAGTAGGCACCACAAGCACACCAAAGATAAATTCTCTTATCGTTCTACCACGAGAAATTTTAGCAATGAAAAAGCCCACAAAAGGCGCCCAACTAAGCCACCAAGCCCAATAATAAATAGTCCAGTTATTAAACCACTCTATATGCTCTTTTTCATAATAATAAGTCTTAAAGCTCAAAGAAATTAAATTTTGCAAATAATTGCCAATATTAGAGCTAAATTGTGAAAGGATTTGAATGGTGTTGGTTGAAAAAAGCACAAAAAGCATTAAACACATTGCAAAAACCAAATTTGCCTCACTTAAAATTTTTAAACCCTTTGTCAAACCACTAATCGATGAAAGCGTAGCTAAAGAAATGATGATGATTATAATCACGCTTTGTTCTAAAAAGCTTTGCTCGTTTAAAATGCCTAAATTTAAAAAACCGGCATTAAGCTGAGAAGCACTATAACCAAGCGTAGTGCTAATACCAAAAACCGTGACAATCAAGGCAAGCATATCAACTAAATTTCCCCAAAAACCATAAATTTTTTCTTTAAGCAAAGGGTAAAAAGCGCTACGCAAACTAAGAGGCATTTTATACCTAAAACCAAAATACGCCATAGCCAAAGCACACACCCCATAAATAGCCCACGGGTGAATTCCCCAGTGAAAGATAGTATGTAGCATAGCTTCTTCATCGCTTGTTTGTAAGGCTTTTTTATGTACGAGAGGTTCAGCCACACCAAAATACATAAGCCCCACGCCCATACCCGTAGCAAAAAGCATAGCAAGCCAAGAAGTAAATTTAAAATGAGGTTTTTCATCATCATCGCCGAGCTTGATATCACCAAATTTTGAAAGTGCGAGTGCGAGCATAAAACATACAAAAAAACTTACGCTTAGTATATAAAACCATGAAAAATTTGCAAAAATCCAGCTTTTGATATGATTTATAAAATCATTTGTAAGCTTAGGTAAGAAAATACAACTAAGACTTAAGATGATTATAATGCTAATGCTTGGAATAAAAACTGATTTTTTAAAACTTGTCTTTAGCATGGTACTCCTTTTTTGGATAATTTTCATTATACCATAAGCTAAAAATGAGCAAAATTTAAAAAGCAAAAAATAAAAAAGGCTTTAATAAGCCTTTTGATTTAACTTGGCACTATGGAGTTTTTACGTGCGGTTTTTTGGAGCGAGAATATACAAAGTAAAAGTATAATACTATATAAAACGCTAGTGGATTTTATGACATTTGATGTAATTTCATCTTGCTTTATAGCTTTAGAAATTTCGGTATATTTTTTACCTAAAAATTCTGTTGCTATGGTTAAATTTTGTTCTTTTAAATCTAAGATATTATCTTTATTTTCCACGATCAACTTCTTAGCCGCATCTAGTTCTACAAAAGAAATGTCTTGATAATACCAAGATAGATTAAAATCTTTATGAGAAATTTTTGCAAGATTTATAACAGAACTAGAATTTAAATCTTGAATGATTTTTTCAATTTTATTTTCATGAAGTTTTTCTGATGAAAAAACGCCTATAAAAGGGTTGATAAATTGTGGTTTTTCGATTAGAACGACAAAAAAAATAATATATGCAAAAGCTACAATAAAAAAACGACGGTATTTTCCATAAAAAAACATCAAACTAATAGAAGAAGCTAATAAAATATAACAACATATAATAATAGACTCTGGATTTTGAAAACATAGTAATAAAAATACACCATATCCCATACTCACAATTAAAAAAATTCGAAATGTGCATAATTTAAATATATTTTTGCGAGCAATAAATGACAAAAAAGCTATAATTATAACCGTTGCAAAAAATAGCGCAACTATAAAACCAAAAACCGATTTAACAACACTGTCATTTTGTAGCCAAAAAAGAAGCAAAGCGTACAGTGCAATCATTACAACTGTGAAATTAAGTATTTTTAAAAAACTTGTGTGATGACTACTAGTGTTTCTATATACAAACAACAATGTAAAATTAATCCATTCAGTAAAATTATATAATTCTTCTTTTAAAAATTTTGCAGTAGTATTTTTAGAATCTATATTATCATTTATACTTGTAGCTTTTATCATAGTTTCTTTTTCTTTTGCATAAAGTTCTAGCTTATGCCATTCTTGAGCCTCTAAAATATTATTTTGGCTTATCAAAACATCTTTTATAACTCTGAAAGAATCTTTTAAATTTTTAGCATATCTTAATTTATGCTTGTTGTTGATCTGATTTATTTTTTCTTTTTCCTCGTTGTGTATATTTTCAATTTCGTTTTTATAAGTCTCATCTTGATAATTATCTTCTATATATTTTTCAACTGATTCAAAATCTAAATTATCTATATTGACATTTGTTAAATTTACAGCTTTTTGCTCTTTAAAATAACAAGCACTAAAATTTGGAGTTTTTTCAAATGTTACTCCATAAAAACAAGCTGATTTTTCAAATTTACATTCATGAAAATCAACATAATCTTTAAAATAAGAATTATTAAAATATACACTATTAACAAATTTAGAATTGTGAAAATCAACTCTTTTTTTAAATACACAATTCTTAAATATAGTGTCTTTTTCATTGTTGTAGTATTTACCATCAGGTAATGGCGTCCCTGATACAAAAAATTTAAAGTTTATCTCATCTTCAAAAACACAATTTGAAAAATCTACACCATTAGAAAAAGCAATTTTTTTATTACTTCCATCAACCGCATGTAAAGATACTTTAGATTTAAATTCACAATTTGAAAAAACTATTCTTTCAAGGCAACTATAGTTTATATAAACTTCTTTTTTAAAAATACTTTTATAGTTTTTTCCTTCATAGCCATAACTATTTTTTAAATTTTTAAGCTCACTTGGGAGAATTGAAGTGACATCTCCTACTATTTCATAAGAAAAACAACAAAATGATATAAAATTTTTCATTTTATTTATTTTTTTTAATAAAATTTCATCTATATTTTCTTCTATTTGTCCTATAAAAGTATCTAATGTTAATCCAAAATTAAAATAATAAACAATGTTGTTTTCTTCTTCTATTTTGTCTATAATTTTAACGCCATTAAAATTATTTTTATGATTTTCTTCTAAAGTTTTATAGATAATATATGGATTTAATGGTTTAGCCAATTCTCCAGTATCTAACTTTCCGCCAAAAGATTTAATTTTTTCTCCATTAATTTTAATAAATTTCACAATATCTAAAGAAATAATTAAATTTTCATTTTCTAAACCCTTTATAAAAATACCACTATTTGGTATTTCTAAATCAATATTATATATATCCCTTATCATCGTTTTCCTTCAATGATTTTTATTTCTTCTTCGTTTAGGTTGTAAAGTTTATAAACGATAGAGTTTATTTTATCTTCTTGGGTTTTGATATTTGCTTTTTTGTCTTGTTCTTTTAAATTTAAAATCTCATCGACTAAGCTTATAAGCTCGTTTGCTAGTTTTTCATTTTTAGAATTTATTTTTGGTATAGGAAGTTTTTCGACAAATATTTTACTCATTTCATAACCGCTAGCACCTAACTTCGCTCCAATCTGTTTAAAATAATAAAAATTGACATTAGAATTCAGCAATGCTGTTAAATACAATAATTCTTTTTTATTATTTGATTGATGAGATAAAATGAAGCATTTTTGATTTAGCAATAAGAATTCGTTATCAAAAAATGCTATAAATTCCTTATTCATATTCGGATACACTATCTTTTCTTTTTCAAATTCTTGATAATAAGCTATACTATCTTGGGTCTCAAACCATTTGTTACTTGTTTTCTTACGACAGCCTTTTTCTCCGCTTTGTTTTATGCGTGGTAAAAATTTAGATAGATAAGATTTTAATGATGGGTATTGTTCTATATCGATTTTTAAACTTGGAAAAGTTCCTATCACCCAAAGCCCTGCCCACTCATAACTATATCTTTTTATATCTCTACCGCGTAGCATTTTGCGTATGAGTTTGGCGGTGCGTTCTTTTTCGGCTTCATCTTTGCATTTAGCTAGAATTTCATCTCTTTTTTCAGTAGTGATGATAAAGGCTTCATTAAGCCCTGTTAAAATTCCACGATATATATTAAGCCCATGCCAGTCCTTAAGTGGAGTGCCGTGCTTTTCTATCTTTGCTTTTAGTGCATTTGTGCCTTCATCATTGAAAGTAAAGCTTTCTTTGCTTAAAGAATTTTGTGCGATTTTATTAAAATTTAAAATGCTTTCTATGTTAAAGTCATTTTCTTTTAAAAGCTCGGTGTTTGGAGCTAGGTACTTAAAGCTATTATCTTTAGTTTTTGCTTTTTCAAAGCTTAGTATGGAAGTATCTACCGTAGCACTATCAAAGACTTTTATACCATTTAGATCGATGTATTCTAAAAGTGTGGTATTTTTGAGTAAAAACTCTCTTAAAGCTTCTCCATAACCTGCTCTTGTGTATTTGTTTGAAGTGATGAACGACAAAACACCATTTTGCTTTAGCACATTAAACCCAAGCTCATAAAAGTAAGTATAAATGTCGCTTGTGCCTTTATATACTTTATAATTTTTGGCTAAATTTGGCTTTAGTTCTTTGATGTCTTCTTGTCTGATATAAGGTGGGTTACCGATGATGAGATCAAACCCTTGAAAATTCCCGCCCTCATCAAGCACTTCACTAAATTCAAAACGCCATTCAAAAGGATTTGCACTTTCTAAGTCAAATATACTCTCATAAAGCTTTTTAAGCTTTTTAAATTCTTTCTTAGCTGCACTTTCATCAAAGTCAAATTCAAACATATTTTTAGAGAAAAATGCTCTAAAATTTTCATCTTTTTCATCTTGCGCTAAAAAATCGCCGTATTTTTTAGAGTATTCATTAGCGCCGTTGGTAAGTTGCTTGATCTCTTTGGCAAATTTGTCTTTTAAGCAGAAATTTTTAAAAGACTCTTTGAGGTTTTTGATCTCTTTTGCGATGAGAGTTTTGTCGGTGTAAAAGCCTTCTTTGTAGTCTTTGACTATACGTTTGTATTTATCCATGCGTTCTTTGATGTTGGGATAGTGAGAAAGGCTTTTGTGAATTTCAAAATAACTTATAAGCGAATTCCCACATTTTATGTTGATATCGATGTTTGGCAGGGTTTTAAGATCATGATAGTTTGCATCATCAAAGCTTTCATAAAAGCTGTGTTTTAAAAGCTCTATCCAAAGCCTTAGTTTAGTGATCTCGCATGAGTTTGGGTTGATATCTACTCCAAAAAGGTTGTTTTCTATGATGTCTTTTTTACGCTCGAAAAGTTCTTTTTGACAAAGATGGGTTTTGTCTTTGTCAAAATCAGGGCGTTTATACTCTAAAAACTGGCCTTTGTGATTTTGCACTAAAATTTCATCATTTTGCACGCTTAGGTAAAAGTCCTCTTCAAACAAACCAAGCTCATAATGCACCATAAGCATGGCATTTAAAGCTGAAACTAAAAAATGCCCACTTCCCACCGCAGGATCGCAAATGCGTATAGAATTTAGCAAGGCTAGTTTTTGTTCTTGAGGGATTTTTTCTTGGCGTAGCTGGGTTCTTAGATCGTTTAGCTTGGTGGCATTTAGCTTAAAAGTATGGTTAAACTTATCTAGCACGACTTTTTCTATGCTTGCTTTACACATATATGAAGTGATAAAGCTTGGGGTATAAAAACTACCTTCTTTGTAGCCATTTAGCTTTTCAAAGACATTTCCCAAAACGCTTGAGTTGATGAGTTCTTTTTGTTTGATGAGTTCTTCGCTTTGCTCATCTGCTCCAAAGTCAAAGCTGTCTAAAAACTCAAACAAATACTCAAGCAAACCTACTTTGCCTTTTTTACTTTTTCCCTTGTCATCTTTTAACTGCGTGTGTGGGTGATACTCTAACAAAGCGTCATTTTCTAAAGTAGCAATTTCTAATGTGGTTTTTTCGATGGCTTGTTTTTCAAAAAGCGATGAATTTAAATAAGGCAAATAGCTAAATTTACTCTGCGCTCTTGTGTGCTTTTCTTTAGCTAAGATATCAAAGAAAAGATGTGAAAGGGTGGTGAAATTTGGAATTTTTTCGTAATTTAGAAATTTAAGGGTTTTATCATCGTTAAACCTAACTAAATTAGACTCAATAAGCTTTAAAAATAAAATGCGATTTAACCAAAGTATGATGAATTTTAATACTTCTTCAAAGTCATGCTTTGGAAGCTTGCTCGCTATGAGATGATAAAGTGTGCCTTGGGCTTGTTTGCTTTGCTCACTTTGTGTAATGATGAATTTAGAAAGCTGTTTGCTCTCGCTTAAACCTAAGATGTATAAAAGCTCTTTATAAAATGCGTTGTTTAGTGAGTTTGCATCATTTGGGCTAAATTCACTTAGCAAAAAGTCTTTGTGGAAGGTTTTGAAAATGCTTGCTAGGTTTTTGAAATTTGACCTTTGCTTGTCTTTTAAAAAGGCTAAATCGATAAAAAAGCCTTTTATACTTTCTTTGGAATTTTCTATGAGTTTGCTTGCTTCTTTGTAAAATTCATCGGTGTTGCCTTTAAAAAGTAAGTTTGGACTTTGAAATTCTTCAAAAAGCTTTTTAAAGCTTGTGTTTTTATAAAAAAGTTCTTCAAACTCACTAGCTTTGAAAATGTAAAATTTATAAAAGTCTGTGATGATGATAAATTTCAAACTAAAGCTACGCTCTCTGTTTCTAAAATAATACAAAATGGCTTCATGCAAGGCTTTAGAATTTGGCTTTGTGTGGGTGATGAATTCTTTTGAGTTGGGCTTTTTAGCTTCGATGAGAACTTCTAAGTCTTTACTAAACTCATCTTTAGCGATGGCTAAATCAATCTCGCTTTTGCCTTTTTGCTTGGTTTTGATGTGGGTTTTGAAATTTAGCGTGGTTAAAAATGGACTAAGTGCATTGGCGACTAGGTAGTCTTCGTTTTCGCTTTGTGAGTTTTCAAGCCTTTTTATATACTGCGTTAAAGCTTTGCTAAAAGTGTCAAATTCATTTTGTGTGATTTGCTTTTTGCGGTAGTAAGGGTTGAAAAAATCTTTTTCATTTAGCAAAGTAAAGTGCATTTTTAACCTTTATAAAGAATATTTCGTATTTTACTAAAATTTACTTTAAAGGATTGAAAAGACTTTGTGAAAATATAAAAACAAATAAATTACAAATCAATAAAAAATTATTAAATAATATTTAATTTTACATTTTTTGTGCTAAGAAATTTTTAATTTTATTGATATACAATAAGTTTATATCAAAAAAAATGTCAAGGAGGCAAAATGGGAAAAATTTTGGTTTTCTGCTTAGCACTTGTTTCTTTTGTTTGTGCTAAAAATGAATTTTTTACAAGTGAAGTAAGCTCACTTTACTTAAGCAAAAATGACACAAAAGCTGTTGGTAGATTGCTACCTACAAATCCTTTTAAAGTATTAAAAACTGATGGAGATAAAGTTTTAGTCAAGATCACAGGCTATGTTAATCCTGCTTCGCCTTCTGTACTTTATTACAACGATAGTCAAAGAATCATAGTTGCTGCATTTTCTAAAAATACAAAACTTGATTTTAAAACTTACACAAAAAGCAAAAATGGCAAATGGGATAAAGCTACCATAGAAGTTTGGACTGATAAGAAAGATTTTGCAAAAAGCAATAAAGAAATGTTTATAAAAGCAAAAGAACTTTATATGAATAACTGCGGAATTTGTCATAGTGTTCATAAAGAAGGTGAATTTAGCGCTAATGGTTGGCCTGCTACTTTTAGATCAATGGTAAATAGAACAGGAATTGATAAAAAAGATCATTGGTTAGTGATACAGTATTTACAAAAAAATGCAAAAGATTTTAAGGAGGTAAAATAAAATGGGGTTTGATAGAAGAAAATTTTTAAAAATTGGCGCTGGTTTAAGTGTATTACCTCTGGTTCCTAGTTTGGTTATGGGAAAAAGCGTTGAAGCTTCAACTATAAATTCTGGTTTAGTAAAAAATGGAAGCGTGATAACAGCAGCACATTGGGGAATTTTAAAGCTTACCATTAAAGATGGCATTGTGATCAAAAGTGAGCCATGGGAAAAAGTAACACAAATTGACAATCCCTTACAACACTATACAGCAGATATGATCTATAAATCACGTGTGAAATATCCTTATGTAAGAAAAAGTTATCTTGAAAATCCTGACAATCCAAAGCCCGAGCTTAGAGGAAAAGATGAATTTGTGCGTGTAAGTTATGATGAGGCTATAAAACTTATAGCAAAAGAACTTAAAAAAACAAGAGAGCAAAAAGGAACTCAAGCTATATTTGGTGGAAGTTATGGGTGGAAATCTAGCGGAAATATGCAAAATTGTAGAATACTACTTCATAGATTTTTAAATGTCACAGGTGGTTTTGTAGGGACTACTGGAGATTACTCAACCGGAGCTTCTCAAGTGATCATGCCTTATGTTGTAGGCTCCATTGAAGTATATGAACAGCAAACTTCATGGGAAAATATTTTAGAACATTCCAAAATAGTAGTTATTTGGGGTGCTAACCCTATCGCCACTTTAAGAATAGCTTGGACTTCAAACGACCAAAGGGGTTTGCAGTATTTTGAAAAATTAAAAAATAGCAAAATCAAGGTTATTTGTATAGATCCTATAAAAACTGAAACTGCTAAATTTTTAAATGCACAATGGATCTCCCCAAGACCAAATACAGATGTTGCTATGATGATAGGTATGGCTAGTCATCTGATCGAAAAAAATAAAGTTAATTATGAATTTTTAGAAAATTATACAAGTGGTTTTGATAAATTTAAAGCTTATTTAGATGGCAAGAATGATGGTATTAAAAAAGATGTAAAATGGGCAAGCAGAATTTGCGGGATTGATGAAAAAACCATTAAAACACTAGCTGAAAGCTTTTATGATAACCCTACCATGCTCATGAGTGGTTGGGGTATGCAAAGAGCTCATCATGGTGAACAACCTCATTGGATGTTAATAACCCTAGCTTCAATGATCGGACAAATTGGTACTAAAGGAGGTGGCTTTGGCTTAAGCTATCACTATAGTAATGGTGGGGTTCCATCATGCAAAGGTGGTGTTATAGGAGGTATTACAGCAGGAACTGTGGGAATTTGGGAAAATGGAAAATTTAAGGGGCTACCAAAAGCAGGAGTTAGTCAAGGTGGTGCCGAATGGCTACAAAATGCTGCTAGTTATTCTTTTCCGGTAGCTAGAATAGCTGATGCTTTGTTAAATCCTGGAAAAGTTATAGACAATAATGGTTCTAAGATAACCTATCCTGATATTGACTTTATTTATTGGGTGGGTGGAAATCCTATAGTTCATCATCAAGATACAAACAATAATATAAAAGCATGGCAAAAACCAAGAACTATAGTTGTAAATGAAATTTATTGGACTCCAACTGCCAAAATGGCAGATATTATAATGCCTACTACAAGTTCTTATGAACGAGATGATATTACCATGAGTGGTGATTATTCTAATATGAATATAGTTCCAATGAAGCAAGCGGTATTACCAATAGGCGAGAGCAAAGACGACTATGAAATTTTTGCTGATATTTGTAAAGTGTATGGAGATGATGTATTTAATGCTTATACTGAAAATGGTAAAAAAGCAAAAGATTTTATCAAAGAATACTACAATAGCGCTTTAAAACAAACTCAAGCTTATGGGGATGTATTTGAACCAAAAATGCCAAGTTTTGAAGAATTTTGGGCGAAAAACGAGCCTATAACTTTTTCTCCAACTATAGAAAGCATGGAATGGGTTAGATTTTCTGAATTTATCGAAGATCCTATCTTAAATGCCCTAGGTACTGAATCAGGCTTGATAGAAATTTACTCAAAAACAATCGAAAAGTATAATTATAAAGACTGCAAAGCACATCCAATGTGGATGGAACCAATAGAATGGCTAGGAAATGCTACCAAAGAAACACCTTTTCATCTACTAACCAATCACCCAACAAATAGACTCCACTCACAAATGTGCCATACTTCACTGCGTGAAAAGTATGCGGTAAATGGCAGAGAGCCTATATTGATTAACCCAATTGATGCTAAAAAAATTGGAATCAAAAATGGCGATATTGTAAGAGTTTTCAATAAAAGAGGTCAAGTTCTCGCAGGTGCTGTTGTAACAAAAGACATTATGCCAAATGTTGTAAGATTATGCGAAGGTGGGTGGTATGACCCAAATGATGAAGGAATGTGCAAATACGGAAACGTAAATGTCTTGACTATTGATATGCCAACTTCTGAATTAGCAAACGGAAACATTTCCCATACAAGCTTAGTAAATATAGAAAAATACAAAGGATTACCGCCTGAAATAACAGCATTTACAGCTCCAAAAGGCGCTGAATAAAACATTCTTTCTTAGAAGATAATTTCTTCTAAGAAAGCTAGATTTTTCAATCCATATGTTGTATCTTATTATAGATTTTATTATAAATTAAAATCACGTATAACACTTTATAATACAACCAAAAACAAAAAGGCTAAAAATAAACCAATTCAACTAAATAACTAAATTAGTCAACTAATTTACTATTTTCATAACACATAATCCTAACCTAACTAAAATACGTAAAAACCAAATTTATCAGATTAATAAAAAAATATAAACAATTAAAACAAATAAAAACAAAGACGTAAAAACTAAAACCTATCAACCACAATGGCTTCAAATATCAAATTAAAGTATTGCTACTAGAAAACTACTATCCCACCCAAAAATCCACCACAAACTCACTTACAAATACACTACTTATAAAACAAAATCTATACCATATTTTATCCACCCTAACACTAAAATAATTTATTTTACAAGCTGAATAATAAAAAACCTAAAACTAAATC
>NZ_JAKMQA010000030.1:0-1424 GCF_025771295.1 Campylobacter sp. RKI_CA19_01121
TTGTTTTAGTATCATAAGCATAATGTCCATTCATAATATCATCTAAAATATGCTGAAGCATAGCAGGATCAAAATCGTTTTTTTCTAGTTTTGAAGCATCTATGGATTTACTAAAAGAATCAGCAAAAGCATATTTTTTATCCTTGTATTTTACATCTTTAAATTGATTTGTTACTTTTTGATGAAAACCATCTTTAGCTGTGCTTTCATTTGTATATTTTATTTTTTCTACACCTAAAACAGCACTTTCATCAACAGTACCACTTTGATTATTAGAATAATAAACATGAACATTTTCAAATGTACCCACATTTACAGCCTGACCTACTAGCAAACCAGCTTTGTATGTTTTATCATCAGCAGATAAAACTGAATTTGTATTAAAAAACAAATATACATCTTTCATCATAGCAGTACTTCCACTATATCCAGTTATCCCACCAGCTTTACCATATGAACTACCATGAGCAATAATTTTTTCAATATCATTTAAAATAACATTATTAAAATGACCACCATCAATTTGACCACCTATTCCACCAACATATGAACCTTCTCCGCCCTCAACACTAATTTTATTTAAAGCTACATTTTCAAACTTAATTGCACCATTAGAACCATTACCCCAACCTATAATTCCACCTATTTTATTATCAGAACCTTTGATATTTATGTCAATGTCGTTGACTGTTACATTTGTAAAATTTGTTTTGCTATTTGCTTTATTTTGGCCAACTATACCACCTATATAAGCACTATCGGTATTTCCTGTTATTTTTAAACCATCAATGCTTAAATTTCTTATAGTGCTATTTTCTACAACACCAAATAATCCAACATATTCAGAGTTAGCATTGATATTCACGTTTTTTAAACTATATCCTGAGCCATCAAAACTTTTTGTAAAAGCATTGCTAATACCATATCCAACTATGGTTGTAGTTTTACCTGTAAAATCAATATCATCAATTAAACGAAAATTATCAAAAGAATTTCTAAAATTATTTCCATTCACTCGTTTATTTTCATTCCAATACTGTGCAAATAAATTCCACTCAGCAGCATCTGAGATACTTCCATACTTAGTCCAAGTATCAACTTTGTTTTCAACCTTGTTTTCAGCATCTCCATAATCTCCAAATTTGAGATTATCACCTGGTAATAAGCTACCATTATTTGTAAAGCTATTAATACTTTGCTGAGCTATGGCTTGACCATTTTTATCTGCTATAGTCGCCATAACATCATTTTCCTTACCAACAACAGCTGCATCCACATATACACTATTACCAACTAAATGAATTTTGGATTTATTATTTTTAGCATTTGAAGAAATTTTACCAGCATTAATCTCCACCTTATTACCTATTAAAAGTATATCATTTGCATTAATAGTTCCAAGATTAACTATATTTCCTTTTTTA
>NZ_JAKMQA010000031.1:0-1318 GCF_025771295.1 Campylobacter sp. RKI_CA19_01121
AAAAAAGATTTATCATCATCAATCTAATAAGTTCTAAACTAATAATTATATTGATATTTTTTCTTTAACTTTATTTTGTTGTTTTAAGCAAACTCTGGGCAGTTAAATTGTTTATTCACACTAACTAATAAATAGTTAGTGTGAGAATAATCTTACCACCATAAACCTAGTTTTAAAAACATAGTATGTGAAGTGGTATTATCAAATGTAAATGCACCTGCATAATTTAATGATAAATCAGCATTATCAGCTATAGCATAAGAAAGACCTAATTGTCCAAATCCATAATACTTAGAAGTATCTATATCTGTACTAATTTCATTTGGACCTAGTTTTAAACTTCCTTTTGCATCATTGTATAAATTTACTACACTACCTATAGTAATATTAGTTCTTAATTTATCATTTAAAGGCTTATATAATTTCACAGCTGCTATTGCATCAAAGAAATTAAATTGTTCTGCCATATAATGCTCTTTTAATCCATCTATATGTCTTAGAGCAAAGTTTTTATTACTCATACCATAATAGCTTAAACCTATTTCTGGAGATATTCTAGCTATATCTAAAGTATTATAATAATTAGCACCTAATTTTACTTCAGCACCATAACCATATACCTTAGCATCACTTTTTATACTAGATGGAATATTTTTATAAGTTTTTTCTATATCTGTTGTAGTATAGTCTAATTTAGTATTAGCACTAATATAGTATTGATCTATACCATTTCTTGCTATTACTCCATAATAAGTTAAACCACCATAATAAGTTTTATCATCAAATTTAAGTCTTTGAGTAGCTTGTTCTTTAGAAGAATCTTCATAACCTAGATAAAAACCTATAATACCATAATCTTTTGGTAATTCTTTAAAAGATCCTCCCATTAAACCTGCAGTATCAACACTTAATTGTCCTACACTCTTTCCTATCTTAATAGAAGAGTGATTATAATAAGGAAGTAAGAAAGAATGATTACTTGCTTTTGGATTTTTATTAGGAATAAATATATCTTCTAATTCAGCTAATAAATCAGCATCATTACCATAAGCTTCTCCTTTTTTAGACAATTCCATATCTAATACTTGAGAGAATTCTGTTTGGAAGTTTTTAGTATTTAAATCTCTTAACATATTAGAGATATTAATATTTCTTAATCTAGAAGAATACACCATAGATTTAGCTAATGTTTTACCACTTAATTCAGCTAAGTTAACATTAGCTACATACTGACCATTACCCAAACCTATAAAGTCATAAATACCTGATAAGCTATGGATATTATAACCATTTACACCTGCACCATTATTGGTTTGAT
>NZ_JAKMQA010000032.1:0-1296 GCF_025771295.1 Campylobacter sp. RKI_CA19_01121
AAAATCAAAGAAAGAACTAAGACCATTTTGTATAGCTTGTAAAGGTGATAGATAATAAGAGATGATGAAGTAAAGTAAAACAATACTTATAATACTTGTAAAAATAACTATAATGGCTTGTATATAAGCTATTTTCTCACTTGATTGAGAAATTGTATCAATATAAGCCATGTTACATACTGTATATCCATCTATGTTATCACACATTGCAAGTCTTTCGTTTCCTTCTTTGCTAGTATAAAAGAATGGTTCACCATCTTTTACTTTGCTAAATCCATCTGCTACAATGGCAACATTTGGATCGCTTCCAATATAATTTTTATTTGTTGAAACAAATGAAAAACGATTTTTGTCATAAATAAAAGAAGCACCTGGCATTTGTTTAAGACTATCTTCTAAATCTTTAACCAAAACATCAATTGCCAATACTCCTATAAAATTACCATCTTTATATATTGGCATGGCATAGGTAAAGCAAGGTAAACCTGTTGTAACATCAATATAAGAAGGAGTGATATATAGGCTATTGTTTTTCATTGCCTCTATATAAAATTCTCTTGTTCTTGCGTCATAGTTGTCAGCTTTTCCATAAATTCCATAGTCTAAGCCTTTGCTATCACTATCTGGATCACTTACTATTAATTCTCCATTTGGTTGAGCTAGATAAACCGCTAGAAAATTACCAGAATCTCTGAATGATCTTAATTGATAGCCTATGTTATCCATTAATTTTTCAGCAGAATTTAAATCAGAATAAGGGTGTCTAAGTATAGTTTCGCTTAGTTTTTTTAATGAATCGGATGTATCATCTTTGAAATTAACCATAAGATTTTTTGTAGAAATTAAACGATTTTGCTCAGAATTAACAATTTCTTGAAAAAGAGCATCTTTAACAAAAATAAATGTTACAATTCCTAGAATCAAAAGGCACACAATTGCTATGATATTTGCAATCAAAGCAACTTTTAATTTAACACTTTTCACTGCTTTTCTCCTATAAAATATTTTTGTAATTATAAAAATATTTTTTGCAATGAAAAATTAATTGTGATTTAATATTGTAAATTCTGTAAAAAGATTGTTAATTTGAAGAAATTAAATTTGAAAGTCTTACTAAGCTAATTAGCTTAGCTTAGTAATTAATCCGCCTTTATATCAAACTAAACCCATTAAGGGTTTAGTCAATTATTTAAAACTTTTTCTTTCTAGCATCTTCTAAGATATCATTAGCTATTCTGTTTACATTATCAGATATAGCCGCACTATCATTAGCTATTTTTAAATTCTCTTGAGTTA
>NZ_JAKMQA010000033.1:0-1274 GCF_025771295.1 Campylobacter sp. RKI_CA19_01121
CTGAGTTATTACTTAAGTCTAAATCAGTTTTAGCACCTTCATTGTTTGTAATAGAACCTATAGTGCTTTGATTAAGATTAATACCTTTTTCTATAGTTCCACTATTGATAATACTATCTATGTGAGATTTGTTTTTTAAGTCTATAGAACCTGTAATTATGTTTTTATTATCAATAGCTCCTATGATTTTAGATCCACCATCAAGACTAATGTTTCCTTTGATGGTACCTTCATTAAGTATGGCTGTACCACTAGAATTAGTATAAAGGTTTTTACCATCATTGCTAATAGCTGCTATGGTGGCACCATTTTGCAAGTCGATTACATTGCCAGTATTGCTATTTACAAGACTTCCGTTATTATTATTTACACCTATGGTTCCTTTATTGTGTATACCTGCTGTGCCACCTGCTATAAGAGCATCAGAGCCATCTAGTTTGATGTAGTCTTTGATGTGTTGGTTTTTGCCATTTACAAATACACCTGCACCACTTTGACCTAATATAGTTCCTTTATTTTCTATAGTATATATAGAGTTGGTAAAAGCAGTATTTTTAGAAAATTCTTGTAAATTAATACCATTATTTCCACCTACAATAGAGCCTTCATTGTTTAAATTAACTATAGTTCCAGCTTGCCCAAACATAGCAAATACATGAATACCATCTTGTCCACCTTGGATCAAACCATTTGATTTATTATTTAAAAGTGTTATGCTATCATTATGTGCTGTTTGAGTATATATTCCATGTCCATTAGTTCCGATGATATTTCCTGAATTATCTAATGTTCCTACTTTAGCACTTGTATAGTTATATCTTTGTATGTTTAAACCATGTTCTCCTCCAATGATATCTTTTTGATTATCAAAATGCTCTATCTCAACAGAAAAAAGTGCCACACCATCTTTACTACCACCACTAATAAATCCAGAATTTACTATTGTTTTGATTGTATCTTTTTGATCATTATTATTAACACGTATACCGTGTTCTTCTCCGATAATAGTACCGGTATTATTTAAATTTTCTATAGTAGCTCCACCTCCTAAAAATACACCATTATTTCCGCTTATAGTACCATTGTTATTTAAATTCTGAAGTGTTCCCCTGCCATCGATCTGAATACCATTACCATTGCCAGTAATAACACCACCTTTCTCATTAGTTATATTTTCTATTTTAGAATTACCACCTATATAAATACCTTTACTATCTCTATCGTTAGTACCTTTAATAGTTCCTGAATTAGTGATACTTTTAATAGTAGAACCG
>NZ_JAKMQA010000034.1:0-1030 GCF_025771295.1 Campylobacter sp. RKI_CA19_01121
TGGTTCTACTATTAAAAGTATCACCAACTCAGGAACTATTAAAGGTGCTAACGATAGAGATAGTAAAGGTATTTATATAGGTGGTAATAACTCTAAAATAGAAAATATAACTAATGAGAAAGGTGGTGTTATTACTGGCAATGGTAATGGTATTCAGATCGATGGCAGGGGAACACTACAAAATTTAAATAATAAAGGCACTATAAAAGGTGGTAGTAATGGTATGTATGTTGGCGGTGGAACAATAAATACACTAGTTAATGATAATACTATTATGGGTAATAATTACGGTATGCATATACAAAATGCTTCTAAAATAGATAAAATTGAAAGTAATGGTGTTATTAATGGTGGTCAATCCGGAATTTATATTGATGATATTAGATATGGTGGTGTAAAAATTAAAACCATACACAACGGTAAAAATGGTGTTATTGAAGCTAATGGCGATGGTATTAAATTTAGAGGTAGTTGGAATAATATAGAAACTTTAAAAAATGAAGGAACTATAAAAGGTGGTAATAATGGAATTTATGGTCATGGTAATGGTCAAATTATTGGTAATGTGATAAATAGTGGTCTTATACAAGGTGAAAAAAACGGAATATTTGTAGAATATGCTAAATTTGGAAGTATCACTCTTGAAAACGGTGGTGCTATAGTTGGGATTCAGAATAATGGAATTTATTCGTATCAAGATATTGAAAATATTCAATTAAACAATAAGTCTACAATTTATGGAAAACAAAATGGTGTATTTGGCAATGCTAATATGGGAACTATTGAAGTTAAAAGTGGTAGTTCTATAATAGGTGTTGAAGGAAGTGGCGTTATTGCCTCTAATGAATGGGGAAAAACTAATGGTATAACCGTTGAGGGTGAGCATTCTCTTATTGGTGGTGGAACAACAGCTATAACAGTTAAAAAAACAGTCGGAACTTTTGAAGATGGTAATTCAATTTCATTAAACGACAATGCCACCATAGCAGCATTAACTTTTAGTGAAGATGGAAGTACTTACACTTATAAT
>NZ_JAKMQA010000035.1:0-784 GCF_025771295.1 Campylobacter sp. RKI_CA19_01121
CTAAGATTAGAATCTTTCTTTGGTTTTTCTTCTAATAGCTTTTTAACTTTTAGATCAATATTGTTATGATCTTTAGCTTGACTTAAGCTATTAACCGCAAGAGTTTGATTGTTGTCTATAATGATTTTATCTTGATTTTTTAAAATCATTATTTGAGAAAAAAGAAAAGTGTGAATGAGTAAAACAAGTAAAAGTGTTTTTTTCATATCCCCCCCCCATAACCTACATTTAATTTTTATCTGTGATGAGAATATGATAACACAAAAAATACAAAAGTGATAAAAAAGTTATAAAAATATTGAATAATAGCCAAAAAAACTATCAAATATAATAATTATTTATAAACTATAATCAAAATTACTTTTATTTTTTATTAAAAAAATACATATAGATTTATTATTATTTACATAACATCAAAAATTACTTTTATTTACTTTTTTAAGATAATG
Source organism: Campylobacter sp. RKI_CA19_01121 (assembly GCF_025771295.1). Taxonomy (NCBI): domain Bacteria; kingdom Pseudomonadati; phylum Campylobacterota; class Epsilonproteobacteria; order Campylobacterales; family Campylobacteraceae; genus Campylobacter; species Campylobacter sp. RKI_CA19_01121. The sequence continues at coordinate 450 of NZ_JAKMQA010000035.1, forward strand.
GACTAATAGGCTTTTATATCTTTTATATTTACACTTTATTATATTGTTTAATGTATTTGTAGATATGAAAAAATAGTATTTATATAAGAATATAAATTGTATTTATTATATTTGGTATATAAAGTATAAATACTAAGCTTATATATAGTAATAAATAAAGAGTATAAATATCTTATTATATTCTTTAAATAATTATAATATAGTATTTTTATATAAATTTGATAATAGTTGTTATAATCTTAAAATAACTTATTAAAAAAATATATTTAATTATAGTTTATGTGTTTTTATAAATTAGGTAATAGGTAAAATAATATATGGAATGTTTAATGGAA
>NZ_JAKMQA010000036.1:0-684 GCF_025771295.1 Campylobacter sp. RKI_CA19_01121
ATTTTTAATTGTTCATCCATAGCTTTATCAGCAGTTTGTAAAATACCTATAGCATCATTACCATTATTAATAGCTTGACCTAAAGATGCTGCTTGATTTCTTAAACTATCTGCTATAGCCATACCAGAAGCATCGTCTGCTGCTGAATTGATTCTTAAACCTGAACTGAGTCTTCCTAGAGATTTATCTAATTCTCTAGCTGTAATTACTGAATTTGCGTGTGCATTCATTGCACCTATGTTGGTGTTTATTCTAAAACCCATTTTAAATCCTTTCAAAATATTGCTTATTTCTCTAAAAGCAATAAGTGTTCCAAAAAATAAAAAATATTTTTATAAAAAATATAAAACTTTTTATTTTATATCCGATATGGCTTATAACGACAGCATGACGGTGTCGAATATATTTAAAAGGATTTAAAATGGGATTTCGTATTAACACAAACGTAGCATCTTTAAATGCTCAAGTAAACGCAGGATTAAATTCAAGAGCTCTTGATCAGTCTTTAAATAGACTTAGCTCAGGTTTAAGAATCAATTCAGCAGCAGACGATGCTTCTGGTCTAGCTATAGCTGACAACCTAAAAACTCAAGCTAATACCCTAGGACAAGCTATCAACAATGCAAATGATGCAAATAGCATGCTTCAAATAGCTGATAAAGCTATGGATGAACAATTAAAAAT
>NZ_JAKMQA010000037.1:0-637 GCF_025771295.1 Campylobacter sp. RKI_CA19_01121
TAAAGAAGATGAAGAATTATCTAATAAGGTTATTAATGTTATTCAAACTATTGGTGATGCTTATAATGCAGAAGATAGTAAAGAAAGAGAAGAAATCGTTAGAGATTTAGCAAGCAATTATTTAAGCTTACAAGCTAATACTTTAATCCAAGAATATTTACATGCTCTTAATCACTCCATTAATAGTGAGTTTAATCTAAACTATAATGATAGAGGTGGCTTAAGTGGTAATGCTAAAGTTCTTTTACCTATTATGAGTGAAGATAATCCAAAAATATCTTACTTTTTGCAAAGCGGTATAGGTGGATATGATAATAATAGAATCATAGGTCATTTTGGTGGTGGTATAAGATATTATCCTAATGCACTAGCATTAAATAATTCAGGAAATATCATGCTAGGATTAAACTTAGTTTATGATCATGATTTTAGTAGAGAACATAAAAGAATGTCTTTGGGCTTTGAAAGTATGTTAGATACATTAGCTTTCCATGCTAATGTTTATCAAAGACTAAGTGATTGGATTAATAGTTATGATTTTAAAAATACTAATAATGATCTAACTTTTTTAGAGCGTCCTGCTAATGGTTGGGATATGGGTATTAAATATGCTTTTCCTTCTATGAGTAATGTAGCC
>NZ_JAKMQA010000038.1:0-626 GCF_025771295.1 Campylobacter sp. RKI_CA19_01121
AGACCATATCCCAAATAAAAAGCAATTTGATTTAAATAAAAATCAACACCTCTAGGATCTTTACTTGTATGGTGTTTGGCGTTAATTGAAGCTTTATAATATTCCCTTATAATAACATTTAATAATTTTCTTTCTTTCCTGGGTATTACAAATTGCTCCAAAAATTCAATAAGCCTTAAAGCTATCATGCACCAACTGTATGTTTTTGAATAAAATTTTATCTCTTTCGCATCATAATCTAGTTTATTGTAATTATCTAACATACACTGTGTAATATTGCTTTTAGTGATTTTTTTATCATGATTCATTGTACTATTTGGTCTCATTCTATGAATATACATTTTACTTGGCAAAACAAAAATATTTTTCACCTGAAAAAACAGCAAAACGCCAAATAAATTATCTTCATGTATAATACCATCTAGGAATTTTAGTTGTATTGATTTTAAAAAAGCAAAGTCAATCATTCCCATAACAGAAAACCAAAATGATTTTACATTTAACTCCAAAGATTTCTCAATCCATAAATTCTTGCTTAATAAACATTCAAAACCAAATCCATAGTTTTCAAACAATGTATTAGGAATTTTTAAAGGAATTTCGATATCATCATAATAACGTCTACT
>NZ_JAKMQA010000039.1:0-625 GCF_025771295.1 Campylobacter sp. RKI_CA19_01121
AGCTACATTACTCATAGAAGGAAAAGCATATTTAACACCCATATCCCAACCATTAGCAGGGCGTTCTAATATATAATCTCTATCAAAATCATAACTATTAACCCAATCACTCAGTCTTTGATAAATATTAGCATGGAAAGCTAATGTATCAATCATACTTTCAAAGCCCAAAGACATTCTTTTATGCTCTCTACTAAAATCATGATCATAAACTAGGTTTAATCCTAGCATGATATTGCCTGAATTATTTAATGCTAATGCATTAGGATAATATCTTATACCACCACCAAAATGACCTATGATTCTATTATTATCATATCCACCTATACCGCTTTGTAAAAAATAAGATATTTTTGGATTATCTTCACTCATAATAGGTAAAAGAACTTTAGCATTACCACTTAAGCCACCTCTGTCATTATAGTTTAGATTAAACTCACTATTAATAGAGTGATTAAGAGCATGTAAATATTCTTGGATTAAAGTATTAGCTTGTAAGCTTAAATAATTGCTTGCTAAATCTCTAACGATTTCTTCTCTTTCTTTGCCATCTTCTGCATTATAAGCATCACCAATAGTTTGAATAACATTAATAACCTTATTAGATAATTCTTCATCTTCTTTG
>NZ_JAKMQA010000004.1:0-130553 GCF_025771295.1 Campylobacter sp. RKI_CA19_01121
AGGTTTGAATAAAAAAATAATGTTATAAATTTTTAAAAGAATTTTTTACTAAAAGTATACTTAGCAAAATAACCAGAACTATTGTAAAAATTTAATCTTATTTTCTAAAATACTTTTTGGGGTAAGTCCGATGAATTTTTCATTTATTTTGCCTTTTTCATCGTAAAAAACTATCACAGGCACACCATAAATTCCACCCACAGCTTTAGATAAAAATGAGCTTGCTTTGGCTTCATATAAAAGTGGCAAATCTAGCTTTTTTTTCAAAAGAATTTTTTGAGCTTCTTCTTTTGAATTAACTCCATTTAACACTGCTAAAATAGGAAAATTTCTTTCTTTATAAAGCTCGTTTAACATAGGAATTTGCACATTACATGCACCACAATCTTGCGTGAAAAAAAATAAAGCGTAAGCTTGATTTGCATTTTGTGTTTTTAAGGTTTTTTCAAAACCATCATATTTGAAAGTATAGTTTTGATTTGAATTTAGGGTTTGAAATTCGTTATTTGAGCATGCACTAAAGAAAAAAATGCTTATTAAAGCCAAGAAGCAATAGAAGCTTTTAGTTGCAACCATGGTTTTTCTCCTATAATTTTATCTTGCACAACTCCATCTTTAATGACAAAAGTAGTTGGCACCGCAAAAACACTAAATCTTTGCCATGAGATATCTAAATCATCTTGCAAAAATGTGATATTTTTATAATCATATTTTGTAGCAAATTCTTCAAAATCTTTACCCTTATCTATAGAATCAAGCGCTAAAATAGTGATTTTTTTAGGGTATTCGTTAGCTAGTTTTTCCAAAAGTGGTAAATCTTTTAAACAAGATGCACAACCTTGCTCCACAAAGGTTAAAACGATAAGATTATCAAAATCAGCTAGTTTGATTTTCTCACCTTCTAAATTTTTAGCTGCGATTTCTGGTGCTTTTAGACCTATTTTACCACCATTTTTATTGTTGTTTTCAAAACACGCACTTAAAAAAACTAAACATAAACAAGCTAAAATTATACTTTTAATTTTCACTTTTCATCACTCCATGGCTTAAAATGATAGTTCTATCAGCAAAGGTTGCTAAGTCTGGATTGTGGGTGATTAAAACTATGGTTTTACCATCTTGTTTTAATTTATAAAAAAGTTCTAGAATATTTTTTTCATTTGCCTCATCTAAATTTCCAGTTGGCTCATCTGCTAATAAAATTTCAGGATCATTCACTAAAGCTCTTGCTATGCATAGTCTTTGTTGTTCCCCGCCACTTAGTTGGCTTGGTAAATGCGTAAGTCTGTGTGAAAGCCCTACTTTTTCTAGCGCCATTATAGCGTCTTTTTGCTCTATACTTGAGTGATAAAACTGAGCTAGCATAACATTTTCTAAAGCATTTAAATAAGGTATTAAATGAAATTGTTGAAAAATTAAGCCTATTTTTTCTCTTCTAATCACGCTTTTTTCTTCTTCGCTTAAATTTCCAACTTCTTTATCATCTAAAAAATACTCCCCACTACTTTGAGTATCCATCAAAGAAAGTATATTTAAAAGTGTTGATTTACCTGAACCTGATGGACCCATGATAGCTAGCCATTCACCTTGCTTTACTTCTAGGTTGATATTTTGCAAAGCTTTAACTTCTTTAAAATTACGATTTAAATTTGAAATTTTTATAATATTTTTCATCACTCACCCTTTAAATTTTCACAAACATTGATCTTTAAGGCTTTTTTTAGTGGTAAGATGCTTGCAAAAAATGCAAATACCAAAGAAACAAGTACCGCAAAAAATACTGAAAGCAACCTAAAATCTATACTTGCATTAAAAATCAAATACCCAAAAATATTTGCCAAAAAATATCCACAAAAAGCACCGAGCAAACTAGCACTTAAACTTAAAATAAATACTTCAGCTCCAAAGAGCTTGATGATTTCTTTATGCTTAGCTCCTAGTGCAAGGTGCAAGGCTATTTCTTTTTTTCTTGAAAAAATCACCGCACTAAGAGTGGTATTTACACTCAAAGAACTAATGAGTAAAATAGTTAAACTAATCAAAGCCATTAAAGATTTGATCTTTTCTAAAATCACACCTTCGCTAATGGACACTGAAGCTATGACTTTGGCTTCTACATTGCCCTTGCTAAGCTCTTTTGCTTTTTGATCTAAACTTTCATAATCACCTAGCAAAATAGCTTGAGCATAATTTATCACTTCTTTAGCTGCTAACTCTTGAGCTTTTTTTAAAGAAATGATTAAAACCCCATCTTGCTCATCATTGCTTCTTAAAATAGCTTTGATTTTTACTTTGACTATTTTAGATATATTTGGATTATAAATTTGTAATTCTTGTCCTATTTTAAGCTCTAATTGTTTAGCTAAATCAGCTCCCACAAAGGCACTATCTTCGCTAAAATCGCTCAAAGAAAAACTTCCTTTTAAAACTTCCATAAAAGGTTTGGTAAGCTTTAAATTTGCAAAATCAACCCCAACAACTACCGCACTTGAGCTTTCAAGATTATAAAAACCATATAAAAATGGGGTTAAAGCTTTTGCTTTCAAGTTTTCTTTGGCTTGATTAAATTCATCCATGCTTAAAAACTCATCATCTTTTGGCGTGATGATAAAATTAGCTCCATAAGCTTTTAATTCTTTAGATAATTTTGTGTCAATATCAAAATAAATATTAAAAAATGAAGCACTAACCATAGCACCCATAAACACAGCTATAAAAATAATACAAACTCTTTTATAAGAAAAAATAAGAGATTTAAAAACCTCTTGCATAAAAAAATTATTTGCCATATAAAACCTCTGAAGTAGAAAGTTTAGAAATTCCTTTGATAGAAAACAAACATCCTAAAAATACTATAAGCACTGCAAAAAATAAACAAATTGGTAAAATAATCCAGGAAATTTCAATGGTATGTTCAAATATACTCAAGGCGATAATCTCTGACATACCTATACCAAAAGCAAAGCCCAAAACAGCCCCAACTAAAGCTACCACAACCCCTTCTAACGCAAAAATCATATAAATTTGCAAAGTGCTAGCACCCAAAGCTTTTAAAAGTCCTATTTCGCTTTTTCTTCTAAAAATATCTGCACTCATTAAAGATGATATGGCTATGGAAGCTACGATTAAACATATAATACTAACTACTGCCATTAAAGATTGAATTTTAGATACTATCAAACTTTCTGCATCTGAAATCGCACTCACTACTTTTGTGCTAGCACCTTTAAAATCTTCTGCGATTTGATAAGCAATAGAACTTACATAAGCAGTACAATACCACTGATCATACTCAAGCTGATCAAGACTATCTACATCGCGTCTTGCTTTTTGTGCTAAATCATTTTCAGGTATAGTCAAAGCTGAAACTTCTGCTTTAGCAAATAAACCTTCTTTTTTAGAAAGCTTTTGTGCTAAAAGTAAAGAAGTAATGATTTTATTTGAAAAGGCTTGAGTTAAGTCTATAATACCAACAATTTTCACTTTAAAAAATCGTTCATTTTGCACAAGGGTGATTTCATCATCTATTTTTAAATCATACTTTTGTGCTAAGTCTTTTCCTAGCATTATTTCATCTAAACTATCATCTTTTGGATAATTTCCTTTAATTTGACTATATTTGTATAATTCTTTAATACCTGCATAAAAATCATCATCATCTTGAACCTTTATAGCCTTATCAAAATAAGTTCCCACTAAAGAGATATTTTCATAATTTGCATTTGGAGTTTGAATTTTTACCTGGGTATCTAAAAATGGCGCAAAGGCATTGATATTATTTCTCCAAAAAATTTCTTTTATAGTATGAAGCTTATTTTCTTCTAAAAAATTTTGATTTTTCAAAGGCTCATAGATTTTATTACCCACTTCTACACTTAAACTTGTACCTTTAGGTAAAACTAAAATGTTTGACCCATAACTTCTTAATTCTTTTGTAATTTCATTACCTATACCCAAAGTAAGATTTAACATAGTAGCCATAAGTAAAGTAGCTAAAAAAATGGTTAGTAAAGCTAGAGATTTTTGAATTTTATTTTGAAAAATGGAATTTTTTACAATCTTAACTTGCATAGTCATTTCCTAATAAATTATGAATTCTATATTTTGAAGTCTTATTCATATCGATGTATTTTAAAGGATCGTTTTTAAACTCTTCATAATTTTTTTCATTAGCAAAAAAATATGTTCTACCTTTATAAACATAAGACCTTGGCGCTTTTAAATTAATAAGCTCAGTATTATCAATAGGATCATAAACTTTCTTTTCTACTACTTGAGTGAAAAAATTCACCCCATCTAAAATTTCTGAAAAAGGTATAATAACCTTACCATTTTCAAATTTATACTTCATAGGGATAGGATTACACCCACCTGCCTTACCTACACTTGGTAAGAAAATTCTAACATTACATGAGATACAAATTAATTCTCCACCTTTTTTAACATACCCCATATCCCCACATATACTACAAGCATCAAAAACAGCTACTGGCGAGTCTTTATCTTCTCTTTTGTTAATTAAAAAAAATCTCACCACTTTACCCTCATCACTAATATAAGCAAAGCGATGTAAGTTATTATCTCTTAAAATCGCTACATCAAAGACAAATTCATCATTTTCATTTGGCTCTACATAGGTTGGCTCGTCTATGGTTACCGGTCTTGAAGCATGCAAGTCATAAAAAAGAAAAATACAAAGACTTAAAATCATAGCACTAAAAATACTTGCACTAAAACTAGTTATAGTTGAATTTTTTGCTTGATTTTTTCTAAATTCTATATCAAAATCTTTTTTCTTGCTGTTTTCACTCACTCTTTGCTTTAGAGCTAAAACTATACAAATTCCTAGCAATAAAAACCATACATAAGTATAAAATTTAGCATAATACACACTTTTTGCCACATAGCTTAAATACAAGCTTTCTGTTTCTACCACGCCTTCTCTCATAAGGTGTAATAAAATTTGCGCTAAAGCTTCATTTAGATAAAAAATCACGATAATAAATAAAAATAAATTTAAAAACTTAAATTTAAATTTCCTTAACCATCTTGTAAAAAGATAAACCCCAAAACACATAATAAAAGCAAGTAAAATAAACCCAAAAGAGCTAATCGCTAAAGAATCTAAAAAATTAGTGCTTAATATAGGAAAATCAATAGAAATATGTAAGTATTTTATACCAAAAGCAAAAGATAATAAAAAAAGCAATATTGCTTGAATTTTTTCTTTTAAAAAATTATTTTTCATAAAAGAAAAAATGATAACATCCAAAAACAATAAAACAAATAAAATATCATTAGAAAAATACAACAAATCATAATTTAGTGTTTTAGCGCTAATAAAAAAAGCAAAATAAGAAAAAACAAAACCCACAAAAGCAAGTTTAAACACTAAAGAATTTTTTAGATTATAAAAAAATAAAGCACTCAAAAGCGCATAAGAAAAAAATGCTCCAAAAAAATGTACAAAATAAATCGACATAGGCTCTTCTTTAATAGAATTTATTTATAAAATCAATAATTTCATAAATAAACCCTAGCAAAAGCTAGGGAAAAAATCACTTAGGTTTTCCTGTGTATTTGAAGTTATATTTAACTGAAAATGGCTCAAACCACTTACCAACACCTGTTTCTTTATCAACATGGCGTCCAAAACCTTGTTTTTCTGGACTTTCTATTAAAAATACTAACTCGTAATTTCCAATGCCTGTATCCATTTTTAAATTTGCACCATAGTGAGGGCCATCATCTGCTACCATAGGCATAAGAGTTCCTGTTTTTACTTTACCATTATCAAGATTAGTTAGCTTATAAGCTATAGTTAAATAAGGGATCCAAAAGCCTTCTGGAAAGCCGTTTTTATTGCCCTTTAATGCATGAATATCTGCTTCAAGGTGAATATCTGCTAAACTAGCTGCAAGATCAATCCCTCTTGGCTCCATTTCGATTGGCTGTAAATAAACCGCTGCTATTTCCATACCATTTAATTCATAAGGATCGCCAATTGGCACCTCTGCTGCAAAAACTGAACTAGCTAAAATACTAGCTGCTGCGCCTAAACTTAATAAAGTTTTTTTCATATTTTTTCCCTTTTATTTGAAATTTGCTTTGTTATAAAAATACCCATAATGAGTAAGATTAAAACCATAAACTGAGGTATGATGCTCTCATAGTAAGGATAAATTCCAAGCCATAAAATTCCTTCAAAATCAAAAGGAAGTAAGCTTGGGGTGATAACCTTAGCTTCTATGAGCTCACCAATGCCTTTGCCTGTAAAGACAAAGACCATGTAAAAAATAATGTATGAAGTTATATAGAAAAATTGTTTTACTGGTATTTTTAAAGCACCAGCTTTTAATAAATAATAAAGTATGATAAGTATAATTAATCCACTAGCTAATCCTATAAATATAAAACTATAATCTGTGCTTGTTTTTGCATCAAATAATAAAGCCTGATAAAAAAGAATAGTTTCAGCACCTTCTCTATATACAGCTAAAAACACACTAAACCATAAGGTTTTTGCTGAATTATTTGATATAGCTTCAACTGCTTGGGTTTTTATGCGATTTGCCCATTTTTTATTTTGTGCATTTGATAAAAGCCAAAAACCTACATAAAATAATAATGCAACAGCCACAAGCATAGTAATGCCTTCTAGCAACTCTCTGCTTTGCCCTGCTTGTTCTTTAAAAATCCATGAAATAAAAAATGCTGTTACAAAACTTAAAAATACCCCACTCCAAAGTGCTGAATATACTATATTTAAACGCTTTTTATTACCACTTTGAACTAGGTATGAAACTATAGCTACAATAATAATTAAAGCCTCCAAGCCCTCTCTTAAGATAATACCCAAAGCCCATATAAATAAAGACATAGGTGAGGATTCTTGAATTTTATCTAAAGAGCCTTCCACTAAGGCACTAAGCTCGTCAAAATTTTGTTTTAATTCTTCTTTAGAAGCACTTGCTTTAATAAGTGCAACACCTTTTGAAAAATAACTTTCTATTTTTAATTTTAAAGCACTATCAATAGCACCAATTTTACTTTCCATGCCACTTGCTTCAAAAATATCCAAATACACATTTTGCAAAGCATCTATACTATTTAAACTAAATCCCTCATAATTTTGCAAAATATCATTAAGAGCAATTTTCATATCATCATATACTTTAGTATAGTTTTTAGCACTCATAGTACTTTCATCAAAGCCTTTAACTTGAAGCAAGGCTAATTCTTCTTTAGGTAGAGCTAAAAACGCTTCATATAATAAATCTGATATGTTTGAAATTTCATCTCTAATAGTTTTTTCATCTAAAGTATTAGCATTGATTTTTCTTATAATAGTTCTAAGTTTAGTTTGAATTTTTTTATCCACTCCTGCCTTAGTATATCTTGCCACTAAAACTTCTACTTTTGAATTTCTATAGTCTTCAAACAATGCTGATTGAATCAAATCTTTAGCTTTTTGATAGTCTTTATTTACAAACGCTAATGCAGCCTGATCAAGCTTTGAAATCATAGAATCCATTAAAAATTGCAACCTTGCATCCAAAGTCGAAGCTTCTTGTAAAGCTAGCAATGCTTCATCTTTTTGAGTGTCTTGCTCTTGAGCAATCAAACTTTGAGTTGAGTTTTGTGAAGTTTGTTCTTTAACATTCTCTCCAAGCAAAGCAGCAAACATCGCTTCAGCTTGTGCTTGGCGTTCTTTTTCTGCTTTTAAAGATGAGTTTTCAGCTGCTTTTTTATCATAATTTACATCACTAGCTTCAGCTTTAAGCTGGAAGCCTTTTTCTAAAATAGGAACTATTTCATCTAAATCAAAATACAAACTACTAATCAAAGCTTCTATTTTAGAAAAATCTTCTTTATCTTTATATAACTTTCTTAAATTAACAAATTTACGCTCCATAACAATGGCTTTTCTACCAACATTACGCCCAATAGAGCCTTCCATGGTTTCAAAATGCTGAAAGTATGCATCTTCTGCTTTTTTCTTTGCTTCTAAATTTTTATTTTCTTTGTATAAAATCATACTTTCATTTAAAATTTGTTTGATTGCTTGGGCTTCTTTTTGATAATCAATCTCTCTAGCATAAACAATAGTACAAAATAAAAAAATTATCAACAAGCTTATTTTTTTAAACACTATTTTACTCCGAAATGATATTCATTTTTAAAATCATAGTCGCAAGTATAGTACTAGCTTTCTTAAATTTAGATAAACATTATCATTATTTATTTCATAATAAATCAGATAAAAATACTACAAAATGCTACTTTTAGCTACAAAATAAGCTAAAAAATTATTATTTTTAAGAGTATTGTTTATTTTTTATTTGTTTTAATCATAAAAATAAGTTTTTCTTTGCTAATATGTGGTGGTTTTAAAAATTCAAGGAGTTTTTGTGCTAGTAATTACCCATGAAAAACCAAGCAAGCTCAAAAAAATGTTAAAAAATTTAGGTTTTTGGGTGATTATAGGAATAATAGCTGGTATTAGCCTTGGTTTATTAGATAAAGAACTTGCACTAGCTAGTAAAATCGGGGTAGATTATTTTATACAAGCTTTAAAATTTTTAATAGGGCCTATTATATTTTTGACTATTGTTTTAGGAGTTGTTAGCCTTGAAAGTCTAAAGCAAGTTGGAAGTATAGGCGCTAAAGCTTTGTTATACTTTGAAGTAGTGAGTACTTTTGCTTTAGCTATTGGTATTTTTATGGCAAATATCATGGGACCTGGAAAAGGAATGAATCTTGATCCAAGTACCTTAGATAAAGATAGTGTAGCTCAATTTGTCAATAACAATATAGAAATAAGCGCACAAAATGAAATTTTACATATTTTAAAAGACGCTATACCTACTGATATCATCGCTGCTTTTAGCGAGGGGAAAACCTTGCAAATCTTAGTTATAGCCCTAGCTTGTGCTTTTATTATTTCACTTATGAGAATTGATGAGAAAAAAGCTATACAAAAAACCTTAGAAATAATGCAAAGTTTTGTTTTTAAAATCCTAGAAATCATTATGTATTTTTCTCCTATTGCTGCTTTTTCTGCGATGGCTTTTTTAGTGGCAAAATATGGACTTGATTCTTTGTTAAATTTAGGATATTTACTTGTTGTTATGCTACTTGCTTCTTTGCTCTTTATCTTTGGAGTTTTAGGACTTATTTGTTTTATTGCCAAAGTAAATATTTTTAAATTTATGCGTTTTATTTCAAGAGAAGTTTTGATAGTTTTTGCTACAAGTTCTAGCGAATCAGCATTAGCTCCACTTATGAGAAAGCTTGAAAAAGCAGGAATTTCAAAAGCCACTGTGGGTTTGGTATTGCCAACTGGATATAGTTTTAATCTTGATTGTACTAATATTTATTTGGCTATGAGTTTGATTTTCCTTGCACAAGCTTTTAATGTAGAGCTTTCTTTAACGCATGAAATTAGCATTTTAATCGTACTAATGATAGCTTCAAAAGGTGCTGTTGGTGTAACTGGTTCAGGTTTTATCATACTAGGAAGTACGCTGGCAGCTTTATCTAATATGCATATTGCAGAAGCTAACAATGGCTTAGGAGCAAGTTTAGGCGAGGTTTTACCAGTAGCTGCTATTTCTATACTCTTGGGTGTGGATAAGTTTATGTCTGAAATTCGTGCAGTAGGAAATTTATGCGGTAATAGCGTAGCAGCTTTAATCGTAGCTATTTGGGATAAACAAATAGACTGGGAAAAGTTTCGCTACGCTCTTGATAATCCTAAAGAATTTACTAATGCGGGTTTTGATTAAAAAACCTCTTTTTGTATTTTTTCTACATATTTTTCTCTTAGTTTTTGGGTATAAAAGCCTACTTTACCATCATTAATCACCTTGCTATCTGCTTTTATAACACCTAAAATCAAAAAAGTAGCCGCAGAAATAAATACCTCATCAGCCTCATATACTTCTTTCATACTAAAAGCTCTTTGATCTACTTTAAGATCAAGTTCTTTGGCAAATTTCAAGATATTTTTGCGGCGAATTCCTGGTAAGATTTCATTAGAAAATGGCTTAGTAATTAAAGTTTTATCTTTTATAATAAAAGCTGAACTACTAGAAGCTTCCGTTACTAAAGCATTTTCTACCATAAAAGCTTCAAAAACCTTAGCTTTTATAGCTTCTTCTTTTGCAAGACATTGAGCCAATAAAGAAATTGATTTTATATCCCTTCTTTTCCATCTTAAATCAGCTGTTGAAATAACACTTACCCCATTTTTAGCATACTCATGCTCAATCACCTTGCATTCAAAAGCAAAAGCCATAATAGTAGGTTTTAATCCCTTCAAAAGAGCAAAATTTCTACTAGCAACCCCTCTAGTAACTTGCATATAAAGCCCACCTTCTTTAAGAGAGTTTTTAATGATTAATTGCTCTAAAATATTTTCAAATTCTTCTTTTGTATAAGGAATTTGTAGTTCAATTTGAGCCAAACTACGCTCAAAACGCTCCCAAAATTCTTCTTTGTCAGCTATTTTTGCATTTACCACAGGAACTACTTCATAAATTCCATCTCCAAAGATAAAACCTCTATCAAAAACACTCACTTTAGCTTCACTAGCTTTTACAAACTCATCATTTAAAAACACCACTTCCATTTCTTGCATAAGTCCTCCTTTTAATCAAATAAATCAACAATATCTTTTGGCAAATCAAGCTGATTAGAATAATAAAAATACTTAGCTAAAACTAAAATTCCTATATAAAATTCTATCTTTTCATCCAAAAATTGCTCTATGTAAGCATGGACATTTTGAATGATTTCTTTTGCTCTATGCGGATTAATTAAATAATAATCAAGCAAAGCTTCTACATTTTCATAATCATCATCAATCAAAGCAAAGTGCTCATTTGGAACTAGCTTTCCTTCCATAAACCAAGTTTCATAGCGCATTTTTGGTGCCAAAACTAAAGAATTTGTTCTCATCGCCCACTTTAAGTTGCTTGCTACATCATTGCCTTCTAAAGAAAGTAAAAATTTAAACTGAGTTTGATAGGCTCTACTGATTTTAAAATTTAAATTTTTAATCCATTTTTCGGCTTGAATTTTTCTACCACCAACATGAGCAATATCACAACGAGGATTATCAAAATACTTTTCAAAAAATTTAATACGATGAGGTTGATAAATTGCGCCTCTAAAAAAAAGCAAATCTTCTTTATCTTCAAATTGGTTTTTATCTTGTATAAAATCAAAATGTCTGTTTTTGTCTAATTTTAAAATGATATTATTAAAACCATTTTCAACCGGTCTTGATTTAGCTATACTTGGATATTTAAGATTATAACTAATATCCCCAAAACCTTTAACCCATAAAAAATCATCATCAAAATACTTACTGATTGCATAAGCATCGTAAGCATAAGAAGTTTTTTTAAAAGGAAATTTTCCTATTTTTTCATAATTTTCAAATTTTTTTATATCAAAAAAATCATTTTGCAGATTATAATAATTTAAACGAGTAATAATATTATCTATATTTTTTGATTTTAAAATTTCTTTTAAAATATTTTGCAATTGATTTTGATAAATTTTTCTAGGTATAAAACTTTTAGCTATGCCTTTTACATTCATCATAAATCTAGAATCTGCCATTTTTCTTCCATTTTGATATTAAAATAATATAAATTTTAACACAAGAATTCATTTACAAGACTTAAAAATTTAGTTTAATTAAAAACAAAAATGTTAAAATCACAAAAATCACATACTAATTGGGTAAAAAATGAAAATACAAGAATTTATTTTAAACTTTATTTTTAAAGTTTCAAACCAACCTGTTAATTTAAAAGATTTATTAGAAGCAAACGCCTTACTTAATGAAGGCATGATGGTAGATCCTGCGAAATTAAATTTTAAATTTAAGGTGTTTAATTCTTATCTTATTTATGCATTTTTTTGCATAGCTATTTTAGTTCCTATGCTTATCATTAGTCATTATTTTTTAACAATTATTGATTTTCATATTAGTATTTTAAGTGCTGTTTTTGTAACCGCTTGTGTTTTTATTGGCTATGATATTTTTAAAATTTACACTAGAAAAGCAATAAGCAAAAGATTATTAAAAAAAGCTTGGGTTTTGCATTTTCCATATTTTGCTTATGAAAAATATTCAAAAATAGCAGAAAATATTTATAACCAAGCCATTAAAGAAGAAATCCCAAAAAACCAACTCGAGCAATATATTTTAGAAAAAATCATTCAAACACAAGATTAATCTAAAAAGTCTAAAACTTGATTTTGAAAATATAGCGCCTCAAGCTGTCTTTGAAGCTCTTTATTTTCTTCATCTAAAACAAGTTCTTGCGATCTTAAATCCGCTATATCTCTACTTACATAATAAATTTGATTTCTAATATAAATTTGTGGGAAAAATATCAATAAAGCAAATGCTATTATCAAACCTGCGTATATTAAATTTTTAGGACTTAAATTTTTATTCTCCTCACTTACTATACTATCTAAAAGTTCATATTTATCTTCTTGATTATACTCTTGGTTTTCTTCAAGTCTTACTTTTTCTTCTAAAATTTTTTGTTCTTGCTTGGCTAATTTTTCTTTTTCTTTTAATTCCTCTTGAGCTTTTCTTAGTTTTTCTTGTTCGATTTTTTTTTGCTCTTTTAATTCTTGTTTGAGTTTAGCTTTTTCTTTTCTTTTTTCTTTTAAATCTTGAAATTTTGAAGTGACAAAAACATTGCTTTGGGTAAGAATTTTAGATATTTGAATAGGATCTTTATTTTCTTGTTTTTTTTCTATTTTTCTTGCTTCTTGAGTTGATTTGTTACTTTTAAGCGTTTTAGAATTTGCAATATTTTTTTTATCGAATTTTTCTTTTTGCTTTTTGAAAAAATTAAGTTGTAATTTAAAAGGCTTTTTTTCTTCTAATTTAACATTAATCAAATCTTCTTTTAAATAAATAGCAGATTGCTTCCTAGGTTTTTCTTCATATTCTTCATCAAAATCTGTAAATTTAGGTCTTTTTTTACGTTGTATTCTATTTTTTAGTATACGATCACTTTCATTAAAATTTTGCTCATATTCTTCATAAGGCCTACCTTCTTTAATAGCCCTAGAATATTTCAACATTTTTTCACGTATATTTTGCTTTTCTTTTAAAAAATCATCTTCAACCATTATTTACCTAAAATAAAAAATTCTCATTTTTGCACAACTTGATCTGCTATTATAGCTTATTTCTTCTTTGGAGGCACTTATAGCTTTTTTACTTAAAATTTTCCCAAGACTATGATTTTTACCACATTCACATTTTATGGCTCTTTCATCACAAATGCAGTCTTTTTCCCATCTTTTAAAAGTATTTTTTACTATCCTATCTTCCAAAGAATGAAAACTAACAATGGCTAATTTACAATCTTTTAATTTTGCTTTTTCTATGTTTTCAAGCAAGGATTTTAATTCGCCAAGCTCATTATTTACTTCTATACGCAAAGCTTGAAATACAAGCAAAGCTAAAGATACATTACGCCCTTTTAGCTTAGCATTTCCTATAATTTGACTTAATTCTTTTGCGCTTGTAATCTCTTTTTGACTTCTTGCATTAATGATTTTTTGAGCAAGCATTGAAGCAACCGGTGTTAAATCTCCATAGTCTTTAAAAATTTGCTCCAAGGCTTCCTTGCTGTAAGAATTTACCACTTCTTTAGCGCTTAAAGGATTATTTTGATCCATTCTCATATCTAAAAAATCAGAATTTAGTGAAAAACCTCTATCATTTTTGTCAAGCTGCAAAGAAGATACACCGATATCAGCTAAAATTCCTCTTAAGTTTTGCGTTGGAATTTGAGTTAAAATATCTTTAAAACCTATATGATTAAAACTTATCCTATCTTGAAATTTTTTTAAAAATTCTTTAGAAAAATTTAAAGCTTCTAAATCTTTATCACAAGCAATTAATCTTAGTTTCTCATGAGCTTGCAATAACGCCTTAGAATGCCCTCCATAACCCAAAGTGCAATCTAAAAAATCCCCACTATCAAAATCATCAAAAACATCTAAAACTTCTTGCAGTAAAACAGGAATATGTGGACTTTGCAAAATAAACCTTTAAAATATTTTTTAGTATAATATCTTAGTTAAGTTTAAAACAAGGTTTTTAATGAATAAAGAAAATATCATTTCTCAAATCAAAATACTTTCTACTTCAATGTTTAAAAAAAATTTTTTTGGAATTTGCCACGGATCAGTTTCAGCAAAACTATCTCAAAGTTCTTTTATTATAAATAAAAATGACACTTTTTTAAATCAACTAGATGAAAAAAGTTTAAGTATTTTAAAATTTGCAAAAGATTATAGCTGGGATGAGGCAAGTAGCGATAGTGAAATCCATAAAAGTATATATGAGAACATACCTGAAGCCAAATTTATATGTTTTGCCTGCCCAACCTATACCTTATCTATGAGTTTAAATCATGATTTTATAACACCTCAAGATTATTTTGGTGAAATTTTTCTAGAAGAAATTCGAGTTTATAATCCTAAAAATTATGAAGATTGGGAGGATAGATCACAAACTGAAATTTATCGTTATATGTTAGAACAAAAACAAAATTTTGTTGTTGTAAAGGGCTATGGTATATTTGCCTATGGTAGAACAAGTTATGAATTAGGTAAAATTATAGATTTAATTGAAAATTCTTGCAAAATTATCCATTTAGCGGAAACAAATTTATCATAATAATTTAAAATTAATCTTTTATTAATCACAAATTATTTATAATTTATAGTTTAATTTATTTAATCAGATTGGGGTAAAAATGCTCACTTGGATGCAGCATCATAAAAAATACTTAGTTGTAACTATTTGGATTAGCGTTATTGCTTTTGTTGGAGCAGGTTTTGTTGGTTGGGGGAGTTATGATTTTAACACCGATAGATCTAGTTCTGTTGCAAAGGTAGGCGATGAAAAAATAAGTTATGATGAGTTTAATCTTAAATATTCTCAATTATTTAGCTATTATTCTCAGCTAAACAATGGCAATTACACACAAGAACAAGCACAAAAAGATGGCTTAGACACCCAAGCTATTAATGAACTTATACAAGAAAAACTACTACTTTCTTATGCTAAAACCTTGGGTTTAAATGTGAGCGAGGAAGAAATTGCTTATGATTTAGCACATCAAAAAATCTTTCATAATGCTTCAGGTGTTTTTGACAAAAATTTATACTACAATCTGCTTGCAAGAAACAACTATACACCAAAAACTTATGAAAAAATCATTCACGATGAGTTATTACTTAAAAAAATCAATGCTATTTTAAATTTACAAATCAAACCAAATGAACTTGATATGTTTGGCGCAAGTTTTTTAATGCAAGATAGTTTAAAAGTTCAAGCTATAAAACTTGATAATAAAAACATAACAATGGATGAAAAAGAGTTAAAACAAACTTGGGAGAAAAATAAAGAGCTTTATAAGACGCAAAAAAGTTACGAGCTTGCAACTTATTTTTTAAACCCTGATATAATCAAAATTGATGACAAAGAAATCCAAGCTTACTATGAAGAAAATAAAAATGACTATAAAGATTTTGCAGGGAAAATTCTAAGTCTAGAACAAAGCAAAGATAAAGTTATAAAAGATTTAAAACTTTCTAAACTTAAACTTAAAGCCAATGAAAGCTATGTGGCTTTGAGAAAGAACGAGCTTAGTTTTGATAAAAATATCACAATCAGCGATGCTGATATTTATTATCCTTTAGAAAATATACAAAAAGCTAAAGAAAATGATTTTATTAAGCCTTTTAAATTTGAAAACGGCTATATGATTGCAAAAATTATAAAAATAAATCCTATACAAACTATGACTTTTGAGCAAGCTAAAAACGAAGTAAGTAAACTTTACATTAAAGAAAAAACTAAAGCCTTATTAGAAGAAAAAGCAAAACTTGCCCTAGATAATTTCCAAGGCATAGACATAGGAACTTATAGTCGCGACTCAGCTAAAAATGCAAAAGTAGGTGATATGATGAATGATGCTGAATTTAGCGAGTTTTTAATGCATGTATTTGACTCAAACAAAGCTAAATCTTATGTATTGTTTGATGATAAAGCAATTGTTTATGAAATCACAAAGCAAACTTTAGAAAATAAAAATAAAGAAGAAATTTATAAATTTATCATAGAGCAAAGCGCTAAACAAACTAAACAAGCTTTACTTAAGGAAGAATTATTAAAAAAACTTATAGAATTATATCCAATTCAACGCTATTATAAAGGAAATACAAATTGAATATTTTAGGAATTGATTTAGGCTCAATACAAACTTGCGCCATATTAGCACAAAAAAGCGAAGAAGGACTAAAAGTCATTGGTTTTGGAAAATCAAAATCAAATGGTATAAAAAAAGGAGCAATTACTAATATAGAACTTGCTTCAAAATCTATAGAAGAGGCAGTAGCTGATGCACAAATGATGTCAGGCGTGCATTATGATAAAGTAATTGTATCTATTTCAGGTGCTTACGCAAAAAGCGTAGATAGTATAGGTGTAGTTAATATACCAAATCATGAAATAGGTATTAAAGAAATTCACAGAGCAGTAAGCACAGCAAAGCATACTGCAAATATACCTAGTGGATATGAAATCATTCATGTATTACCTTATAATTTTAAAGTAAATGATCTTGAACATGTAGAAGATCCTTTGGGAATGAGTGGAAATCGCCTTGAAGTTTCTACGCATATTGTAATCTCGCAAGAAGTGCATATTAAAAATCTAAAAAAAGCTGTGGAGCTTGCTGATCTTAGAGTAGATAACATCGTTCTTTCAGGCTATGCTTCTTCTATTGCTTGCTTTGATGATAGTGAAAAAGAATTAGGTGCTATTTTAATCGATATGGGTGGAGCAGTTTGCGATATGGTCATTCATGCGGGTAATTCTATACGCTACAATGAATGCTTGCAAATTGGCTCAGTAAATATCACCAATGATTTATCCATAGCTTTACATACCCCACCAAAAGAAGCAGAAAAACTAAAATTAAATTATGCATCTTTAGCACAAAATGAAAACTCAATTATACAAATTCCATACATGGGTGATGAAAAAAGAAAAAATGAAGTTTCAGTAGAAGTCATATCCAATGTAATTTATGCAAGAATTGAAGAAACTATTATTATTTTAGCTAAAATGCTAAGCGATAATGCTTGTGCAAATCAAGCAGGAGCAGGTATAGTATTAACAGGTGGAATGACAAAATTTGCAGGACTTGACAAGCTTGCTTCAGCTTATTTTGATAATAAAGCTGTTAGAATAGCGACTGCAAAAAAAGATACTATGGATGGTTTTAAAGAAATTTTTGAAGATGCAGAAAATAGCTGTGCTATAGGTCTTTGTTTGTATGGTGGTGGGCATTTTACTCCTTATGAATTAGATTCTAATGAGAAACTAAGATATAAAGGAGAGCCTGAGTTTATCAATAAACAGATCAAACAAAATCTTACCATAGATGAAAACGAAGAAGAAAATAAAGATTTTGAAGAAATTTTTCAAGATCAAAAAGAATTTGAAGATGAAAAAACAGAATTAGCAAAAATAGAAACAAAGAAAGATAAAAAAACGAATTTAATGCATAAATTTTGGAATAAATTAATAAACCAGTTCTAATAGGAGACACAATGAGCGAATATCTAGTGGAAGAAATGCAACACGCAAAAGGTGCAAAAATAAAAGTCATAGGCTGCGGTGGCGGTGGCGGTAACATGATAGATCATATGGTAAATATGGGTTTACATGATCTTGATCTTATTTCAGCTAATACTGATGCACAAGCTATAGCTAAATCTTTAGCAAAAACTAGAATTCAACTAGGTGAGAAAAAAACCAAGGGTTTGGGTGCTGGAATGCAACCAGAAATTGGGGCAGAAAGCGCAAGAGAAAGTTTTGAAGAAGTAAAAGCTGCTTTAAGTCAAAGCGACATAGTATTTATTTCAGCAGGACTTGGTGGTGGAACTGGTACAGGTGCAGCTCCTGTTGTAGCACAAGCTGCTAAAGAAGTAGGTGCGCTAACTGTTTCAGTTGTAACTATGCCTTTTGCATTTGAAGGAAAACAAAGAAAAAAATTAGCAGAAGCTGGTTTAGCTGAATTAAAAAAAGAAAGTGATTCTATCATTGTAATCCAAAACGAAAAACTTCTTAGTATACTCCCAAAAAAAGCAGGTATAAAAGAAGCATTTAAACTAGTTGATGATATTTTAGCTAGAGCTGTTAGGGGTATGGTGTCTATCCTTTTAGAAGATGGCGATATTAATGTTGACTTTGCTGATGTTAGAACTGTTATGAGCCACAGAGGTTTAGCACTAATGGGCGTGGGTCATGGAGAAGGTGAAAATGCTATCATGGATGCATTATCAAGTGCTATAGAATCTCCATTATTAGACGGCATGACCATGAAAGGCGTTAAAGGCGTAATCATCCATTATAAAATTGGTCCTGAATGCTCATTGATAGAAATTTCACAAGCTACTCAAAGCATTAGCGATATAGCAGATGAAAACGCAAAAGTAATCTTTGGTGCAACGACTGATGAGAGTATGGGTGATCGCGTTGAAGTTACTATCATTGCTACAGGTTTTGAAGATAAAGCTGAAATAGAAAGCGCTAAAGAACAAGAAGAAAGTAAAAAAAATAGCTATATGAATTTACGTAAAGCTAGCGGTGGATTTGATGAAGAAGTGATTTCTCAGCTTGATGTTCCTGCTTTCTTGCGTCGCCAAATGGATTAATTTTTTAGTAAAAATCCTTATATGAATTCTTCATTATTATGTGATTTTTACGAACTAAGTATGGCTTATGCTTATTTTAAACAAAATATGCATAAGCAAATTGTTTATTTTGAAGTTTTTTTTAGAAAAGCTCCTGATAATGCTTCTTATGCTGTTTTTTGTGGATTAGAACAAATCATAAATCATATTAATCATTTTTCTTTCTCTAAAGATGACATAGATTTTTTGAAAAATACTAAAAAATTTGATGATGAATTTTTAAACTACCTTTCAACTTTAAAATTTAGTGGAGATATACTAAGCGTTAAAGAAGGTGAATGCGTTTTTGCTAATACTCCTTTAATGATTATTAAAGCACCTATAATAGAGGCTTTATTGTTAGAAACTTTCATACTTTTAACCCTAAATCATCAATGTCTAATTGCCACTAAAGCTAGCAGAATTACTCAAATTGCAAAAGAAAAATTGCTTTTAGAATTTGGCTCTCGCAGAGCCCATGGAGAAAGTGCAGCTTTAAATGGTGCTAGAGCTGCTTTTATCGGTGGTTTTCATGCAAGTGCTTGTACTTTAGCTGGGAAAAAATTTAATATTCCTATTAGTGGAACCATGTCTCATGCTTGGGTGCAAATGTTTGATGATGAGCTAAGTGCTTTTAGGGTATATTGTCAAATTTATAAAGATAATATAAGTCTTTTGATTGATACTTATGATTATAAAAAAGGCATTGAAAATGCTATTTTAATTTTTAATGAGTTAAATGCGCAAGATTCTATGCAAAATTATTCTATCCGTATTGACTCAGGAAATTTGCTTAAAATCTCTAAATATATTAGAAAAAAACTAAATCTTGCTGGATTAACAAAATGCAAAATCATAGCTAGTAATACTTTAGATGAGTTTATCATAGAAAAATTACTAAAAAACAAAGCCCCAATCGATGCTTTTGGCATTGGAGAAAAGCTTATTACTTCGGCAAGTTCGCCTATTTTTGGAGCTGTTTATAAGCTTGTTGCATTAGAAAAAAACAATCAAATCATCCCTAAAATAAAAATCAGTGCAAGCTCAAGCAAAACAACCTTGCCACATTTTAAAAAACTCATAAGGTATTATAAAGAAAATAAAGCAAGTTTTGATATCTTATATGCACATGATGAAAGTATTAAAAATTATCAAGGTTATACATATAAAAATTTACATGAGCTTATTTTTAAAGATGGAAAATTAATCTATGAGCTTCCTAACTTGAAAAATATTCAAGAGTATCATAAAAAAAGTATTGATAGTTTGGATTTTAAACTAAAAAAACTTCAAAATCCAAGTATTTATAAAGTAAAAATTTCTAAAAAATTACAAAATATGCAAAAAACTTACTTAGAAAAAAATTAATCTTTTTTTCTAAGTTTTACCTCATCTTCTACTTCAAGTAAAAATCTATCTACAAGCTCATCTTCTTTTAATTTTGCCACTACTTCGCCATGTCTTATAACTAAACCTTGATTTTTTCCAAAAGCAATAGCCACATCAGCACCCTTAGCCTCGCCCAAGGCATTTACAACACAACCCATAACACTTATATTTAATGGTTCTTTTATATGCTTAGTTTTTTCTTCTACTATTTTAATCGCTTTGATCAAATCACTTTGAATTCTTCCACAAGTTGGACATGAGATGATATTTACTCCACTTTTTTGCACTCCACTATCTTGCAAAATAGCCCTTGCTACTTTAATCTCTTCTTCAAGCTCCCCTGTCATAGAAACTCTCATTGTATCGCCTATACCTTTTAAAAGCAAATTTCCTAAAGCAATCGAGCTTTTAACCGTGCTATGAAATTTAGTCCCTGCCTCAGTAACTCCTAAATGAAATGGATAATCACAAAGTGGTCTTAGAGCTTCATAAGCTTTTATGGTATTTTGCACATCTGAAGTTTTCATAGAAATTTTAATATCAAAAAAGTCTAAATCTTCTAGTAATTTTATATTATATAAAGCGCTTGCAAGCATAGCTTCTATATTATAACCATATTTATCGCTAAATTGCTTTTCTATAGAGCCATGATTTACCCCTATTCTAATAGGAATTTTTCTTTGTTTACAAGCTTGCACCACTTCTTTGATATTTTCTTTTGAGCCTATATTTCCTGGGTTAATTCTCACCCCATCGATAAATTCAGCACAAAAGACTGCTAGCTTATGATTAAAATGTATATCCACTATTAAAGGTAAGGGACTTTTTGCTTTGATTTCTTTTAAAGCTCTTGCATCTGCCATATCCAAACAGGCTAAACGCACTATATTTGCACCAGCAAAATAAAGTCTGTTAAGCTGCTCTAAACAACCTTCAATATCTCTTGTTTTAGTAAAAAGCATAGATTGCACTGAAATAGGAGCATCTCCACCTATTAAAACATCACCTACTTTTATTTGTCTTGTTTTGTACCTTGTCATTAAAATCACTCTAAAAATATTTTTAGAGTATTATAGCCCAAAAATGGGCTATATCATTAATCTTTTTTATTTTTATTAAGAGATTTATATTTTATATCTGTATCTCTTGTTAAAAGGGTAAAAATTTGATTTGTCAAATCTTGAGTAAGTTTTTTAGCTTCCATTTGATTTTGCAATGAAAAATCAACTAAAATTTGCTTTGCTTTGTTCTTATCTTTTTTATAAAGACTTAAATATTCTTTTTCCATAGCTTCTTGTTTTAAAGATGTGTCTTTTTCAAATTTAGCATAAGCATTTTTTACGATAGGAGCATATTTATTATAATCACTCATTACAAGAGTTTGCAACTTGCGATAAATCCAATAAATTGATTTATCATCAGCTTCATTTGTTCCTTGTTGATATCCTGCAATAAACTCATCATTACCAAAATAATAAGGCAAATACACACTCAAATCAGCCATTCCTATTGCGACATAATTTAATCTACCTATTTCTTTAGGAAGCCACGGTCTAACTTGCATAATGTGAGATTCATAAGTTCTAAACACACTCACAACACGGTAAATGTTTTCATTTTCATTGAAATTTGCATATGGATCATATTTTGTTCCATCATAGTGCGATCTTAAAGCTTTTTTTAAATCATCCACACTAAGTTTTTGCTCAGGTTGCAAAAACACATTAAAATTAGCACCATTTTTTACATCTTGATTTAAAGATGGATTAAACATTTTTTGTATCCACCAAACTCTAGGATAATTATAAGTTAAATCTCTATCATCATTTCTTGTATAAACTTTAAAAAAATCAAAATCCTTATCCACTTTAGGATTATACGCTTTATGTATTATGGCAAAATTTATTAAATTTTTAGAATGCAAGGTATTTTCATCGTTGAATTTTAGTTGTTTTAGCCTACCTTGATTCGCACTAACAAAATACGAATTATTAGGAATTTTTACAGCCATCCACTGATGTGCTGTGGCACTTTCTAAATACCAAATTTCTTTAGAATCCACAAAAGCTACTCCAAAACCCTCAGTAGCTCCTTGTTTTTCTATAATATCACCCAATAATAAAACACCTTCTTTTGCACTTTTAATTCTTGGAAGCAAAACATCCAAAATATCATCTTCACTAATGCCATTTTTCTCATTATAAGGATCAAATTTTAAAAGTTCATCTTTTGCATAAATTGATTCAGTAGCACTTATCCCAACACCCATTTCATTAAAACCAGTAGCACCGTGTAATTTACTTTGCCAATTAGCTATGGTACTATATTGAAAAGATTTAGTAGGCAAAGGGTAAGTAAAATCATTCATTCCTTGATGTGCTTTAGTGCTATAAATACCTTTTTGATTTTCAACTCTTGGGTGGATTAGAAAAACTTGTGCTTTATCTGCCTTACTATCAGCACTTCTTGCAACCAACATAGAGCCATCTTTACTTGCTTCATTTGGTACTAAAATAGTAGTGCAAGCTAAAGTATTATTAAACAAAGCACCAAAAAGTACACAACCTGCAAGAAAACTAAACTTTTTCATTTTCTCTCCTTTAAATTTAAGAAATTAAAAAAGTATATTCTTATCAAAATAAATTTAAAATTAAAAATAAAATATTGTTTTTATTATAAAATAATAATTATTTATAAATAAATATATTTTTCAAGAAAAATCAACTGGATCTATATCGCAAGTAATATTTTTAAAATTTAAAGCAAAATGCTCAAATTTTACAAGTTCTTGATGGGTATTAGCACGCAATAACACATAAAAACGCCATTTTTTATTTAGCATTTCAATACCACAAGCACCATGGCCTACTAATTGCACTTGTTTTAATTCTTGAACTTTATTAGCTATAAATTCACACAAATTTAAAGCTTTATTTTTATCCTCATCTTCAATAATTAGCCTTAAAAGTCTTTTAAATGGAGGATAAAGTTCATTTCTAGCATTTAATTCATCTTTTAAAAAACTATCGTAATCTTGTATATATTTTTCAAAAAAAGATCTATTTTTAGTTTGTAAAAGCACCCTACCTTCACCCTTTCGACCTGCACGACCTGCTACTTGCATAGCAAGAGCCAAAGTCTCTTCTAAGGCTTTAAAATTAGGCCTAAATAAATATTCATCAAGCCCCAAAATCACACTCAAATCCACATTGTGATAATCATGTCCTTTAGCAAGCATGGAAGTGCCTACTAAAATATCAATTTTTTCTTGGTTAAAATCTTTTAAAATCATATCAAGCTTTTTTACACTGCTAATCTCATCACTATCAAATCTTTTTATGATAGGATTAAACTCAGCTAATTCTTTTTCTAAAAGCTCACAAAGCTCTGCTGTGCCCATTTTTTTAGCTTCAAGCATAACTCCATTGCAAGTTGGGCAGGCTTGATCGATTTCTTTAGTGAAATTACAATAATGGCATTTTAATGCATTTTTATTTTTATGCAAACTCAAAGCAATAGAACAAAAAGGGCATTTAATAGTATTAGCACATTCTTTGCATAAAATTTGTCTAAAATTTGCCCTTGTAGGTAAAAATACCACGGCTTGCTTTTTATTTCTTAAGCTAATTTTTAATTCTAAAAGCAATTTTGATGAAACACTAAGCTCACTCTCATCATATAAAAACTGCTTTTTACTTTCAAAGAAAGTTCCTTTAAGCCTAAAACAAGGATGTTTATAAAAACTTACAACACTTGGAGTAGCCGAACCTAAAAGAACTTTTATATGCATTTTTTTTGCTACAAATAAAGCTAAATCTCTTGCATTGATTTTTGGATTATTAGAAGCTTTATAAGAATTATCATGCTCTTCATCAATAATAATCAAACCCAAATTCTTAAAAGGTAAAAACAAAGCCGACCTAGCTCCCACTACTAAAAGAGCTTTTGAATTTGCTAAATCTTGCAAACATTCTTGCTTTTTTTTCTTAGTAATTTTAGAATGCCACAAGAAAAAATGCTCGCCAAAATACACTTTTAATCTTTTTTGCATTTGTGGAGTTAGAGCGATTTCTGGCATTAAAAGCAAAACTTGCTTTCCTTGCTCTAAATATTCTTTTATCAAGCTAATATAAATTTCAGTTTTACCACTTCCTGTATCACCAAATAGCAAACTAGTTTGTTTAGTTTTTATAAATTCCAAAGCCTCTTGCTGGTTTTTACTTAAACTAGGTACTTTTTCTATATGAATTTTTTCATTTTTATACTCTTTAATGCTTTCAAACATACCTAAAACAAAAGCTATTTTACTAGCATAATAATAAGCAATAAATTGAGCAAGTTCGTATTGATATTGCGTTAGTTTAAAACCTGTTTTTTCCTTTATAGCTTGGGTTTTAAAATCAGGCTTTGAACATTTTTGTAAAATTATAGCTTTGAGATTTTTTTTCCTTGCAAGATCAACTATTACCTCATCTAAAATTTCAAATTCTTCTTCACTTTCGTAAGTTAAGGTATCTAAATAATATCCTTTAATAGCAAGTTGATAAAAATTCAAAACCCATAATCCTTACAATTTAAACTCACACATTCTAAAAAAACTTTTTCACTATTATAAGAAAAATCTATGTAATTTTTAGAATTTATAAAAAATCTATATTGAGTATTTGCTATTTTCATCCACGATTTTTTAGATGAAATGATTGGTTTTTCTAAAACGCTGTAAGTGCATTGTTTTGTATTTTTATGATTTTGAGAATGAGAACATACAAATAATTTTTGATTTTCACTATTTATCAAAGCTTCATCTAAAATTGCTGGAAAATCCTTACTTTCTTTAAATAAAAACTGATTTCTAAGTAAAGACAAAGAAGCATTGATAAGCTCCACCTCACTTTTTACTTGAATGAGTTTAGCATCATTTTTTCCAAAAGAAAAATACGGATAAGCAATTACGCTAAGAATAGCAATAATCATCATACAAAAAACAAGCTCTATCAAAGTAAAAGCTTTTTTTGTTTGCATTTATTTTATTTCTTCATCGATAGTATTGATAAGTTTATTGAGTTCTTTTTTTAAGATATAGTTTTCATAGCTAAGTTTTACAAAAGCATTAATGAAATTTGCAAGCTCTATCTTGCCTGTACCTCCAGAAATTAAAGCAATTTCATCTTCAAGATGATTTGCAAATTCATTACTGCATGTTACAACAAAGTCTTTTGCATAGACATTAATTGTAACTTTTCTTTGGTTATTGTTTGCCAAGAACTGCCTCTATTTTTTTGATCACATCTTCGCTTTCAATATTTTTATTTTTAAGCTCTTCTTCTAAACGTGCGATTTGATTGTTTTTAGCTTCATTTTGTGCTTTTACACTTACTAATTCATTTCTTAAATTTTCATTGATTTCACATACTTCATTATATTTAGCCAAAAGCTCATTTACTTTATCAGTCATTGTGTTGATTATTCTTTCATCATACATATTTTCTTGCCTTTATTGATTTTATATTTAGAGTATTTTAAACACATAATTGTAACAAAAAAAAATTTAATTTTGCATAGCTTTTTGTTTTAAAATTTAAATTTTTACAAAAAATTTTGTGTAAAATTAGCAAAAATACAAGTTAGGAAAATTTATGTTTGAACTTACTAGTGATTTTAAGCCAAGTCCTGATCAAAAACAAGCCATTGATGGTATAGTAAAAAGCATTAAAGCGGGCAATAAATACCAAACCTTGCTAGGTGTTACAGGTAGTGGAAAAACTTTCACTATGGCAAATATCATTAAAAACTTAAACATGCCTACTCTTATCATGAGCCACAATAAAAGCTTATGCGCGCAACTTTATAGTGAATTTAAAGGCTTTTTTGCAAATAATCATGTGGAGTATTTTATAAGCTATTATGATTATTATCAACCCGAGGCTTATATACCAAGAACCGATGTTTTTATAGAAAAAGATAGTTCCACTAATGAAGATTTAGAAAGATTAAGACTTAGTGCAAGTGCTTCGCTTTTAAGTTATGATGATGTTATTTGTATAGCTAGTGTTTCGGCAAATTATGGTTTGGGAAATCCAAGTGAGTATGTAGGTATGGTTTTAATTTTAGAACTAAATATGCAAATTTCACAAAAAGAACTTTTAAAAAAACTTGTAGACATGGGTTATAAACGCAATGATAATTTCTTTGATAGAGCTGATTTTAGAGTAAATGGAGATATAGTAGATATATATCCAGCTTATTATGAAGATGAAGCTATTAGGCTTGAGTTTTTTGGCGATGAGCTTGAGGCGATGTATCATTATAATGTCTTAGAAAATAAAAAAGGTAAAGATTTAAAAAAATTCATACTTTACCCAACCAGTCAATTTAGCGTAGGTGAAGTTAGGCTTAAAGAGGCTATAAAAGGTATAAAAGCTGAATTAAATGAACGCCTTGCTTATTTTGAAAATGAAAATAAACTCGTAGAAGCACAAAGGTTAAAACAAAGAGTAGAATTTGACCTTGAAATGCTTCAAAGCACTGGAATGTGTAAAGGAGTTGAAAATTATGCTTTGCATTTAACAGGGCTTAAAAGTGGTGATACACCTTATACACTTTTTGATTATTTTGCTATTAAAAACCAAGACTTTTTAGTCATTGTGGATGAATCTCATGTATCTTTACCACAATTTCGCGGGATGTTTGCAGGGGATAGAAGTAGAAAACAAACTTTGGTTGATTATGGTTTTCGCTTGCCAAGTGCCTTAGATAATAGACCTTTGATGTTTGATGAATTTATTAATAAAAATTGTAAATTTTTATTTGTTTCAGCTACACCTGCACCTTTAGAACTAGAATTAAGCAAAGAAAATATTTTTTATCAAATCATGCGTCCAACAGGGCTTTTAGATCCTAAAATAGAAATCAAAGATAGTGAAAATCAAGTAGAAATTTTATACGATGAAGCTAAAAAAGTTATAGAACGCAATGAAAGAGTTTTAATAACCGTTTTAACTAAAAAAATGGCTGAAGAGCTTAGTAAATACTACTTAGAACTTGGCTTAAAAGTAAA
Organism: Campylobacter sp. RKI_CA19_01121; assembly: GCF_025771295.1. Lineage (NCBI taxonomy): Bacteria > Pseudomonadati > Campylobacterota > Epsilonproteobacteria > Campylobacterales > Campylobacteraceae > Campylobacter > Campylobacter sp. RKI_CA19_01121. The sequence goes on from NZ_JAKMQA010000004.1 coordinate 27,248, forward strand.
ATACATGCACTCAGAAATTGATGCAATAGAGCGTAATGAAATCATCCGTGGTTTAAGAAGTGGTGCTTTTGATATTTTAATCGGGATTAATCTTTTAAGAGAAGGACTTGACTTGCCTGAAGTTTCTCTTATAGCGATTATGGATGCAGATAAAGAAGGCTTTTTAAGAAGTACCACTGCACTCATTCAAACGATGGGGCGTGCTGCTAGAAATGTCAATGGAAAAGTTTTACTTTTTGCCAAAAAAGTCACAAAATCCATGCAAGAAGCTATCGATACTACTAATGAAAGAAGGGCTTTGCAAGAAGCTTATAATAAAAAACACAACATCACACCAACCTCAGTAAAAAGAAACATAGAAGAAAGTTTAAAACATGAACTTGAGCAAGGAGAAATTTATCGTAAAGGTAAAGAACTTGAAAAAATGCCTGCAAAAGAACGTGCTAAAATAGTAAAAGAATTAAGAAAACAAATGTTAGAAGCAGCTAAAAATCTTGAATTTGAAAAAGCAGCAATGCTTAGGGATGAGATTAATAAATTAAGAACTTTATAAACTCTTACTATTTAAGATTATTTTCATAATATTTTTAATAAACTAAAAATAAATAATAAATTTAAAGTGAAACTATGCTCAAATTTCTTTTGCTTGCCATGTCAATATTTTCTTTCTATGCATGCTCTAATCCAAATGACAAATTTGATGCAATGGGGATTTTTGAAAGTGATGAGATAATTATCTCTAGTGAAATACAGGGAAAAATTTTAGAATTTAATATCCAAGAAGGACAAAAACTACAAAAAGACCAGATAATAGGAAAAATAGATAGTGTTTCTTTGGAGTTAAAAAAGAAAGAACTTTATCATATTATTGAAGCGTTAAAACTACAAAAACTAGATATAAAAAACCAACTCTCACCTTTATTTCAGCAACTCAAAGATACCTTAGTAGATAAAAAACGCTATTATACACTTTTGAAAAATGAGGCAATTTCTCAAAAAGAATACGATGATATTAATGCAAAATATTCATTATTAGAAAAAGAGATCGATGCTAAAAAAGAAAATCTAACTCTTAAAAACGCTTCTATAGACAAACAAATTCAAACCGCATTGATTCAAATTGCTATCTTAGAAGATAGTATTGCCAAAAGCTTTATAAGATCTCCTATTTATGGCACTGTTTTAGAAAAGTATGCTTTCGCTGGAGAATTAAGTAAAAATCAAGCGTTATTTAAAATAGCAGATTTATCAAACCTATATCTTAAAGCTTATATCATCAATCAAGATTACAACAAAATAAAGCTTAAAGATAATGTTAAAATAATTTCTGACACAGGCAAAAGCTATCAAGGTGTTGTATCTTATATTTCACAAAAAGCTGAATTTACACCAAAGACTATCATGAGTAAAGATGAGAGAGAAAATCTTGTTTATATGATAAAAATAAATGTCAAAAATGATGGTTATTTAAAAATCGGAACCTATGCCGAAGTACATTTTTACCATGATTGAAGTTAAAAATCTTTATAAAAGTTACAATAATAAGAAAGTTCTAAGTGATATTAATTTTAATCTAAATGATGGTGAAATTTTAGGCATTATTGGAGCAGATGGATCTGGCAAAAGTACTTTGTTAAAAATTTTAAGCACTCTTGTATTACCCGATACGACAAAAACTAAAATTTATGGATATGATCTAGTAAAAGACTATCAACAAATTAGAAAAATAATAGCCTATATGAGTCCTTGTTTTAGTCTCTATGGTGATCTTAGTATAGATGAAAATATAGATTTTTTTGCCAAAATTCACTCTTGCAATTGGAAAGAAAATTTACAAGAAATATTACCTATATATCAGCAATTACAACAAGTAAAAAATAGAAAAGCAAGCGCTCTTTCTGGAGGAATGAAGCAAAAGCTAGCTCTATGCTGTGCTCTCATTCACAAACCAAAACTTTTAATACTAGATGAACCTACAACTGGAGTGGATCCTTGTTCAAGAAAAGATTTTTGGGATATATTATTGTCTTTAAGCAAAAGTATTATCATAACAAGTTCTTATATGGATGAAATTGCAAGATCAAATAAAATCGCTTTTATACAAAATGGTAAATTTATAAGATTAGACAAGCCAAAAACACTATGCGAAAATATTCAATCAGAAATTTATGCTCTAGAAGGAATAAAAATCAAAAACATTATGACAATTTTAAAAAATGATGATAGTGTAAAAAATTTTTATGCTTTTAAAGAAAATATTCATATTGTTTTTAAAGAACATACTAATACTTCTAAATGGTTATCTATAATAGAAAAAAAATGCAATCAAAAACTTTCCTTATATAAAACCAATGCAAATCTTGAAGATTGTTTTATGGAATTAAACCATGGATAGTGTTATAAAAACTTCTAATCTTTGTCAATATTTTGGAACCTTTAAAGCAGTAGATAATCTAAATTTTGAAGTTCACAAAGGAGAAATATTTGCCTTTTTAGGAGCCAATGGAGCAGGAAAAACCACTGCTATAAAAATGCTTTGTGGTTTGAGTTTACCAACAAGTGGAAATGCTTTTATTGGCGGATATGATGTATATAAAGATAGTGAAAAAATCAAACAAAATATAGGTTATATGAGTCAAAAATTTTCGCTTTATGAGGATCTAAGTGTTTTTGAAAATATAGAATTATTTGGCACAATATATGGTTTAAGCACTAAAACAATAAGAGAAAACGGAGACTCATTATTAAATTTTTTAAATATATATGCTTATAAAAACAAGCTTGTAAAAGATCTATCTTTAGGTTTTAAACAAAAGCTAGCCTTTTGCGTAGCAACTTTACACAAGCCAAAGATTATTTTTTTAGATGAACCCACAAGTGGTGTAGATCCAAAAACAAGAAGGGATTTTTGGGAGCTTATTTACAAAGCAAGCAATGAAAATATTTCTATTTTTATCACAACGCACTATATGGATGAAGCAGAATATTGCGATAGAGTAAGTATTATGATAGATGGCAAAATCAAAATTTTAGATACTCCCAAAAATTTAAAAAGAACATATAATGCTAAAGATATACAAGAAGTATTTTTTCAATTAGCAAAAGAAGCAAAAAGATCTTAATATGAATATTTTTCTAGCTATTGTTAAAAAAGAGAGTTTGCATATTATAAGAGATAAAAGGACTATGTTGATAGTATTTTTCATGCCTATAGTGCAAATTTTACTCTTTGGTTTTGCACTTAGCATGGAAGTAAACCATATAAAATTTAGCATTTTAAATTTATCAAAAGATAATACTAGTAAACAAATATCTCAAACACTAATAAATAATCCTTATTTTGAATTTATACAAACTTACCACGACATTAAACAAATGCAAGATGATTTTAAAAACTCTAAAATAGATATGACTCTTATATTTGATCATAATTTTGCAAAAAATCAAATAATTCAAATTTTAATCGATGCAAGTGATCCTAATAGGGCTAGCATTATCAATGCTTATATTGAAAATATTTTATTAGAACAACTTGATGTACAAAATTTCAATATACGTTTTTTATATAATCCTAGTTCTAAAAGTCAATATGTATTTATACCTGGACTAATGGGTATGATTTTAATGTTAATTTGCGCGATGATGACTAGCATATCCATAGTGCGCGAAAAAGAAAATCAAACCATGCAAATGCTACTTAGTGCCCCAATAAGACCTTTTATAATTATATTTGCAAAAATGTTGCCGTATTTTTTTATTTCTAATATTAGCTTGTTTATTATTTTGTTGTTATCGGTTTTTGTTTTAAATATACATATTCAAGGAAATCTTTTTATCTTGCTTTGTTTTTGTATGTTATACATTTTTCTAGCTTTAAGCATAGGGCTTTTTGTATCATGTATAACAAAAACACAAGCAAGCGCTATGTTAATATGTGGAATGGTATTTTTAATCCCTATAATTTTACTTTCAGGTATGATATTTCCCACTGAAAGCATGCCAAAAATTCTAGAATTTTTCACCCATTTGATCCCTGCAAAATGGTTTATCATAGGCATTAAAAAAATTATGTTTATGGATGTTAGTTTAAGCTTTTTATTAAAAGAACTTATTATTTTATTGTCGATGAGTTTTATTTTCCTATTTGCAAGCATTAAAAAATTTAAAGATAGGATTGAATAATGCTGTTAAAAGCTTTATTAAAAAAGGAATTTTTACAATTTAAACGTAATAAATTTTTACCACGATTGGTTTTGATTTATCCTTTAGTTCTAATACTTATTATGCCATGGGCAACAAATCTTGAAGTTAAAAATATCAATATAGCAGTAATTGACTGGGATAAAAGTCAGAGTACTAAAAATATAATAAATACTATTGTTAATAACAAATATTTTGACAAAATATACACATTTTCCACGTACCAAGATGCTAAAAAATGTATAGAAAATAACATTTGTGATGCAATATTAGAATTTAACTCAAATTTTGAGCGCGATTTTTTCAAAGAAAACAAATTAAATTTATCTCTTTATATTAATGCTATAAATGGAGTAAAAGCCAATATAAGCTTAATCTATATAAATAAAATCATCACTTCAAGCTTAAATTTAAAACAAGACAAAATTAATATCTTAAGCAATTTCAAATTTAATCCAAATCTTAATTACCAACATTATATGATTCCTGCTTTAAGCACTATAGTACTCACTTTACTTTGTGGTTTTTTACCCGCAATTAACATTGTAAGTGAAAAAGAAAAGGGAAATATTGAACAAATAAATGTTAGTCCTATTTCTAAATTTAATTTTATACTAGCCAAGCTCATTATGTACTGGATAATTGGTATAGTTGCCTTTAGCATATGTCTTTTGGTTTCATTTTTTGTTTATGATTTGTATCCTAAGAGTAATGTGTTGTTACTATGTGCTGTGGTGTTTATTTATATTTTGGCTATTTCTGGATTTGGGATTATCATTTCTAACTATTCTAATACCATAGCACAAGCTATGTTTGTAATTTTTTTCTTCATGATGATTTTTATATTAATGAGTGGCCTTTTTACTTCTATACTTTCTATGCCAAAGTGGGCTTATGCTTTAAGCCATCTAAATCCATTAAAATACTTTATAGAATCTTTAAGAATGATTTTTCTAAAAGAAGTTGATATAACAAATTTATATTCTAATTTTATAATACTTGGTATATTTGCGATTATATTCAACTGCTTTGCTATAATAAGTTACAAAAAAAGAAGCTAAAAGCCTTAAAAAAGGCTTTTATTTATTTGCTCTTTCTATATATTCTCCACGCACAGTATCAACGCGAATTACTTCCCCTTCTAATACATGGAAAGGAATTTGCACTACTGCACCTGTTTCTAAAGTAGCTGGCTTTTTGTTTGAGCCTTGAGTGTCACCTTTGAAATTTGGTGCTGTTTCGATAATTTTAAGCTCCATTACTTGAGGCACTTCCACACCAATTGCTTTTCCATTGTGGAATAAAACATCCACCATGGTTCCATCAAGCATCCATTTTTTAGCTTCACCCACATCTTCATCGCTAATTGCAACTTGCTCATAAGTTTGAGTATCCATAAATTGACAATTTTCACCATCATCGTATAGATATTGCATTTGTTTTTCTTCTAAATTTGGAGATTCGCATTTATCTCCTGCATGGAAAGTTTTTTCTAAAACCTTACCATCGATAAAAGATTTAATTTTAATACGTACAAAAGCAGGACCTTTTCCTGGTTTTACGTGTTGATATTCTACGATTTTAAAAGGAATACCATCAATTTCTATTTTTAAACCTTTTTTTAAATCTCCCATTCCATAAGAAGCCATATATTTTCCTTAATTTTAAAATTAAAAAATAATTGTAACAATTAAGGCTTATAAAAAGCCTTAAACTTCTGCATATTCTGCAAAAATACAAGCATCAACTGCTCTTAATTCCTCAAGCAAAGCTTTTGAAATTTTTGCATCAAGCAAAATCACAGCTAAAGCTTTTCCAAAACCATTTCTACCAAGTCTAAAATCAGCTATATTGACATTATTTTTAGCTAAAATTCCGCTAACATTAGCAATAACTCCTGGTATATCATTGTTATTTAAAATTATCATTTTCCCTTTTGGTTTAAAATCTACATCAAAACCATTTAACTCTACTATCCTTTGTTCATTTTCACCAAAAATAGTCCCTGAGATAGAAAGGTTAGAATTATCTGTAATTACCTTTATGGTGATTTTGTTACTATAACCACTACTTGGTAAAATACAAGAAGAAAGTTCCACACCCTTGTCTTTAGCTACAAAATGTGCGTTGATATAATTAATATTTTCACCTAAAATTCCTCTTAAAACACTCACTGTTGCAAAAGTTAGCAAAGACTCATTATACTCACTAATTTGTCCTTCACTTTCAAGTTTAATAGCTTTAATAGGAGTTTTATCAAGCTGAGCAGCCAAAAAGCCCATTTTAGAAATAAGCTCAATATAAGGTGCTACAAAACTTGGCAAATCTTCAGTTTTAATTGGTAAATTTAAAGCATTAGGATAAGAAATTCCTCTTGCAGCATTTAAAGCTTGCTCGCATGCTTGGATAGCTATATTTTCTTGACTTTCTAAGGTATTTGCACCAAGATGAGAAGTAACAGAAACATTTTCAAAGTCTAAAAATGGATGATTAGTTGCAGGTTCTTTATTAAACACATCGATACCAAGCCAAGCTATTTTACCACTTTTTAATCCTTCACACAAAGCATCTTCATTATAAAGACCACCTCTAGCACAATTTATCAATCTTACGCCATCTTTCATTTTAGAAATTTCTTCAAAAGAAATCATATCTGTTGTTTCTTTTGTTTTTGGTGTATGTATAGTAATAAAATCACTTTGAGTTAAAATTGTATCTAAAGAATTCACGCACTCAATACCCAAATCAGTCATTTTAGAAGCTACCACATAAGGATCATAAGCTATAACTTTCATACCAAAAGCTTTTGCGCGTACAGCTACTCTTGAACCTATATTACCAAAACCTATAACCCCTAAAGTTTTGTTCATAAGTTCAACACCATACCATTTTTCTCTTTCCCATCTTCTTTGTATTTTTAAAAAATTATGAGCATTTACAAAAGATCTTGCAGAGCATAATAGATGATTCATAGTAAGTTCAACTGCTGCTATGGTATTAGCCGTTGGCACATTCATAACTATAATGCCTTTTTTAGAACATTCATCTATATCAACATTATCAACTCCAACACCTGCTCTAACTAAAGCTTTTAAATTAGAACATGCATTGATAAATTTCAAATCCACATCTGTTGAACTTCTAGTAATAGCCACATCTACATCACTTAATTTTGTTAAAAGCTCATCTTTAGGTAAATGCGCTGCTTCAATAAGTTCTACATCATCAGCTTTTCTTAAAAGCTCCATACCTTTGTCTAATATTGCATCACATACAATAATTTTTTTCATAACCAAACCTCCTTTAATTTTGCATTTATGTTGTAAATTTTTAATTTGTCGATCAGTGCGTTTAAAACTTTTTCATTATTTGTATCTAAATAAATTGCCACTTCATCTTTGCTTTGTGTTAAAGTGTATTTGATAAAAAAAGAATGCAAAGTTTGCTTTAAACAAAACATAGAATAAACATCGTTTTTGTTTACATCGAGCATATAAAATTTTTGTTTTGGTTTTACTACAGAATCATCCATATTAAAACTCATATAAAATTCATTCGCTGCTGGAGAAAAATCATTAACTTTAAGATTTGAAAGTTTATCTTGCCAAGTTTGTGGTAATTCTTTTTTTATCTCATCAAAAGAATATTTAACATTTTGTGAGATAGGTAAATTTCCAACACTTACATATCTCACCATAAAAACAAAAGCAACAATCAAAACTAGGCTTAAAAAGCCTAAAATACCATAAAGGGTATATTTTTTCATTTGTTATTATGAAAGTTGATCTTTGATAATATCACCTAAAGTTACTTTATCATTATCATTGATTTCGTTTAACGCTTCTCTTTCTTTCATTCTTGCAAGACTTTTTACGCTTAAACGAATTCTATTTTTCTTTTCATCAATGAAAACAATTAAAGCTTCTATTGTATCGCCTACTTTTAAACTTGAAAAATCAATATTACCCAAATCTTCTTTGTGAATTAGTGCATCAACGCCCTCTTCAAGCTCTACAAAAACTCCAAAATCCTTAATATCTCTAATTTTTCCTGAGATAATATCATTTACTTGGTGTTTTTGTGCATAAACCTGCACAGGACTTTTTTGCAATTCTTTAGTACTTAAAGAAATTTTTTGATTTTCTTTGTCAAGCTTGATGATTTTAACTTCTATAACATCACCAACTTTATACATATCTTTGCATTTATCGTTTCTATTCCATGAAGCATCTTCATTATGCAACAAACCTTCTAAGTTTGCAATTTTTACAAAGGCACCAAAATTAGTTACAGAAGTAACACTACCTTTTACCACATCACCTACCTTATGTGATTTTAAAAACTCATCAAAAGGTTTTGCTAATAAATTTTTTAAAGAAACTCTAAGTCTTCTTTCTTTAGCATTAATCTCAATTACTTCCACATCAAGCTCTTGGCCTTCGCTAATATAATCTTTTGGATTTTTAGCATTTTTATCCCAAGAAATTTCACTTATATGTAAAAATCCTTCTATATCATTTCCCAAATCAACAAAAGCACCATATGGCTCTATATTTGAAACCGTAACCTTAATAGTGTCACCAACCTCTAAACCATCTTTAATTTCATCCCAAGGATCAGGCATAGCAAGTTTGATAGATAAAGAAAGATGTTTTTTATCTTTATCATATTTAATCACTTTTACAGGAACCTTATCACCCTCATTATATAATGAACTAGGATTTACCGGTCCTTTATAAGAAATTTCACTATAGTGAACCAAACCATCAACACCGCCTACATCAACAAACATACCATAGGTGGTGATTTTTTTAACAATACCTTCTATGATTTCTTCTTGATTTAACACATTTGAGATAATCTCTTTGCGTTTTTTTCTTTCTTCATCTAGTATTTTTTTTCTAGAAACTACTATACTTTGAGCTTCTTTATCTATTTTGATGATTTTAACTTTGAAAGTTTTATTGATGATGTTATTTGAATCTTTAAAGCTACTTTGTGATTTTGGCAAGAAAAATTCTACTCCATTTTCATCCACAGCTACAAAACCGCCTCTATTTTTACCAATGATTTTTACATCAAACATACTTTCATCATCTTTATAATTATCAATAAATTCTTTAACTTTTTGCTTTCTTAAAGCTTTTTTATGAGAAAGTAAAGATCTGCCACCGCGAGAACCCACTATAGCAACTTCTAATGTATCGCCTTCTTTGAAGATAAATTCGCCTTTGTCGTTTTGAATTTCTTCTATTGCCAAAATACCTTCTGATTTTTGCCCTACATTTACAAATACTTCATCGCCTTTAATCGCGACAATTATACCCTGTGTAGTTGCCTCCTCATCAGACTTGAAAGATTCCTCGAGCATTTGCTCAAAATCTTCTTCTATAATAATATCCTCTAGTCTGTTTTGAACTTTTTTGTTCACCTCGCTCATCGTGGTCCTTTGTTTTAAATTTTAATTCTTGATTATAGTATTGTTTTCTTTAAACTTAGTTAATTTTGGTGTATTCTTTGATTTTTTCCAAAACCAAGTCAATCACCCAATCAGGTGTAGAAGCACCTGCGCTAATACCGCATTTTTCTTTACCGCTAAACCATTCTTTTTGAATTTCTTTTTCATTTTCGATTAAATAGCTATCCTCGCAGTAATTTTTTGCTATTAAAAAAAGTTGCTTAGTATTAGCTGAATTTTTCCCTCCAACTATTATCATTACATCACTTTTTTTTGCAAGCTCATTGATTGCTTCTTGGTTTTTAAAAGTCGCATCACATATGGTATTAAAAACGCGCACTTCCTTAACCCTAAGCATTAAATAATTTACAATTTCCATAAATTTTTCTATCTTTTTTGTAGTTTGTGATACCACTGCAATTTTAGAAGGCAATTTAATATCAAATAATTCTTTTTCATCAAGAACCACATAAGCTTTAGTGCTTACATAACTTCTAACCCCTTTTACTTCAGGATGATTTTCATCTCCAAAAATCACAACTTCATAACCTTCATTGCTCATTTGCTCGCAAATTTTTTGAGGTTTAGTCACAAAAGGACAAGTTGCATCAAAAATTTCTATATCTTTTTGCTTTAATTTTTCCAAATCTTGCTTTGTAATACCATGGGTTCTAATGATAGCTTTTTTTTCTGTGCTTAATTCATTGATATCGTTTAATGTTTTAACATTATAATTTTTCCAAAGTCTTGTGATTTCTTCATTATTATGGATTAAAGGGCCTATGGTAGCTGCATCTTTAATCTGTTCAGCCTTTTTAATAGCTCTTTTTACCCCAAAACAAAATCCATAGCTTTTTGCTAGTTCAATCTCCAATTTTAGCTCCTATTTGCTTTAAAATCTCAATAAAATTTGGAAAAGAAGTTTTAATGCATTCACTATCATCTACTTCCATTCCACATCTTAAACCTAAAATTAAAAAACTCATCGCAATTCTATGATCTCCAAAGCTTTCTATTTTAGCACTTTTAACTTCGCCACCTTCTACTTCAAAACCATCTTCTAATTCTTTTACTTTTATGCCACATTTTTGCAAATTTAATACAATTGATTTGATTCTATCACTTTCTTTTACGCGTAATTCTTTAGCATTTTTTATAATGCTTTTTCCTTTTGCACAAGCAAAAGCTATGGCCAAAGCTGGAATTTCATCAATCAGCCATGCGATATTTTCACTCACACTTACTGCCTTTAAAGGCGCACTTTCAACACAAATTTCTCCAATACTTTCAAAATCTTCATTGGTAATATTATAGGTGATCTTTGCGCCCATTTTTTCTAAAATTTTAAAGGCTTCAATGCGTGTTTTATTTAACAAAACATTTTTTAAAACTACTTTTGAATGAGGTAAAATACAAGCAGCTAAAGCAAAATAAAAGGCCGATGATGGATCATTTGGCACACATACTTCAAATGCTTTTAATTTTTCTTTTAGAGGATTGATTTTGATAAAAGTTTTTTCCTCGTTTAAATATTCAATACAAGCTCCCATTTTATTAAGTATAATCTCACTATGATCTCTTGAAAGCTCAATTTCTTTAAAATAACTTTCTTTTTTGGCAAATAAAGCTGCTAAGATTAAAGCTGATTTTACCTGAGCTGAAGCAATATTACTACTAAAATCAAAACCATCCAACTTAGCTCCTTGTATACAAATAGGTGCTAAATTTGCATTAGCTCTTCCATAAATTTTAGCCCCTAAACTCATCAAAGGCTCACTTACGCGTCTCATCGGCCTAGCATTTAAATAACAATCACCGCTAAGTACAAAAAATTCATCTTCAATAGCGCCTAAAAGACCTATTAAAAGTCTCATAGCTGTACCTGAATTGCCACAATCTAAAACACAATTTGGAGATTTTATATATTTTGGAGCTTTAATGCAAATTAATCCATCAATTTCTTCAACCTCAGCTCCCAAGGCTTGAATGATTGCTAAAGTATGTAAAGTATCTTGGGCTTTTAAATAATTTTTAATTTTGCAAGTTCCTTGGGTAAGCAAAGAAAAGATAGCAAAGCGATGAGATATAGACTTATCAGAAGCTATATCTTCAAGCTCTGCTGTAAAAGAACTAATAGGACTGATTTTCATCGAAGTTTTAAACCATACTCATCATCTAAAGCTTTGATGATTTTATCAATATATTCAAGAATAATATTATCTTCTAAGGTTTTTTCAAAATCTCTAAATACTAAATTAATAGTCAAGCTATAAAAATCGCCTAAATTCTCATCTGTATATAAATCTACTACTCTAAAACTTTCTAATCTTTCAATATCTAATTTAGCAATGGTATGTTTGATTTTTTCATATTCAAAACCCTTAGGTATAACTATACTTAAGTCCCTGCTCATAGATGGAAATTTAGAATAAGCTTTAGCGGTTTTAAAGTCTTGTTTTAAGCCTTCTAAATCAAGCTCACAAATATAAGTTTTAACCAAATCTCTTTTATTTTCTATACTTAAATGCACTCTACCTATAAACCCTATACGCTTACCATTTTTATATACATTTGCTTGCTCATATGGGCTTAAAAACACATATTCTGATTTTTGCAAACTAAAATCACCTATAATGCTTTTTAATTCTGCTAAAAAAGTATAAAAATCTACCAAAATAGGCTTAGCTTTATTTGTGATTTTAGCTTCTTCTTTGCAGCCACTAAAGATCATCGCAAATTTAGCATGCTCATTTGAAAACTCATCAAAAACACTACCACATTCAAAAAGTTTGATTTTCTTTTTTGAATTTCTTAGATTAAAACTTGCTGCATTTAAAAGATGATTTATCAAAGTGTTTCTTAAAGTATTAAGCTCATTGGTGATAGGATTAATAAGCTTATTTTTAATGCATTTAAATCCTAATTGACTTAATTCTTCTTCATTATCTAAAACATAATGCACACTTTCAAAATACCCATTACTACTTGCTTTTAATCTTAAATTTTTAAGCTCTTGATAATCAAAATATACTTGATTTAGGCGATTTTTTTCTTTAAATTCTAAAGCTTTTGATGGGATATTATCAATGCCAATAATTCTTACTATTTCTTCACTAATATCAGCTATATTTGCTATATCACTGCGATGAAGTGGGATTTTGATATTAAATTGCTCATCATTTACCACACTTATTTCAAAGCCTAGTTTTTTAAGAATTTTTACTAAATTATTTTTATCTATAGGCATACCAATGATTTTATCAATCTCTGCACCAAAAATACCAATAATATTTGCTTCATTTTCTTTAAAAACTTGTTGGCTTCCTGAAAAAACACTCATCGCGCTAATTTTTAAACACTCATTAAATAAATACTCCATTCCCAAAGAAAGCTTAGGTTCACTACCTCTTAAAGAACGATATATAGTATCATTTTTCTTTTTATAAAAGGCTATTGCATTTGCTATAGTTTGAGGATGAGTATAGCTTGCTTCTATAATGATGATTTTACTCTCATCATTGATTTTAAATTTATCTTCTTGCTCTATACCTGCTAAAGCAATCAACTCATCTTTATAATAAACTCCATATTCTCCATGCTCTTGAGTTTTAATCTCTAAAACAATCTTTTCATCGATTTGACAATCTTGACAAAGCTTATGAAAATCATAAGCACAAAAAATCACCCCACTTGCATGAGTTGCATAAGTTAAAAGATTTTCTATGTTGTTGTTTTTATATAATTCAATCAAAGCAAGACGAATTTGTATCGTGATATTTAACTTAAACTCTTCTTTGATTTCTAAAGCTTTATAAGCAAAAAACCCTTCGACATCACTTTGATTTTTAACACTTAGTATTCTTCCTATACCTACGCTATTTTCACTTTCTTTTAAAGGGTTTAATTCTTTTAAATTTAAATCAAGCGCCGCGCTTAAATCTCTAGCAACACCATATAAACTCAAGCAATCTCCGCGATTTGGAGTAAGTTCAATTTCAATTAATTCATCATTAAAAAGTTCATAATCATTTAAAGCTTTTCCTAGAACTAATTCCCCCATGCTTTCATCTAAAACCATAATGCCTTCATTACTTTTTCCAAAACCAAGCTCACTAGAAGAGCAAATCATACCCATAGATTCAACCCCTCTAAGTTTAGCAGGTTTTATCTCAAGTCCATTTGGAAGCACTGCGCCTACTAAAGATACGGCTACAAATTGATCTTTATCAACATTTTTTGCCCCACAAACAATTTGTAAAATTTCATTCCCAACATCTACTTTACAAATATTCAATTTATCTGAATTTTCATGTTTAACTTTTTCTAAAACCTTACCTATTACAACTTTTTGGGGAGCTTTAACACTTTTGAAACTATCAACCTCTAATCCTATGGAATTTAAAGTATTTACTATAGTTTGCGTTGATATTTCACTTAAATCAATCCATTCATTTAACCAATTTCTACTAATAATCATCTAAATTGCTCCAATAATCTTAAATCACCTTCAAACATAGAACGCAAATCAGGAATTTTATGTAAAAGCATAGCAAAACGCTCCACACCCAAACCAAAAGCATAGCCACTTACATTTTTATAACCAACAAATTTATAAACATTAGGATCAACAACACCACATCCTAAAACTTCAAGCCATCCTGTTTGCTTACAAACCCTACATCCACAACCTTTACAAAATACACAAGAAATATCTACTTCAGCAGATGGCTCTGTAAAAGGAAAAAAGCTAGGTCTAAAACGCACTTTTACATCACCAAACATATGTTTTAAAAAATGTTCTAGCATATCTTTTAAATTTGCAAAATTTACCTTATCACCCTCTTCTACCACAAGTCCTTCCACTTGATGGAACATAGGTGTATGGGTAATATCAAAGTCTCTTCTAAAAACTGCACCTGGTGCTATCATTCTAATAGGTGGTTTTTGAGATAGCATAGTTCTAATTTGAACTGGAGAAGTTTGGGATCTAAGCAAGGTTTTATCTTCAAAATAAAAAGTATCTTGCATATCTCTTGCAGGATGATTTTGTGGTAAATTTAATGCTTCAAAATTATGAAAATCATCCTCAATCAAAGGCCCTTTTTCTATGCTGAAATTTAAAGCTGTAAAATATTCTATGATTTTATCCATAGTTTGCATGATTGGGTGCAAAGCACCTGCATTTGAAGTTTCATCAAAAAAGCTAAAATCTTGCACATCTTGTTTCATTTTTTCATTTAAAGCTTTTTCTTCTAATTCTTTTAATTTTATTTGATAAGCTTCATTAAATTCATCTCTTGCTTTATTTAAACCATTAGCAAATTCTTTTTTTTCTTCACCTTGCAAATCTTTTAACTTTGCAAATTCCAAAGTCAAAATACCTTTTTTTCCTAAAACACTTACTTTTATATTTTCAAGTTCTGCTAAAGTACTTGCAGAAGCAATTTTTTCTATCATATCTTGCAATTTTAGCTCCAACTAAATTTTTTTTAAACATTCTAATGTAAAATTATTTAAAATTAGCAAAAATAACAAAAAAAGGACTATTAAATGAGAGAAAAAACCGTATTTGAACTAATCATAGAAGGAAAAATCCCTGCTAATAAAGTTTTAGAAAGTGAAAAATTTTTAGCCTTTCATGATATTAATCCTAAAGCACCTATTCATATTTTAATCATTCCAAAAGAACATTTTGAAAACTTTCAAGAATTAAGACCTGAATTAATGAGTGAAATGACACAATTTATCCAAGAATTAGCTACTCTTTTAGGACTTGATAAAAGTGGGTATAGATTAATCACAAATTGTGGAAAAAATAGCGGACAAGAAGTCTTTCATTTACATTTTCATATGTTAGGTGGATTTGAGCTTCCAAAAAATAAAGAAACCCAAATCAATCCTGAATCACTATTCTAAAAAGAGCTTAACTCTTTTTAGATAGCAGGACCAGCTAATTTAAATTCTGCTCCTTCTTTTACATCTTCATAGCGTTTAAAATTTTCTATAAACATTTTTGCAAGCTTTAATTTGGTTTCCTCATAAGCTTTTTTATCTTCCCAAGTATTAACAGGGTTTAATAACTTACTTTCTACACCCGCTAATTCTTTTGGAACTGCAAGATTAAATAAATCATAGTTTTCAAACTCACAATTTTGTATGCTACCATCTAAAATCGCATTAATGCAAGCTCTAGTAGCTTTAATACTCATTCTTTTGCCTACACCATAAGCTCCACCGCTCCAACCGGTATTTACTAGATAAACATTCACATTATGCTTGCTGATTTTTTCGCCCAAAAGTTTTGCATAAACAGTTGGGTGTAATGGCAAAAACACTTCTCCAAAACAAGCTGAAAAAGTCGCAACAGGCTCAGTAATACCTCTTTCAGTTCCTGCTACTTTTGCAGTATAACCACTTAGAAAATAATACATTGCTTGTTCTTTACTAAGTTTACTAACCGGAGGTAAAACACCAAAAGCATCTGCTGAAAGGAAAATAATATTACTAGGATGACCTGCGCTAAGACTTGGCTCGTGATTTAAAATATGTTCTATCGGATAAGAAACTCTAGTATTTTCAGTTTTAGAACCATCATTGAAATCAACACTTAAATCATCTTTTAAAACTACATTTTCTAAAAGTGCATTTTGCTTTATAGCTCCATAAATTTCTGGCTCACTTTGAGGGTCAAGGTTAATACATTTTGCATAACAACCTCCTTCAAAATTAAACACACCCTCATCATCCCAACCATGCTCATCATCGCCTATTAATTTTCTTTTTGGATCGGTTGAAAGAGTAGTTTTACCTGTACCGCTAAGTCCAAAGAAAAGCGCCACATCACCTTTTTCTCCAACATTAGCACTACAATGCATAGGAAGTTTATTTTCTAGCGGAAGCCAGTAATTCATCATAGAAAAAATTCCTTTTTTCATCTCTCCGCCATACCAAGTCCCACCAATTACTGCTATATTTTTTTCTATGTTAAAAATGACAAAAACTTCTGAATTTAAACCATCTTTTTCATAGTCTTCATTCACACATTTGCAAGCATTATACACCACAAAATCAGGTTTAAACTCACCAAGCTCTTCTTCTTTTGGACGAATAAACATATTTTTTACAAAATGCGCTTGCCAAGCAATTTGTGTTACAAAACGCACAGCTTTGCGACTTTTTAACGAAGCACCACAATATGCATCTTGGATATAAATGTCACTATTACTAAGCTGCTTTTTAGCTTTTGCTAAAAGTTTTTCAAATAATTCCTCACTAATAGGTTGGTTAATCTTACCCCAAGCAATATATTTTTGTGAAGGATCTTGTTTTACAAAATATTTATCCTTAGGGCTTCTTCCGGTAAAAATTCCCGTATCCACACTAAAGGTACCATTTTTAGTACATACACCTTCATTGTTATTTTTTTCATGTTTTAAAAGCTCATCATAACTAAGATTATGAAAAACTTGCCCGATATTTTCTAAACCTAAATTTTCTAAACCTATCATTTTTGCCTCCTTATTTATAAGTCATTAAAGCTTGGCCTTCACTTACACTCTCACCAGCATTTACTAAAAGTTCTGCGATTTCTCCATCTTTACTTGCACTAACTTCAATCTCCATTTTCATAGCTTCAAGTACAGCTACAACTTGCCCTGCTTTTACACTATCATTTTCTTTGACTAAAATTTTAAATACATTTGCATTCATACTTGCAACGATAGCATTATCACCCGTTTGGACTTTTTTAGCTTCTGTGTTGTTACTACTTGCTTTTACAGCACTTTTAACATTAACATCTCTATCAAAACCTGCACTTACTTCTACATGGTATTTGTTACCATTAACTGAAACAGTAAATTGATTTTCATTAACAAGACTTGGTTTTAATTTGCTATTTTTTCTAACATTAACCTTAGCTTCACCTTTTAAGAAAGCTATACCTTTTTCTTTACAAGCTGCAACGATAAAAATATTTTCTTCACTTGTTTCTAAATTTTCTTTTTCCAATAAGTTTTTAATATAAGCTATGCTTTTACTCTCATCTGCATCAGCAATATCTGTGGCTAATTTTGTAGTTGGTTCTAATTTTAATTGCTCGCTTGCAAGCTTAATTACTTCAGGATCTGGAGCAACAGGAGTTTTTCCAAAATATCCCAAAACCATCTTACCATATCCATCTGCTATTTTTTTCCAAGGACCAAACATTACATTATTAAAAGCTTGTTGAAAATAAAACTGCGATACAGGAGTAACCGAAGTACCATAGCCACCTTTTTCTACCACTTCTTGCATGGCTTTTATAACTTGAGGAAATTTATCTAAAATATTATTATCTCTCATCATTTGTGTATTAGCAGTTAATGCCCCACCTGGCATAGGTGAAAAAGGTATTAAAGGATTTACCGCTGTTGCTTCAGGTGGTAGAAAATAATCTTTTAAGCAATCTTTTAACACTTCTTCATATTTTAAAATTTTCTCTTCATCCAGACCAAGATCAAAATTACTTCCCTTTAGAGCATGAAGCATGGTTAAAATATCAGGTTGAGAAGTACCACCACTAACAGGAGCAGCAGCTAAATCTACACCATCAACACCTGCTTCTAAAGCTGCTAAATAGCATGCTATACTCACCCCTGCAGTTTCATGCGTATGTAATCTTATATGCATATTTTCAGGCAAGTTTTTTCTAGCCATTTTAATAACTTCATAAATTTTATTTGGATTTGAAGTTCCACTTGCGTCTTTAAAACAAATACTATCAAAAGGAATTTGTGCTTGTAGGATTTCTTTTAAAATTCTTTCATAAAAAGGTACATCATGCGCACCTTTACATTTTGGAGGTAAATCCATTAAAGTAATAGTAATTTCATGTTTTAAACCATGTTTAACTATGCATTCTCCACTAAATTTCAAATTATTTACATCATTTAATGCATCAAAATTTCTTATGGTAGTTGTACCATGTTTTGCAAACATTTTTGCATGTAAATCAATAATTTCTTTACTACCTGTATCAAGTGCTACAGTATTAACCCCTCTTGCAAGGGTTTGTAAATTTGCTTCTTTTCCAACGATGGCTCTAAATTTATCCATCATTTCAAAGGCATTTTCATTTAAATAAAAAAATAAGCTTTGAAACCTAGCTCCACCGCCAAATTCAAAATGCTTAATATCTGCTTCTTTAGCTGCTTCTAGGGCAGGAAAAAAGTCATTCATCAAAACTCTAGCACCATAAACAGATTGAAAACCGTCTCTAAATGTGGTATCCATCACATCAATTAATTTTTTAGCCATAATTTTTCCTTATTTTTGCATCTTTGCAATTATAACCTTATTTCTTAAAAAATAAATTTATAAAATTTGATTTAACATAATGATAATAATCGCAACAGGCGCAACAAATCTGAGTAAAAAATACCATATTTCAAAAATACTTTTACTCATAAATTTAGAAAACAAATTATACATTTTCATTTTATCTACAAAAAATCCTACAAAAATAGCACTAGCAATAGCTCCAAGTGGGAGCATAAAATTAGAAGTTAATTTATCCAAAATATCAAAAAAACTAAAACCAAAAAAACTAAAACTAGCCCCATAACTAGCACTAAAAGATAAAATACAACTCATCCCTAAAAGAAAAACCACAAAACCTATAAAAACCAAAGCTTTTTTTCTTGAAATTTTATATTCATTCACAAGATAAAAAGTAAAAGGTTCTATCATAGAAACTGCTGAAGTAATCCCTGCAAAAAACAAAGCCAAGAAAAAATAAAAGGCTAAAAAATGCCCAAAGATAGCACCTAAGTTGGAAAATAAAGTCGTTAAAGATATAAATACAAGTCCAGCACCTTCTGCGGGATTGGCATTAAATTTAAATATAAAAGTAAATACAATAAGCCCCATCATTAAGCCAATGCTGATATTTAAAAGCACAATTATGGCTGAACTTGTGATTAAATTTGTATCATCTTTTAATGAAGCTGCGTAAGTAGTAATACAACCTATACCTAAACATAAGGTAAAAAAAGCAAGGCCTAAAGCTGTTAAAACCGAGTTTAGATTAAGTTTAGTAAAGTCAGGATAAAACAAATAAACAAAAGCTTCTTTAAAACCATCTTGAAAAAAGCAATACACTAGCATTAATACAAGCATGATAAATAAACTTGGCATGATCCAAACATTCAGTTTTTCTATACCACTTTTAACCCCTCTTGAGACAACAAACAAGGTAAGAAAAAAAGCAATTAAAAAATACAAACTACTTTCCAAAATACTATTTTGTATTAAATTTCCAAACAAAGCTCCTGCCTCTTGGGTATTACTAGGCAAATAATAAATCGAAGTTATCATGTATTTTAAAACCCAACCCATAATAACAAGATAAAAAGATAATACAAAAATTCCACCAAGCATAAAAAATCCAGCAAATTTCCATTTTTGAGCATACTTGGTTGCTAAACTTTTATAAGCATTTACAGGATCACTTTGACTTAATCTTCCCATAGCAATTTCAGCTAAAAATACACAAAATCCCACACTAATAGTCAAAAGCAAATACAAAAGCACAAAAGCAAAACCACCATTTTGCCCTACTAAGGTTGGAAATTTCCAAGCATTTCCAAGCCCTATAGCACCACCTGCAACGGCTAATACAAAGCCTATTTTAGAAAATTTATCATTCATTTTAATGCCTTAGAAAAAAAGCTGTCTGGCCATGATTAAAATCACTGCTAATGGAGAAATATATCTTAAAAAGATATACCAAATTTCAAAATACACCCCGCGCATAAAGGGATGAAATAAAATTTGCAAAGCCTCTTTTTTAAGCACAAAACCCACAAAAAACGCTGTAATTAAAGCAGAAATTGGCATTAATAAATTTTGTATGAAAAAATCTAAAATATCAAAAAAACTTTTTCCAAAGAAATTTAAACTTGGCGCACTTACATGATAAAAAGAAAGTATAGATAAGCTTCCAAGAAAATAAACAATCACACCTACAAAAACCAAAGCTTTTTTTCTTGAAATTTGATAACGATTTATAAGATAAAAAGTAAAAGGTTCTATCATGGAAATAGCTGAAGTAATCCCTGCAAAAAATAAAGCTATAAAAAAGGCTATGGCTAAAACATTTCCTAAAAATCCTAATTTTGCAAAAAGTGTTGTTAATGATATAAATATAAGCCCTGGACCTTGTTGGGTAGGATCAGCCCCAAATTCAAATATAAAAGTAAATACAATAAGCCCCATCATTAAGCCAATGATAGTATTAATGATGATAATATTTAAAGCACTACTTATAAAATTTGTTTTATCAGGCAAGCTTGCTGCGTAAGTTAAAATCACACAAACACCCAAAGACATACTAAAAAATGCAAGCCCTAGTGCATCTAATATAGAATTAACACTTAATTTTGAAAAATCAGGTACAAACAAAAACTCACTTGCTTTAGAAAAACCATCCATGCTAAAAGAATACCCGAGCATTAAAATAAGTAGTATAAATAAGCTTGGCATCATCCAAACATTGAGTTTTTCTATACCACTTTTAACACCTTTTGATACTACATAAAAAATAACTATAAATACAAAAGTAAAACATATAAATTGAGATAAAACATCATTAGAAAGTAAATTTCCAAAAATAGCGCCTGCTTCATTTGTATCTTTAGGTAGTTCAAAAAATCCAAAATAAGCATATTTTGCTATCCAACCTATCACAACACTATAAAAAGACACTAAAATAATAGCACCAAGCATAAAAAATCCCGCTAGAGACCATGCCTTTTTATTTTTTGGTGCTAAAGTATAATAAGCATTTACAGGGTCTTTTTCACTAAGTTTTCCTATGCTAAGTTCTGCTAAAAATATCACAAAAGCCACACCTAAGGTTAAAAGCAAATACACCACTACAAAAGCTGAACCGCCATTGTTACCCACTAAAGTTGGAAATTTCCAAGCATTTCCAAGCCCAACGGCTGAACCTGCCACTGCTAATACAAAACCTATTTTAGAAAATTTTTCATTCATCTTTTAACCTTAAAAAAATAATTGTTTTATCATGATTAAAATCACCGCCAAAGGTGAAATATATCTTACAAAAAAATACCAGCACTCAAAGTATTTACCCCTCATATAAGGATAAAATAAAGTTTGCAAAGCTTCTTTTTTAAGTACAAAGCCTACAAAGATTGCACCAAATAACCCGCCCAAAGGCATCATTAAATTTGAAGCTATAAAATCTAATATATCAAAAAAACTTTTTCCAAAAAATTCCAAAGAATCTTTACTCCACTCAATTCCTGATAAAATACACAAACTTCCCAAAAAATACACAATGAAAGCTATAAAAATCAAAGCTTTTTTTCTTGTAAAATTATAAGAATTAATTAAATAAAAGGTTAAAGGTTCTATCATGGAAACTGCCGAAGTAATCCCTGCAAAAAATAAAGCTATAAAAAAGGCTATGGCTAAAATATTTCCCAAAGGTAAAAAGCCAATTGGATCAATATTTGAAAACAAACTCATTAAAGATACAAAAATCAAACCTGGACCTTGCTGAGCTGGATTGCCATTAAATTCAAATATGAAAGTAAATACAATAAGTCCCATCATAATACCAATGATAATATTAATAATAATAATATTAATAGTACTTGTAATAAAATTTGTTTTATCAGGCAAACTTGCAGAATAAGTTATAATCGAACCCACTCCAATAGATAAAGAAAAGCAAGCAAGTCCTAAAGCACTCAAAAACGCCCCTACACCAAGCTTAGAAAAATCAGGAGAAAACAAAAATTCACTCGCCTTAGAAAAACCATCCATACTAAAAGAATACCCAAGCATTAAAATAAGTAGTATAAATAAACTTGGCATCATCCAAACATTAAGTTTTTCTATACCACTTTTAACACCTTTTGATACTACATAAAAAATAACTATAAATACAAAAGTAAAACATATAAATTGAGATAAAACATCATTAGAAAGTAAATTTCCAAAAATAGCACCACTTTCTTCTATGCTTTTTGGTAAAGGAAAAAATCCAAAATAAGCATACTTCACAATCCATCCTATAATCACACTATAAAAAGAAACAATCAAAATAGCGCCTATTAAAGAAAAACCGACTATAGACCAAGCTCTTTTGTGTTTTGGTGCTAAAGTATAATAAGCATTTACAGGATCTTTTTCACTAAGTTTTCCTATACTAAGTTCTGCTAAAAATATCACAAAACCTACACCCAAAGTCAAAAATAAATACAAAAGTACAAAGGCTGAGCCTCCATTTTGCCCTACTAAAGTTGGAAATTTCCAAGCATTTCCAAGCCCAACGGCTGAACCTGCCACTGCTAATACAAAGCCTATTTTAGAAAATTTATCATTCATAAAAATAACCTTAAATTTTATAAACACATAAAAAACATTTAATGTAGCTAAAAAAAACTTTAATTTATTTTAAAATATGCTTATTAATTTAAATTTCAATAATTTTAAAGCTATATTAATATATAATTTCGCTTTTATAAATCACGAGTAGGGATACGCAAGCCGAAAGGATTTAAATTTTATATCGAGGGAATACTATGAAAAAAATCGTATTTTTAATGCTAGCTTTAAGTGGTTTTGCATTCGCTGCTGAAGGCTCTATGAATCAATGGTTAGCTTCTTTTTCTATCTTAGCAGCAGGTTTAGGACTTGGTGTTGCAGCTTTAGGTGGTGCTATTGGTATGGGTAATACTGCGGCAGCAACTATAGCAGGTACTGCTAGAAACCCTGGTCTTGGTGGTAAATTAATGACTACTATGTTTATTGCTTTAGCGATGATTGAAGCTCAAGTTATCTATGCACTTGTTATTGCTCTTATCGCTCTTTATGCTAATCCATTCCAAGCATTAGTAGCAGCTTAATCACAAAAGCCCTTTTAGGGCTTTATGCGGTTATGGTGGAACTGGTAGACACGCCATCTTGAGGGGGTGGTGCGCTCAGCGTGTGCGAGTTCAAATCTCGCTAACCGCACCATTTAAGGAATTTTAAAAAATGGTTTTTTATCTCTTAATTAGCGCAATAGCTTTTTTAATTCTTTTTTTTGCTATTAAAAAATATACACTAAAATTAGATGAGCAAGCCTTACTTGAACCCATTAAAAATGATATCTATCCTGAATTTTGTGATCTTATTAACGAAGAAATAAGAAATATCAAAAACAATCTTTTACAAAACACTTTTACACTTCAAAATGAAAATAATAAAGATGAATTTTTGGAAAATTTAAGCGATATGAGCAGAAAGCTTAACCATATTCAAACTATGAATTTAAGTAAAAAAAGCAATGCTTTGTGGGAAGAAGCTCTTTTTGACTTTTTAAAAGAGCTCGAAAAGCTTAATGAACAATACTTAAAGAATAGTGATGAGATTAATGATTCAATCAGAACTTCTTTGCAAGAAAAATTTTCTAATTTAACAAAAAACTAACACAAACAAATTATTTATTTCAAAAAACACTTTATAATTTTAAGCTATTTTTATAAAGGAAATTCATGTTTGTCAATAAGAAAAAAATCAATGAGCAAATTATTCAATTAGAACAATCTAATCAAGCTTTTCAAGATATACTTAATGCTATTAGCAAAACTATGGCGATGATAGAATTTCAAACAGATGGGACCATCATTAGCGCTAATGAAAATTTTCTAAAAACTATGAATTACTCTCTAGATGAAATTAAAGGAAAACACCATAGTATGTTTTGCTTACCTGAAGTAGTAAAGTCTCAACGCTATGTTGATTTTTGGAGAGATTTAAAAGGTGGTAAATCAAGAAATGGTCTTTTTAGACGCATCGCAAAAGGTGGAAAAGACATTTATCTTGAAGCTAATTATCTTCCTATTTTAGATCAAAATAACAAAGTATATAAGGTTATTAAATTCGCCAATGACATTACTCAAAGGCACTATGAAATGCTTGATTTAAAAAACACCATAGATGCAGCTAATCGTTCTATGGCTATTATTGAATTTAATCCTTATGGAGAGATTTTAAATGCTAATGAAAACTTCACTCAAACTATGGGTTATTCATTAAGTGAAATCAAAGGAAAGCACCATAGTATGTTTTGCGAAGAAAAGTTTAGAAACTCAAAAGAATATACAATTTTTTGGGAAGAATTAAGAAGTGGTAAATTCCAATCAGGAAAATTTATACGCTTTGGTAAAAACAATAAACTAATCCACCTAGAAGCAAGCTATAATCCTATCAAAAATGATGATGGAGAAATTTATAAAGTTATTAAATTTGCAACAGATATTACCGAGCAAGTTGTAAGAGATGAGGAAAAACTAAAACTCATTAGCGAGCTAGCAGAACAAAATGATAATTTAACTCAAGAAGGCGATAGTGTTATAGAAAATACGGTTCAAAATATTCAAAATATTGCCGAGATGATGAATAATAGTAGTAATTTAGTTTCATCATTAAATGAACAATCAGAAGAAATCAAAAATATCATTCAAACTATTAGTGATATAGCAGATCAAACCAATCTTTTAGCGCTAAATGCTGCCATAGAAGCAGCGCGTGCTGGAGAACATGGACGTGGTTTTGCCGTGGTTGCTGATGAAGTTAGAAATCTAGCTGAAAGAACTGGACATTCAGTAAATGAAATTACTACTACCATTAATTCTATTAGAAATGTAACAGCTGAAGTGGTACAAAGTATTAAAGATGGTTTAAGTGGTGTAAATCAAAGTGTGGATTTAGCCAAAGAAGCTAGAGAATGTATGGAAAAAATTAGAAATAGCTCAGCTCAAGTAGCACAAGCTATGCAAAATAAATAAGAGTTTTTAGCTTAAAAGCTAAAAACTTTTCCTGCTATAAAGCTTTTTTCTACCTTACCTTGCAAGGTATCATTTGCATATAAACCCTCCCCTTTAAAAGAAAGATTTTCTTCAAATACAACTAAATCAGCATCAAAACCAAGTTCTATTTTACCTTTGTTTAATCCTAAAAATTGCGCTTGATTATAACTTGTAAAATCACATAATTCTTTCCAAGTTAAAATACCTTCTTTTACTAAATATGTAAAACATAAACTCATATACATAGCTATGGCATTAATTCCAAAGTCTGCTTCATCAAAAGCTAAATCTTTTTTAGTGCTAGGAGTATGCAAAGAGCTTAAGAAAGTAATTTTTTTATCTTGAAGTAATTTTTTAAGACCTATTAATTCATTTTTTGCTCTTAGTGGAGGTAAAATTTTTGCTTGAGTATTGAAATTTTCACAAGCGTTTTCATCTTTGATTAAATGATGGATTGAAATTTCACTATATTGATCATGTAGTAATTCAAATGATCTTGTAATTGCTAAAGAGTTAAAACAAGCTTTGTTTTTATAAAACTCCACTAATTCTTTCATTTTTGCTACTTCACTAGTTTCAGCTATATCA
Source organism: Campylobacter sp. RKI_CA19_01121 (assembly GCF_025771295.1). NCBI lineage: Bacteria > Pseudomonadati > Campylobacterota > Epsilonproteobacteria > Campylobacterales > Campylobacteraceae > Campylobacter > Campylobacter sp. RKI_CA19_01121. The sequence continues at coordinate 53,360 of NZ_JAKMQA010000004.1, forward strand.
CTAATTCCTATTAGTCCTAATTCAAAACTTGTTTGTCCATCATTCATCACTCCATGATCATCAAAACTCTCATCAAAACACTTTAAAAACACAGGAGTTGATTTCATATTAGCATATTGCATACACTGTCTTAAATAATTTGCACCTAAAGTACTTGAAAGTTCCAAGCCTTTTGCGCCCATATCAATTAAGGTGGCGATATTTTTTAATTTTTCTGTTTTATCTAATACATTAATAGTAGGTAAAACATTAATATCTAAAGATTTTAATTTATCAAAATAAAGTGCATAGCCTTGAGTGTTAGCTTCTAAACTATCTTTTAAAACAATAGTCCCTACCCCGCCTTTTAAGCATGCTTTTTCAAGATCATATAATTTATCTATACTAAATTCATTATCAAGTAAACTAACATTTAAATCAATAAACGAAGGAAGCAAAGTTTTGCCTTTTATATCAACAATACACTCATCATTATTTAAATCATTGGCAATTTGAGTGATTTTTCCATCTTCTATTTTAAGATCAAGTACTTGTTCACCATAAATTTTTGCATTTTTGATAATCATGATATTTCCTCCTTTGATGACATCAAATCTTTCAAAGATTCCCAAGCATTTTTACCCTCTAGCATTAAAACCACTTCATTGACAATCGGGGTATAAATTTGAAATTGCTTTGATAAGGCATGTATGGCATAAGCAGTTTGCACTCCTTCGGCTACCTCTCCAAGCTCCATTAAAATATCTTTTATATTTTTGCCACTAGCCAAACTCAAACCTACTCTATAATTTCTTGATAGATTGCTTGAAGCTGTTAAAAATAAATCTCCAGCCCCACTAAGTCCTAAAAATGTTTCTTCTTTAGCACTAAAAAACTGCCCAAAACGGTGCATTTCTACTAAACCTCTTGAGACTAAAGAAGCTCTTGCATTATTGCCTAAATTTAAGCCATCACAAACTCCGCTTGCAATTGCTAAAACATTCTTATAAGCACCACAAATTTCAGCACCTTTAACATCAGAACTTGTATAGGTTTTAATATAGTTTGGAAAAAAACTCGCAAATTGATTACAGAGTTCTTGATTTTTACCACTAATAACCAAAGCACAAGGTTTTTTTTCTAGCACTTCGCTTGCAAAAGAAGGTCCACTTAAAAAACAAAGTCTATCACTACTTATAAACTCACCAAATACCTCATCCATAAATTTTAAACTTTTGCAATCAATGCCCTTAGAAGCTACAAGAATTTTTTGATTTAAATCTTTAAAATTATTTGCAAGCCATTCATGTATTCCTTGAGCATATAAAGCAAAAACCAAATATTCATACCCTAAAGCTTCTTTGGTGCTAACAAAATAAGAAAGATCTTTTTCGTGAAAAGAAGTTATCACGCATTCATTTTTAACACTCAATGCATCATATAAAGCACTTCCCCATTTTCCTGCACCAATAACTGCTATTTTCATATTTAACCAAGTTTTGCTTTTAAAATTTCATTTACCTTAGCAGGATTAAACGCACCCTTGCCTGCTTTCATTGCTTGACCAACAAAGAAACCAAAAAGTTTATCTTTACCACTTTTATATTCAGCTACTTTATCTTCATTGTTTGCTAAAATTTCATCAACAATCTTTTCAATAGCACCATCATCGCTTACTTGTTTTAAACCAAGTTTTTCAATAGCATTATCAATTTCAACTTCTGTATTTTCAAACACATAAGCTAAAATATCCTTACCTGCTTTAGCACTAATAACACCTTCTTCTATACGTTTGATTAAAACAGCTAATTTTTCTTGTTTTATAGGTGAGTTTTCTATAGTTAATTCACCTTTTAAAAGTCCCATTAACTCGGTCGTAAGCCAAGTAACACAAAGTTTTGGATTTAATTTTTGATCAATTAAATACTCAAAATATCTACAAAGCTCTAATGAAGAAACAATCACTTCACTATCGCTTTCTTTAATACCTAACTCACTAACAAATCTAGCTTTTTTCTCATCAGGAAGTTCAGGTATATCTTGACTTAGCATTTCATCATCTAAAATTACAGGTAAAAGATCAGGATCAGGAAAATATCTATATTCAGCAGAATCTTCCTTGCCTCTCATACTTCTAGTAACTAAATTAACCGTATCAAATAATCTTGTTTCTTGCACAACTTCTTGATCGTATTTTCCATCTTCCCAAGCTTCACTTTGGCGTTTTACTTCATACTCAATCGCCTTTTGGATAAAACGGAATGAATTTAAATTTTTAATCTCCACTCTAGTATAAAGCTTATCATCACCCTTTGGACGAATACTAACATTAGCATCACATCTAAAACTACCTTCTTGCATATTTGCATCTGAAATATCTAAAAATCTTATAATAGAATGAAGCTTTTTCAAATAAGCCACTGCTTCATCAGAACTTCTAAGTTCAGGCTCGCTAACGATTTCAAGCAAAGGTGTACCTGCTCTATTTAAATCTACTTTTGAAAAATTACTTTCATGTATATTTTTCCCCGCATCTTCTTCTAAATGAGCTCTAGTAATACCTATGCGTTTATTTTCTCCATTTACATTAATAAACAACTCGCCATTTTCTACTATAGGAATGTCAAATTGCGAAATTTGATAAGCCTTTGGTAAATCAGGATAAAAATAATTTTTTCTATTAAAAATACTTTTTTTATTTATAGTTGCATTAACTGCTTTTCCAAACGCTATAGCTTTTTTCACTGCTTCTTGATTTAATACAGGCAAAGCACCTGGTAAAGCTAAACATGTTGGGCATACATTAGTATTTGATTTTTCTCCAAAAGAAGTTGCACATGAACAAAAGATTTTTGTTTTGGTATTTAATTGTGCATGAACTTCAAGTCCTATAACAACTTCAAACATTAAAATTTTCCTTAGAATTTTTTGTTTATTCTAGCGTTTTTTATTTCAAAAAGAGTTTAAAAAAAGAATAAAAGAGGAATAATAAAAAAGAAAAAAGCAAAAAATATTTTTTGCTTTTTAAAAATTAATGATGTTCATCAACTACAGTTGCACCCGCTAAATAAACATAAGTTAAAATCATAAAAATAAAAGATTGCAAAAATGCCATAAAAGTTAAAAGCATATAAGCAGGCAATGGCGCAACCCAAGGCACAAGAGCTAAAATAACTGCTAAGAATAAATCATCTCCTTTGATATTACCAAATAAACGGAAAGATAAAGAAATAACTCTTGAAAAATGAGAAACCACTTCTATAGGAAACATTAAAGGTGCTAGAATTTTAACAGGTCCCATAAAATGTGCAAAATACTTAAAAAATCCTTGAGTTCTAATGCCTTCAAAATGATAATACACAAATACTATAATAGCTAAAGAAGCACTAAAATTTAAACTAGCACTTGGAGCTTCAAAACCTGGGATAATTCCTATAATATTACTAAAAAACACCATAAAACCTATAGTTGCAACCAAAGGTAAATATTTTCTAGCAGCTTCATCACTACCCATGGTATCTCTACCCATGCTTAAAATGCCTTCCATATAAGCCTCAGCTAAATTCTGACTACCTCTTGGGACAATTTGCATGGATCTTGTAGCAAGTTTTGCTAAAATTAAAGAAATCACAACCACTATACCCAAATGAAAAAAGTATGCAAAAGTGTGACTAGAATCTATAAAAGAACTAAATAAAAATAAATCTTTCATTAAAAATCCTTAGCAGAATAAATATTTCAAAGCTAATATTATAAAAAAAAATTGCTTATATTTTAATGAAAATTCATTTTATTAGCGCAAAAATATCCTCCTAAAATCGCACCTGTAAAACCACCGCCAGGAAATATAAAAGCATTAGCAAAATATAAATTTTCTATACTTTTACTTTTATAATACAATCTATATTTAACCCCTTCTTGATCTTGAGAAAATCCATAAATTGCACCCTCATAAGCTTTAGTATATCTTTGTATAGTTTTTGGGGTAGCTAATTCTTGATGGATTAAGTGTGAGCTTAAATTTGGAAATATCTCATCTAGTCTTTGCACTATAGCTTTTAATACTTCTTCTTTTTTAGCTTTATAATCTTGTTTATTTAAATCCCATTCATTATAATTTGAACTAAAAGCTACAACACCTATGTATCTATCGCTAGCTAAACCACTATCAATTTTAGAATAATTTACAAAAGCCATAGGTCTTTTTTTGATATCTAATTTTAAAATATTAGTATTTTCATATGAACTATTTAAAAAATCATCTTCAAATATAAAATTGCAATAATCCATATTTTCATAAATTTTAGAAATATCTTTATCATAAATAAAATAAGCACTTACCAAAGAACAAGCACGCTTTTTAGACTCTATTGCTTTGATTTCTTGGGTTAAATTTAAATCTTTAAGCAAGTCTTTATATACGATTAAAGGATCACAATTTGCAATGATATTTTGCGCATAGATGGTGTGTTTTTGATTATTTTGAATGTATTCTACTCCATAAGCTTTTTGATCTTTTGTGAGTATTTTAACAACTTCAGCCTTAGCTAAAACCTGTCCTTGATTTTCTTTGATAACCTCAGCCAAAGCATCACTTAAAGCTTGCGAGCCACCTTTAATATACACCCCACCATCATAATAATGCTTTTGAGCAATGCCATGAAAACTAAAAATAAATTCTTTACTATCATGATGATAATAACTCATATTTGCATTTAAAATCTTTTTTAACTTATCGTCTTTTATATAAGCATTTAAAACATCATAAACTTTTTTATTAAACAATCTATTTTTGATAAATATCCAAGAAGTGCTAAATGGAAATAACAATAATTCACTTAATTTTAAATCCCAAGGAAACCTTCGAATAGCATAAGCTTGCGTTTTTATAGCTTTAAAATATTTATCAATGCCTTTGCATTCTTGTGGAAATTCTTTTTTCAAAACCTCTTTTACTTTTTCTATGCCATGAGGTAAAGTTAGATTATAATTTTTACTTTTAATACTCCATGCACTTGGTAAAGGTAAAATTTCAATTTTATTTTTTATACCAAGTTTTTCAAAAACCAAATGCTTCATGTCAGTTTTTGCTTCACCTAGGTCCATTTCATGAAGCCCCGCATCAATCAAAGCACCTTTTCTTTTAAAACAAGTAGCACAACCACCGATTAAAGAATGCTGTTCTAAAACTAAAACTTTTTTACCATTTCTAGCTAAAAAAGCACCCGCACTTAAGCCTCCAAGTCCTGAGCCTATAACAATCACATCAAATTTTACATCCATTCTAAAACCTCACGTAATTCTTTGGCTACAAAACATTTTAAACCAAGTTCTTCCATAGGTTTAACCGGCACTATGGCATTTTTAAATTTTTGCATTTTAGCTTCTTTTAAACGCACATCAAGCGAAAATACTTCTTTAATCTCACCATTTAAGCTAAGCTCACCCACAAAAACACTATCTTTACTCAAGGGGCGGTTTTTAAAACTTGAAATAATCGCTGCAACCACCGCTAAATCTGCCGCAGTTTCACTAATTTTCACCCCACCACTTACATTAATAAACACATCATAATGTCCCAAAGGAATTTCAAGCTTTCTCTCAAGTAAAGCTATGAGCATATCTAAACGATTTTTTTCATAGCCTGTTGCACTGCGTTTTGGGTAAGCACTCTCACAAACTAAGGCTTGAATTTCTAACACCAAAGCTCTGCTTCCTTCCATCACTACACTCAAAGCGCTACCACTTACTGCCTTGCCACGCGTAAAAAATCTATTAGCTATATCTTTAGCACTAATTAAACCCTTAGAAGTCATTTCAAAAATACCAACTTCAGAAATATTTCCAAAACGATTTTTAAAACCTCTTAAAATTCTTATTTCTTTATTAGCATCACCTTCAAAATAAAGCACTACATCTACCATATGCTCTAAAATTCTAGGTCCAGCTATAGCCCCATCTTTAGTGATATGTCCTATGATAAAAGTGCTAATATTATTGGCTTTAGAATAGCGCATTAACTCAAAAGTAATTTCTCTAACTTGAGTGATACTACCTGCTGCTGAAGTAATTTTATTAGAATATAAAGTTTGAATAGAATCAATAATTAAAATTTCATAATCTTTTTTAGAAAGCTCGCTTAAAATATCTTCCAAGCAAAGTTCAGTAAGTAAAAATAAATTTTCACAATTTGCATTCAAACGATCTGCACGCAGTTTGATTTGAGATTTACTCTCCTCTCCACTTACATAAAGTACTTTTTTGCCACTTTTTGCCAAATTTGAAGCAATTTTTAATAAAAGTGTGGATTTTCCAACTCCGGGTGAACCCCCAATTAGCACCAAAGAACCCACAACAAGCCCACCACCTAAAACTAAATCAAGCTCATTATCATCAGTGCTAATACGTGTAAAATTTTCTGCTACAACATCATTTATACATACTGCAGAATTTGGAGTGTTTGAGGGTGAATTTAACTCTTTTAAAACTTTAATTTGTTCTTGCTTTAGCTCAACAAAACTATCCCAAGAACCACATTCAGGGCATTTTCCTAGCCATTTACTTTGCTGATTTCCACAAGCTTGGCATTCAAATAAAATATGTTTTTTAGCCATAAATTACGCAAAAATCTCTTCAACTAAAGTTTTAACATATTCATTAGGATTAAACTCATGAATTTGTCCTAGTTGCTCCCCTACTCCTACATATAAAATAGGAAGTTCAAGCTCTCTTGCTATGCTAAACAAAGCCCCACCTTTAGCAGTTCCATCAAGTTTTGTAATAATCACTCCATCTAGTTTTACTAAATCATTAAAAGCTTTTGCTTGCAAAATTCCTGCCACACCTTGAGTGCCATCAAGCACAAGGATTTTTCTATGAGGAGCTCCTTGCATAGCTTTATCACTTATGCGAACGATTTTTTCAAGCTCATTAGCAAGATTTTTTTGATTTTGCAAGCGTCCTGCCGTATCTAAAATAACCCTATCATAGTTTTTTGCCAAAGCTTTAGAAATAGCATCATAAGCGACTGCTGAAGGATCGTGTCCTTGTGAAGTAGCTATGATATCTATATCTAATTTTTGCGCCCATAACTTTAACTGCTCTATGGCTCCTGCTCTAAAAGTATCACAAGCTCCAAGTATAACTTTTTCGCCATTTTCTTTATGTAAATGCGCCATTTTAGCAATACTTGTAGTCTTGCCTACCCCATTTACACCTAAAATCAAATCCACAAAAGGCTTGGCATTAGCAAGTTCTGGTTTATCATAAATAAAATAAGTCCCCATAACACGCTCTAAATCAGCCTTTTTAACCTCATCATTTGGAGGAAGATAGTAAATAATCTCTTCAACTATCTCATATGCCACATCAGCTTCTAAAAGCATTTCTTCAAGTAAATCTTTGGTAATGATTTTATTTGAAGCTTTAACTAAATGAATACTTTCTAAGGTTTTTTTCAAACCATTTTTTAAAAATCCAAACATTACATTATCGCTTTTTGTATATCTATATCTAACATTTCTTCGGGGATTATCCCTAAATACTCTTTAATCTTTTCGCCTTTTGCATTAAACAACACCATCGTTGGAATAGAATTGACATTTAAAACCTTGGAAAAAACAAAATTATTCCCTCCTATAGCCGCTGAAAATTTCATTTTTTCATCTTCTATAAAAGTTAATATTTCTTGCTCTTTATTTTCTTCTAAAAAAAGCGCTATTACTTCAAATTTGTCTTGGTATTTTTTATTTAGATTATTTAAATGTGGAATTTGAACCTTACAAGGTGCACACCAACTTGTAAAAAAAACAAACAACTTAGCTTTAGTCGTATCATCAAAACTGAAAGCTTGTTCATGATATTTCACATACATTTTTCTACCATCTAAAAATTTCAAAGTAAAATCAGTATTTTCACTTTGAGTCAAACTTGCATTGTCTGTATTTTCAGTGCTAGAATTTTCTTTATCACTCGAACATGAAGCAAAAAATACCGCGATAAAAATTACTAAAAAAATTTTAAATTTCAATTCTTATCCTTATGATTTTTTAAGCTTAAAAGTATAACATAAAAAGTTAAAAACTTTAAGGAAAGCCTTGATAAAAAACAATTTTAGAATAAAACAAAAATCCAAAATGCATTTAAAATTAAAATATCAATATAAAAGAGATTTTTTAGTTTTTCAAGAAATAATGAAAATTCTAAATTTATGCAAAAATTGCAAAAATATCCTTATATATATCCCTTTAAAATATGAAATTAATCTTTATAAATTCAGACATTTTTTAACAAAAAAATATCAAATTTTCGTCCCATTTATGCAAGATAAAAGTTTAAAGGTAGTAAAATTAAGATTAGCTCTTGAAAAAAAGAGCTTTGGGGTATATGAACCAAAAGATTCTTTTTTGCAAACTCGCATTGATGTTGCGATTATCCCTGTAATAGGTGTAGATGCAAAATTAGGAAGAATCGGTCATGGTCAAGGTTTTTACGATAGGTTTTTTGAAAGCATTTCTTATAAAAAACCTTTGGTTATTTTTACGCAAATGATAGATGCAAAATCTGATCAATTTTTTAGCCAAGATCATGATATAAAAGGAAATTTTTATATAAACCCTTATAAAAAATATTTTAGGAAAGTTAAAAACAATGATAGAAATATTAGTCGCATTAATAGCCGTTTTTATAGGCGGAGGGATTGGGTATATAGTCGCCAAAAAGATTAATGATGCAAATTTCAATATCTTTTTAGAGCAAGCAAAAGCAAAAGCAAAAGCCATTGAATATGAAGCTGAGCTAACACTTAAAGATGCTAAAAATTCAGTTGCTGAAGCTGAATTTGCGGCAAAGAAAAAATTTGATGAAAAAATTCAAAAACTACAAAAAGAGCATTCTATTAAACTAGAAGAGCTTAACAAAAAAGAACAAAATCTTCATTATCAAGAAAAACTTCATGAGGAAAACAAAAATAAATTAGCAAAAGAACAACAAGTTATAAAAGCTTTACATGAAGAAAATGAAAATTTAAAACAAAACTATGAAACAAAACTCGATGAGGTGCTAAAAATACTTGAACATTCAGCTGGTCTTACACAAGAAGAAGCAAAAAACATTGTCTTACAAAAAGTAGAAGAAAACTCAAGGGCTGAAATTGCTCATATTGTTAGAAAATACGAAGAAGAAGCTAGAAATGAAGCTAAAAGAAAGGCTAATTTTATCTTGGCACAAGCTACTTCAAGATTTGCAGGAGAATTTGCTGCTGAAAGATTAATCAATGTGGTAAATATCAAAAATGATGAGCTAAAAGGTCGTATTATAGGTAAAGAAGGAAGAAATGTTAAAACCTTAGAAATGGTTTTGGGTGTTGATATTATCATCGATGATACACCTGGAGCAATCATAGTAAGTTGTTTTAATCTTTATAGACGCGCCATTGCTACAAAGGTGATTGAACTTTTAGTTGAAGATGGCAGAATTCAACCTGCAAAAATAGAAGAAATTCATGAAAAAGTTTGTAAAGAATTTGAAGATAATATCTTAGAAGAAGGTCAAACCATAGTAATGGATTTGGGACTTAATAACATCCATCCTGAAATTGTTAAATTAATAGGAAAATTAAGATATAGAGCAAGTTATGGTCAAAATGCTCTAGCACATTCTTTAGAAGTAGCACATTTAGCTGGAATCATAGCAGCTGAGTGTGGTGGGGATGAAAAATTAGCAAGAAGAGCTGGGATTTTACACGATATAGGCAAGGCTTTAACACATGAATTTGAAGGTTCTCATGTAGACTTAGGAGCTGAGCTTTGCAAAAGATACAAAGAACATCCTGTTGTGATTAATGCAATTTATGCTCACCATGGACATGAAGAGGCTACAAGTATAGAATCAGCTGCAGTTTGTACAGCAGATACACTAAGCGCTGCGCGTCCTGGTGCAAGGCGTGAGGTGCTTGAGGCCTTCTTGAAACGAGTTAGCGAACTTGAAGATATAGCAAAAAGTAAAGAAGGGGTTAAAAAAGCTTATGCTATTAATGCTGGTAGGGAGATTAGAGTTATTGTCAATGCAAAATTAGTTAATGATGATGAATCTGTGCTTTTAGCTAAAGAAATAGCTGAAGAAATTCAAGAAAAAGTTCAATACCCTGGTGAAATAAAAGTCAATGTCATCAGAGAGCTTAGAGCTATTGATTTTGCAAGATAAGGTTTTTCATGCAAGAAATGATAGATAATCTAAGCACTTATGGCTATTTGATTTTATTTTTTTATTCTTTTGGTGGAGGTATGGTTGCTATACTTGCTGCAGGAGTGCTTTGTGCAAGTTCTACTAAACTTGATTTGCATTTGTGTATATTTTTAGCCTTTTTAGCTAATACCATAGGCTCAACTTTATTATTTATCTTGGGAAAATACTATAAAAAAGACATAATGCCTTATTTTAAAAATCATAGAAGAAAAATTGCTCTTGCTATGATGAAAATCAAAAAATACGGCGATTTGCTTTTAGTGGTGCAAAAATTTATCTATGGAGTAAAAACTATCATTCCTATAGCAGCAGGTCTTTGCAAATTTAGCTTTGTAAGATTTTTCATCATCAACACCTTAGCTAGTTTGATTTGGGCTGTTGTTTTAGGTTATGCTGGTTTTATTTTTGGAAATACCCTAAAAGAAGCTTTTGAAGCATTTACCAACTACCCTTACATAGCTCCTGCTTTTATAATCACTTTAATTTTTATTATATGGTTATATTTATCACTCTTTTCTAAGAAAAAATGAGTTTAAAATTCTCTATAAAAGAAACTTATAGAGAATTTTTTATTTTATTATTATGTTTTTTAGCAATTTTTAGTTTAAATCTCATCTATGAGTATAAAAAATATCAAAATTTTAAACTTACTAAGCATTTATTACTTAAAGATAACATCGTTTTATCTTCTTATGAAAAAACTAATAAAAAAGGTAAAAAATATCAAGTTTTAAAACTCAAAAATTCTGATTTTATTTTTTATACCACTAGCTTTAAAGATCTAAATTTAAGTAAAAATGATGTGATAAATCTTAGAATTATCACTAAAAATATTAACTTCAAAGATTATCTTAGTAAAAGTTTTTATGCGCCAAGTTATGATTTTAACAAAACCAAAACACAAAAAGAAAATACTTTAATAAGGTATTTTTTAAATCAACATCAAAATGAAAAAATCAAAGAATTTTACGGGGCTTTATTTTTTGCTAAAAATATTTCAAATGAGCTTAGAACTGATGTAAATTTTTACAATATCGCGCATTTAATCGCTATTAGTGGGTATCATTTGGGCTTGTTATTTAGCTTTTGCTTTTTGATTTTTGCTCCTTTATACGCTTTTTTTCACAAACGATATTTTCCTTATAGAAGTTTAAAGCTTGATATTAGCATTTTTGCTTTCTTGCTTTTAATTTTTTATATATTTTTAATAGACTTTAGCCCTTCTTATACAAGAGCTTTATTAATGAGCTTTTTTGCTTTTTATTTATTTAGTAAAAATATTAAAATACTCAGTTTTAAATTTTTATTTTTAAGTATAGTATTTTGTATTAGCATTTTTCCAAAACTTCTTTTTAGCGTTGGGTTTTTATTTTCTATTTTGGGAGTTTTTTATATTTATTTATATCTTTATCATTTTAAAGATCAATTTTCAAATTTTACTCATGTTTTTTTGCTAAATATCTGGGTCTTTTTAGCAATGATTATTCCTGTATTATACTTTTTTCCTCTACTTAGCTTTCAGCAATTTTTAGCTATACCTTTAAGCTTAGCCTTTGTGATATTTTATCCTTTGGTTTTAATCTTGCATATTTTTTCTTATGGAAATTTATTAGATTTATATTTAATGCATTTTTTTGAGTTTAAAATGCATGCAATTAATCTATCAATACCTTTTGTGTTTTATTGTATTTATTTAATTTTATCTTTAATCGCTATATTTAATAAATACTTAGCTCTTTTTATAATTTCTCTTGGGCTTATTCCCTTTATTTTCTTGATTTAAAAGCAAATAAGCCTTTAAGCCCAAAAGATAAATAATCCAAGAAATATAAATCCACAAAAAGAAAAATAATATTACAGAAAAAGAACCATATACATTTAAATAAGTTTTATTATATACAGCATAATACACAAAAATCATCTTAGAAATATACCAAATCACAGAAGCGCCAAAAGAACTAATAAGTAAGGTTTTTAAATCACCTTTTTTGCTTACTGAACTTGAATAAGATACAAAAAATAAAGCCCATATAATCACATAAGGTAAAATCTCAAAAAAATTTAAAGCAATATTAAAATCATCTAAGGTTTTTTGTATAAAACCTGAAATATAAAAACTCACTCCAAGCCCAAGTGGAGTTAATGTTGCCAAAGTCCAATAAGAACTTATACTATGCCAAAGACTTTTAGAGTCTTCTTCCAAAAGCTTATTAATAACATAATCATAACCTGAAAAAAAAGCCAAAGAAGTCAAAGCCATAGCTAAAAGCCCTATAAGTCCTAAATTTACACTGTTTTTTAAAAATGTATTGATGTATTGTATGATTAATTCTTGTTGAGTTGGGATTAAAAAAGTAAAAATTAAATTTTTAATTCTTTCTTGATACATTTCAAAACTTGGAATTTGGGTAAAAACCCAAAAACACAAAAACAAAAGTGGTATTAAAGATAAGATAGTATAAAAGCTCAAAGCCGCAGCATAATTTAAAATTTCTTTATCTCTTAAAGCTAAAAGAATTTTAAATAAGTTTTTAAAACTCATCAAAGTCCCATTTTGAAAGGATTGAGTATATTATTTGGATCAAATGCCTTTTTGATATTTCTCATTAAGTCCATTTCAGCTTCACTAAAAGCAAGCTTCATAAAAGGAGCTTTTGAAATGCCTATACCATGCTCTCCACTTAAAGTCCCACCCAAAGAAACTGTAAGCTTAAACACCTCTTCCACGGCTTCATAACCTTTTTTAACCAACTCAGGATTATTTTTGTCACTTACCATCACATTAGTATGCACATTGCCATCGCCAGTATGACCAAAACAAGGAATTTTAAAACCATATTTTTTAGAAATTTCAGCTATGCCTTTTAAAAGCTCAGGTAGTTTTGAACGTGGCACTGTAATATCTTCATTAAGCTTTAAATTTCCATACATTGCTATGCTTTGAGAGCAATTTCTTCTAGCAAACCAAATATTAGCTGCTTCTTGCTCATCTTTTGCTATTTTAAACTCTCTTACGCCAGATTCATAAAAACTCTCTTGCAAGATTTTTAAATCTGCTTCCAAAGCCTCTTCTACATTACCATCTACATCAGCAATTAAAATTGCACCCGCATCCATAGGTAAGCCTTTTTGGAATTTTTGCTCTAATGCTTGTATGCTTAGTTGATCTAAAAATTCCATAGATACAGGAGTTACACCTTTGGCTAAAGTTTTATAAACTGCATTCATTGCTTCATCAATACTGTTAAAAATCCCCATAGCTGTCTTTTTAAACTTTGGCAAAGCAACTAGTTTTAATGTAATCTCACTAAGCACAGCCAAAGATCCCTCACTTGCTATTAAAATTCCAGCTAGATTATAACCTGCTACATCTTTTATGGTTCTTTTACCTGCTCTAATGATTTCTCCATTAGGTAAAACTGCTCTTAAAGCCATTACATAATCTTTAGTTATGCCATACTTAGCAGCCCTCATACCCCCTGCATTTTCGCTTACATTTCCCCCTAAAGAAGAATACTCCATACTAGCAGGATCAGGTGGATAAAATAAGCCATATTCTTTTGCTTTTTCTTGTAAAGCCATATTTATCACACCAGGTTGTACCACTGCGACTAAATTTTCAAGATCAATTTCTAAAATTTTATTCATATGTTTTTCAAAGCTTAGCACCACTCCACCATTAACAGCCAAGCTTCCACCGGTAAATCCGCTACCTGAGCCCCTAGGAATGATGATGATTTTATTTTCATTGCAATATTTTAGAATTTGACTAATATCATTTTCATCTCTTGGAAAAAGCACTCCATCAGGTAAATAATGCTTTTTAGTAGCATCATAACTATACGCTCTTTTATGGATAGGATCAAAATGAGCATTTTCAACCCCTAAAAGATCTTGAAAGAATTTTTGATGAATTTCTTGCATTATTTTTCTCTAGTTAAGCTAATTAGTTTTTCATAATATACATAATAATTTCCAATAGCCTCATCATTTAAGCTAAAAATATCACTTTTATAACCTGTAATTCTTGAATAAAATGGAATTTGCAAACTTTGAGCTTGCGGTATGGTAAATTCTTCAATCTTACCAAAGTCTTGACAATCAACTATCTCAGCTTTATTTTCTAAAGCTACTACTAAAAGCCCTACAGCATTTTTTGAACAAAAAGATCTAAAATCTGATCTTCTTGGAGTTTGGCGGTATTCTTGTATCATATGCGCACCAAATAAATCAGGATGTAAAAAATAAATTCCATTTAATTTTTGTGCTATAAAATGATACACACTTTTATCAGGAGCTATAATCAAAGCTCTATCGTATAAATAATTTAAAACTATTTTATCGCCTACTTGTGGCAATACATTTGGCAAAGGCATAGCATCTTGAGCTAGCATATCAAAAACTTTAAATTGTAATTTGACTAAGCCATTTTCACGCCCTATCACACTAGCTCTTGCAATAATGGATTTTTGTGTATCAATTTCATGCACAACTATACCACTTGAGTGCAATAAAATTCTAGGATCATCTTTTATATAACCATAAATATCATCTACTTTTTCAAGTTTTGTTTGTATTAAATCAAAATTTTTAGCTTGTAAAAATGCTAAAAAACAACAAAGCAATAAGATAATTCTTGACAATTTATACTCCTTAAAAAGTGTAAAAAATAAATTATATTGTTTTTTCCTTACAAAATTGTAAGAAAAATTAAGTAAAATACAAATTTATGTTTAAATTTTAGAAGGCTTTAGATTATCATGAAAAAAATTTTCATATCTTTACTTTTATCTATAAAACTTTTTGCTATTTCAAGTGTCGAAGAACTTTCTTGGGAAAATGGCAAAACCTTACTTGATTTTTTACAAGATCATTCTATACCACTTAATTTATATTATAATCTTGATGGAGAAGATAAAGAACTAAGCGCAGAAATCACAAGTGGTGTTAGATACCAAATGCTAAAAGATGAAC
This sequence comes from Campylobacter sp. RKI_CA19_01121, assembly GCF_025771295.1. Classification (NCBI taxonomy): domain Bacteria; kingdom Pseudomonadati; phylum Campylobacterota; class Epsilonproteobacteria; order Campylobacterales; family Campylobacteraceae; genus Campylobacter; species Campylobacter sp. RKI_CA19_01121. The sequence continues at coordinate 68,558 of NZ_JAKMQA010000004.1, forward strand.
AAGGTGAGCTTGAGCAAGTTTTAATCCCAATTAGCGATGATTTACAAATTCATATTTACAAAAATATAGAAAATAAATTCGTATTGAGTTTTACTCCTATTTCTTACACTAAAGAAAAGCGAACTATTCGCGTAGCTATTAACAACTCAGCTTATCAAGATGTTTATGATGAAAGTGGCAGTGTAACCTTAGCAAGAGCTATGGTGAGAGCTTTTAAAAATAGTGTTAACTTTAAAAATGTCAGAAAAGGCGATAGCGTAGTATTAATTTATGAGCAAAAAAGAAGACTAGGAAGACTTTTTGGCGATATTAATATCCAAGCAGCTTTAGCTAACATTAGAGGCAAAGAATATTCTGTATTTTTATATAAAGATTCTTATTATAATGCTCAAGGAAAAGAACTTGAAAATTTCTTTTTAACCAAACCTGTTAAATACACAAGAATTTCAGATCGCTTTACTAGGGCAAGATATCATCCTATCTTAAAACGCTATAGAGCGCATTTAGGTATTGACTATGCAGCTCCAACGGGTACTCCAGTTAAGAGTGCAGGAGATGGGACGATTAGTTTTGTTGGGACAAAAGGTGGTTATGGTAAGGTTGTACAAGTAAAACATGTATCAGGCTATATGACTTTATATGCTCATCTTAGTCGCTTTGCAAAAATCAAACGTGGCCAAAAAGTTAAGCAAGGACAAGTAATTGCCTATGTAGGCTCTACTGGTATGAGCACTGGGCCACATTTGCATTTTGGACTTTACCTAAATAACAAAGCAATTAATCCTGAAACCATAGTAAAAATTCCAAAATCAAGCCTAAGCGGTAAAAACAAAGAAGAATTTTTAAAAATGGCAAAAGAGTATGAAAACCGCTTGCAAAGCATTGATGAAAACTATAAAAATCCACCAAAAGAACAAAATATAGAAAATTCTATGGAGCTTTGAGATGATGAATGATTTTTTAGAAGCACAAGAACTTTTAAAAAATATTTCCAAAGATCAAAGCACCTATGAAACCAATGAAGCCCTAAAGACTATCAAAAGATATAACGAAGAGCTTTATTTGCAAACTCTTAAATCTTTTGATACTTACACACTTGCAAATGTAGCTACTATAACACCTGAACATATCTTAGAAGATATTTTAGAACACTTAAGCATTATAAAGATTGCAAAAGCAGTAGAAGAGCTTGAAAGTGATGATGCAACAGACTTAATTAAGCGTTTTGAAGAGCTAAATCCGCAAAAAACTTTAGCTATTTTAAACCGCTTAAGCTCTGAAGATAAAGAAGAAATTTTACGCCTTAAAAATTATGATGAAAATACTGCTGGTGCTTATATGCAAACAGAAATTTTCACAGCTTCTATTGATGAGAGTATAGAAAAAGCTATTAAAAGATATAGAATTTTAAAACATTCAGGACAAGTAGATCAAATTTTTCAAGTTTATATCATAGATAATCAAGGAAAGCTTTGCAATGCTATCAACCTAAGCGATCTTTTGCTTTGGGATTTTAAACTAAGTTTTGCAGATATTATTAAAAACAATAATGAAAGATATAAAAGCTATAGCATAAAAGATCATGAAGACATACAAAAGGCTATTGATATAGTGGAAGATTATGATTTGAGTGTTTTAGCAGTTGTAAATGATGATGGAGTGCTTTTAGGTAGAATTACCTATGATGATATCCATGATTTAATCCAAGAAAATGCAACAGAACAAATTTATAACTTAGCCGGAGTTGATGCAGATGTTGAGGAAGAAAGTGCTTTTAAAGCGGCTAAAGCTAGAGCTTTTTGGCTTATGATTAATCTTACTACTTCATTAATCTCAGCTAATATCATTAGCCTTTTTTCAGGTGAAATAGAACAACTTGTAGCCCTAGCAGTACTTATGCCTATCGTAGCTTCCATGGGAGGCAATACAGGCTCACAAGCTTTAGCAGTAACAGTTAGAAAGCTCTCACTCAATGAAGTAGAATTTAAAGATGCTAAAAAAGTTATATTAAGAGAGAGTGGAATTTCTTTACTCAATGGATTTATATTTGCTAGTATTATGAGCATTATAGCTTTCATATGGTTTAAAACAGCTCTTTTGGGACTTGTTATAGCCTTATCAATGCTAATTAATCTAGCCTTAGCCGGTTTTGTAGGTTCTTTTGTACCTCTAACTTTGAAAAAATTTAAAATCGATCCTGCGGTAGGATCAAGTGTAGTGATTACTGCGATTACTGATGGTTTGGGATTTTTTAGCTTCTTACTTTTAGCAAAAATGATTTTATTATAAAAAAGGGAAATTATGTCAAGCATTACATATAAAGGTCAAATTATAGAACTTGCAGGAATTGAACTAGAAGTTGGAGATAATGCTCCAAGGGTAGTTCTAAGAACCAAAAATCTTGCCCCAGTAGAAATAGCACCACCTGGGAAAACTCAAATTTTATTAACTCTACCCAGCTTAGATACACCAGTATGCTCAAAACAAGCCAAAGAAACCAATAAAAGACTAGCTTCTATGAAAAATATTGAAGTTATTATTGTTAGCATGGATTTACCTTTTGCTATGGATCGTTTTTGTGCTACTGAAGGGATTGATAATATTATAACCGCAAGTGATTTTGCCTTTAAAGATTTTGGCATAAACTATGGGGTATTAATAAATGATAGTGTGTTTGCAGGATTACTAGCAAGAGCAGCCTTTGTAGTCAAAGATGGAAAAATAGTATACAAACAGCTCGTAAAAGAGCTAATGGGAAAAATCGATTTTAAAGATTTAGAACTTTTTATGCATAAAAATTATGGTTACCCTTTGAATTAGCCTTCAAAGTTTGTAACCACAAAATCTTCTTTTGGAGCTTCAATAAAGCATGATTTTTCTTTCAAAAAAAGCAAATCCACATGCCCTACAGGGCCATTTCTATTTTTACCTATAATGAGCTCAGCCTTTTCTTGCACAGGATTTGGCATAAATTTTCTCTCATAAGTTTTGCCTTCATTTTTAGCTTTATTTTCTCTTTCTTTTTCTTCTTGTTCTCTATAAACCTCATCTCTATATACAAATAAAATCGTATCTGCATCTTGTTCTATGGCGCCACTTTCTCTTAAATCACTGAGCATAGGACGCTTATTTGCTCTACTTTCTAATGAACGATTAAGCTGTGAGAGTGCCACTACTGGCATATTTAATTCTCTTGCTAAAAGCTTTAAGCCTCTTGAAATTTCACTCACTTGCAAATGCCTATCATTAAAAGCTGAATTACTCATCATAAGACCGATGTAATCAACTACGCAAAGCTCAATACTCTCATCTTGAGCTTTAATTTTGCGTAAAATCGAACGAATATCAGCTATACTAGCATAACCACTATCGTAAATATAAAGATTTTTTTGTGCATATTCATTACAAGCATCACCTACCCTACTCCACTCATCATCGTTTAAATCTGCGATTAGAATTTTTTGCAAAGGAATGGAAGTTTTTGCACTGATTAATCTTTGCATGATTTGCGTAGCAGGCATTTCTAGTGAAAACATCACAACGCCTTTATTTTGTCTTAGTGTTTTTTCTATAAAATTTAAGCAAATTGTAGTTTTTCCCATACCAGGGCGTGCAGCGATGATTACAAGATCGCCAGGTTTAAAGCCTTTTGTCATTTTATTAAGCTCACTAAAGCCTGTATTAAGTCCCAAAATGTCTTTGTTTTCTGCTTCTTTTTGCTTTTTAAACTCATCCATAAGCTCAGACATAACCATAGTCATATCCTTAATACTATTACTATTTACACGGTTAGTAAGATTAAAAATCTCTTTGCCTATTTCATCTGAAATTTGAGAAATGCTTTTATCTTCATTAACCCTTGTAGGTATAGTATAAGCAAAATTTAAAAGCTGGCGTCTAATGGACTTTTCTCTTAGCTCATAAGCATATTTACTCACATCTGCTATAGAAGTAGTGGCTAAAACTTCAGCTAAAATTTGCTCATCTACTTTTTTATGTTTTCTTATAAAACTTGCACTTATAGGCTCACCTGCATTCACACAAGCTAAAATAGCTTTGTAAATATCTTGATGAGCTTTGAGCGAAAAATCATTAATCTCAATATCTGAAGAAATACTAAAAAAAGAATCCTCACTATATATACAAGAACTTAAAATCGCCCTTTCAAGATCTAAATCAAAATGCTCATTATTTTGACTCATATTCACTCCTAATTATAAATTTACAAATAAATCAGTTGACAAATACCGCTCGGCTGTATCATTTAACATAGTCAAGACTTTTTTATTTGGATTTTCTAAAGCAATTTTTCTAGCCATATATACATTTGCCCCGCTTGAAATTCCTGCCATTATGCCGTTTTTACCAAGCTCTAAGGTTGTGTTTATGGCATCTTCATTACTTACACAAACTATCTCATCTATGATTTTTTGATTTAAAATTTTAGGGATAAAATTTGCACCTATACCTTGAATTTTATGGCTTGCAGCGGTATTTTGACTCAAAAGTGGTGAAGATGCGGGCTCTAAAGCTATGATTTTAATATTAGGATTGTGTTCTTTTAAAATTTCTCCTACCCCACTAATAGTCCCGCCTGTACCAAAACCTGCTAAAAAAATACCAAGATCAGGCAAAGCTTTTAAAATTTCTAAGGCAGTATTTTTTCTATGTGCGTTTTTGTTGTTGATATTTTCAAATTGACTTACCATAAATGAATTTGAAATTTCACTCAAAAGCTCATTAGCTCTATCAAGCGCTCCTTGCATGCCTTTGCTTGCTTGAGTAAGCTCTAACTTTGCACCAAAAAAACTCATCATTTTTCTACGCTCAATACTCATAGACTCAGGCATAGCTATGATAAGTTTAAGCTTTAAGCTTGCACAAATCATTGCTAAAGCTATGCCGGTATTTCCACTTGTAGCTTCTATAATGGTTGTTTCTTGATTGATCTTACCTTCACTTAAAGCTTGTTTTATCATCTCTACAGCCGCTCTATCTTTTATAGAATGACTTGGGTTAAAATACTCACATTTAGCATAAAGATTTGGAGCAAATTCTTTTAAAGAAATAATCGGGGTATTACCTATACAATCTAAAATATTATTATAAACTGACATTGTTTTCCTTCTAATTTTTTAAAACAATATCAAAAGAAAATTAATACTTAATCTATGAAGAAAAACGCAAAAGTTAGAAACTTTTGCGCAAAGAATTATTTTTTAGCTTTTTTAGCAGTTTTAGCAGCAGCAACCGCGTCTTTAAGGTTTTTACCTACTTTAAATTTAGCAACTTTAGTAGCAGGCACTTTGATAGTAGCACCAGTGCTTGGTACTCTAGCTTCTCTAGCAGCTCTTTCAGCTACAGAAAATGTACCAAAACCGATAAAGCTAATACTATCACCTTTAGCTAATACATCAGTAATAGTAGCGATTACTGCATCAGTAGCTGCAGTTGCATCTTTTTTAGTTAGCCCAGCAGTTTGAGCAACTTGAGAAATAAAATCTGCTTTAGTCATAAAAAGCTCCTTGATTAAAAATGATTGTTAAGTTTAACACATTTATCAAGCTTTTGCAAGAGGTTTAAACCCAAATCACAAAGAAAAATATGTTAAAAAAATGTTTTTGCTAAATTTATTACCACTTCAGGCTTTAAGTCTTTCATGCATTTGTGGTGTTTTAAAGGGCAGACCTTTTGCATACAAGGCATACAAGCTAAATTTAAATGTGCTATTTTAGCATTTTCTTGCCAAGGCGAGGTTTGACTAAATTTAGTCGAGCCAAAAACGGCCACCATTTTTACCCCATAAGCTGCACCTATATGCATAGGACCACTATCGTTTGTGATGAGCAAATCAAGCATAGAAATATTTTTACATAAAGTATAAATACTAGTTTTACCACAAAGATTTTTTGCCCTTATGCCTTCTTTTAAAAGAAAATGTTCAATTTCATTACAAATTTCTCTCTCACTTTCCACTCCAAAGATTAAAATTTGATGGGTGGAGCTAAATTCTTTTGCTACCCTTGCAAAATAGCTCGCTTCCCATCTTTTCGCGCTTCCAAAATGCGCACCTGGGTTTATACCTAAAATTTTTTGAGTTAATTTTGCTTTTATAGGGAGTTTTAAAGAATTTGAAGTAGCTTTAAAATTTAAGGCTTTTTCTATGAAATTTAAGTATTTTAAGACTTGGTGTTCTTCTTTTAGAATATTTTTATCAAAATAAAATCTTTTTTTTGCTTTGATTAGATTTAAAATGATCTTACTTGAAAATGCCGAGCGAAATGAAAAAGCTAGATCGAATTTACCAAGATTTTTTCTAGCTTTTAAAATTTGCTTATATCTTTGCTTTTTATTTTCTACTAAAATTTGAGCATTTTCAAAGCGTTTAAAAAGCTCTGTGCTCACAAAAGAACCATAAAAAGTAAATTTAGCTTGAGGGTATTTTTCTTTTATAGCATAAATAGCCGCACTAGCCATCACCGCATCGCCAAGCCAAGTAGGAAGGTTGATAAAAATATTCATAATTTTCCTTAAAAATAAAAGCTATAATTATATCATCACTTTATTTAAAGAGCTAAAATGAGTCAAATTTCCATCATACTACCAACCTATAATGTAGAAAAATATATTGCTAGAGCATTAGAAAGCTGTATTAATCAAACTTTTAAAGATATAGAAATCATTGTGGTAGATGACCTTGGCAATGATAAAAGTATAGATATAGCTAAAGAATATGCTAGTAAAGATGATAGGATAAAAATCATACACAATGAAGAGAATTTAGGAACTTTTGCTAGTAGAAATATAGGTGTATTAAATGCAAAATCAGATTTTATAATGTTTTTAGATCCTGATGATTATTTAGAGCTTAACGCTTGTGAGTTTGGGTTTGAAAAAATTAAAAATGTAGATATGGTAGTGTTTGATGCATATGTCCATAGAGTGAAATTTAAGAAATTTTATAGATTTAAGCAAGATGAGCTTTTTAAAAAAGATGAATTTTTGGAATTTTTACTTAAACAGAAACATTTTTGCTGGAGTGTTTGGGCAAAAGTCTATAGAAAAAATTTGATTTTAAAAAGTTTTGAGCATGTTGATTTTAAAGAAAAACTTTGTTATGGAGAAGATGTGCTTTTTAACTATATAAATTTTATGCTAAGTGAAAGTTTTTTTGTATCGCAAGAATGTATATACCGCTATGAATTTAATGAAAATGGTAGATATGAAAACAAAAATAAAGAAATTTTATGGCAAAATTACGAGCATAAAAAGCAAAGTTTAAAATACATTAAAAAATTAACTAATATTTTTCCATATAAGCATTTCAATGAAAAAATATTAGAAGTTTTAGTAAAAGAAATTTTAGGATTGAAAGGTAGGGTTTGGAAAAAGTAAGTAATTTTTATAATAAAAAAATGATAATTTTCAATAGAAGTTTTTTTTATATATTACTTATAAATATTTTCTTATATTCTTTAGTTTATTTATCGCCACAAACTTTTAGAGGCTGGTTTGAGACCATCGAAGAAATTAGCAGAGCAGTAAAATACAATATAATTAGTGTATTTTGCTATTTTTTTATTATTTCATTCTTTCCTCTTAAGATTAAAAATCTGCTGGAAAAAATAATTATTGTGGTAATTTTTATTATTGGGCTTATTGATTTATTTTTATATGTAAACTTTAATTCTTTTTTAAATTTAGCCTTTTTAGAAACTTTTCTTACCGCAGATCCCACAGAAAGCAAAGAATTTATTCAAACCTATTTTGACTTTACCACTATAACAATTTTGCTAGCCTATGTACTAGCAACTTTTTTATATTTTAAACTACCTTTTCCATCTTTTTTTATTCCCAATAAGTATAAAATGCAGCAGTTTTTAAAGGTAATACTATTTATTGTTTGTATAATAACTATTATCAAAAAACCAAATAAATATTTGTATGAGGATACATTAACTTTTGCAAGATGGATCCAAACGATCTCCGTTGCTCTGGGAAAACAAAATTCATATATCGAGCAATTAAAAAAATATGACATAGAAATGAATAAAATTTTGGAAATTTCAAATTTGAACATCACTCATTCGCTAAATATACCAAAAATTGTAATTATAATGGGAGAATCTACGCAAAGAAATTATATGGGAATTTATGGGTACCCATTAGATACTACCCCACAACTAAATAAAATCGCAAACGAGGGCAATCTTTTTATCTTTGATGATATTATTTCACCTTTTTCTCATACAAACCCCTCTTTAGCAAGAATTTTTACTTTTAGTAACTATGAAAATAATACTATACCTTGGTATCAACAATTAAACATCATAGATATCATGAAAAAAGCGAATTACCATACATATTGGATTAGCAATCAAGAGCCTATTTCTATTTATGGAAATGCACCTGAGGCTATATCTAGAAGAGCTAATGAAACTATTTTTTTAAGTAAATTTTCTTCATTTAATTCCAACACTTTAGATGGAATTATTCTGACTAAGTTACAAAAAAATAAATTTGAAAAAGAATTTTATATTATACATCTTGCTGGAACACATACTAGTTATGATAAAAGATATCCACAAAGCTTTAATATATTCAAAAAAGAAAATCTAATATCCAACAATCTCAACAATCTTAATTCAAGAGAAAAACTTAGCACAAGACAAGCTCAAGTCAAAACACGCTATTTAAATGCTATTGCCTATAATGATTTTGTAGTCAGTGAAATTTTTAAATATTTTAAAGATGAGAATGCATTGGTAGTTTATATGAGTGATCATGCAGATGAGGTATATGATTTTAGGAATTTCCATGGACATAGCGAAAGTCTAGCCTCGAGATTTATGGTTGAAATTCCGTTTATGATTTATGTTAGTGATAAATTTAAAAAAACCTATCCGGAAATAATTGATAAAATTCAAAAAGCTCAAAATTTACCTTTCATGAGTGATGATTTTTTACACTCTTTCTTAGATTTAACTCAAATTAAAACCAAACAACTAGAAGAAAATCGCAGTCTATTTAATGAAGCATACAATCAAAATAGAATTAGACTTTATGCCAATAGAAATTACGATGAAGAGCTAAAACAAAATTATCCATTCAAAGCACCATCTAAAATTTGGCTTCACAGAACAAACAGTTTGGATAAATTTGAATATTTTAAAAATGACTATAAAAATTTTGAAGTAGATGTTCATTTTTTTGAAGAAGAAAATTACTTTGATATTGGACACGATGGCAAACAAACATCAATAGGGTTAGATTTAAAAGATTTATTAAAAGCTGCGGTTGAAAAAGATAAAACTACTCATTTTCAAACCAAATTTTGGATTGATTTTAAAAATCTTAATAACAAAAATGCTAAAAAAGCACTATCAGTACTTTTAAAAAATTGCGAAGAAACCAATTTTGATCCTAAAAATTTAATCATAGAAAGTTCACAATATACAGCATTAAAAGTATTTAAAGATGCAAAATTATATACTAGTTATTATATAAAATACTATACAAAAGAAGAACTTCAAAAAAATGGCAATAACATTCGTAGCGATATCCAAAAAGCAATAGATTCAAAATCATTTAATGCTTTAAGTTTTCCATATTATCTTTATAAGTTTATAAAACAATCAAATTTCAAAGTTGAAAATAAATATAATAATTTAGAAGATATTGATTTATTAATTTGGAACGAAAGCAATGATTGGTTCAAAAATCAAAACAAAGAAATTTTTCATGATCCTCAAATAAAAATTATACTAGCTGGAGAAAAATACAACAAAAACTAAAATTATAATTTATTTATGAAAGAAAAGAATTGAAAAATGACTAATATCCTTCTTTGTGGTGGTAGTGGTACAAGACTTTGGCCACTTAGTAGAACACTAATGCCAAAACAATTTTTGAAATTATTTGATGATAAATCTTTATTTGAACTAGCCCTACAAAGAAATTCCAAATTTTGCTCTAATACTTTAATAGTATGCAACGAAGAACAGTATTTCCTAGCTCTTGATCAAATTTCAAACACAAGTAAAACTAGATTTATTTTAGAACCACTAGCAAAAAATACCGCAGCAGCTATTACTTTAGCTTGCTTATCTTTATCTAAAGAAGAAATAGTTTTAATTACACCAAGTGACCACTTAATCAAAAATAAAAAAGCATATCAAGAAGCAATAGCTAAAGCTATAGAATTTGCAAATAATAATTATCTTGTCACTTTTGGTATAAAACCCGATAATCCACATACTGGATATGGCTATATTAAATCCAAAAATACTTATGATGCTGAAGCTTTTATAGAAAAACCAAATTTAAAAAAAGCTGAAGAATTTTTAGAAGATGGAAATTATTCATGGAATTCTGGTATGTTTATGTTTAAAGTTGGTTTTTTCTTAGAGCAAATGCAAACTTATGCAAAAGAAATATATGATTTTTGTTTAAAAGCGCATAAAAATGCTTTAATACAAAATGATTTTATCAAAATCAAATCAGCAGACATGGAGAAAATTCCAGAACTAAGCATAGATTATGCCTTGATGGAAAAATCAAACAAAGTAAAAGTGATACCTAGTAACATTTCTTGGAGTGATGTAGGAAGCTTTGAAAGCTTAGCTAAAGAGTTTAATAATGGTAATAATTATTCTAATGTTAATACCAAATTTTTAGATTCTAATAATATCTTTTGCTATGCAAGCGATCAAAAGAAATTTATAGCTACAATTGATCTTGATGATATATTTATCATAGATACTCAAGATGCACTTTTAATTAGCAAAAAATCATCCTCTCAAAAAGTAAAGCAAATTTATGAAACTATTCAAGAAAATGAAAATCTAAGTAAAAATCATCTTTGCACGCATAGACCTTGGGGAAGTTTTACTATACTTGAAGATGAAAAAGGATATAAAATCAAACGTATAGAAGTTAAACCTGGAAAACGACTTTCCTTGCAAAAACATTTTCACAGAAACGAACATTGGATAGTTTTAAGCGGTACAGCAACTGTAGAAATAGATGGAGTGGAAAATTTAGTAAGACCTAATGAGTCAATCTATATAAAAATGGGGCAAAAACATCGTTTAAGTAATTATGGCAAAATTCCTGTTGTAATTATAGAAGCTCAAGTGGGCGAATACACTGGTGAAGATGATATAGTAAGATTAGAAGATGATTATAAAAGGATATAAATGAAAAAAGTGGCGTTAATAACTGGAGTTACTGGACAAGATGGAGCTTATTTGTCTGAATTTTTACTCAATAAAGGTTATGAAGTACATGGCATAAAAAGAAGATCTTCTTTATTTAACACAGATAGAATAGATCATTTATTTGAAGGTCATCATGGCAAAAAAAATGATTTTTATTTACACTATGGTGATATGACTGATTCTATGAATTTAACTAGAATAATAGCTGAGATTAAACCTGATGAGATTTATAATCTTGCCGCTATGAGTCATGTACATGTTAGCTTTGAGACACCTGAATACACAGCAAATGCTGATGGTATAGGTACGCTTAGAATACTTGATGCAGTAAGATTTTTAAATCTAACTCAAAAAACTAAAATTTATCAAGCCTCTACTTCAGAGCTTTTTGGAAAAGTGCAAGAAACCCCACAAAGTGAAAAAACCCCATTTTATCCAAGAAGTCCTTATGCGGTAGCAAAAATGTATGCATATTGGATTACAGTAAATTATAGAGAAGCTTATAATATGTTTGCATGTAATGGAATTTTATTTAATCATGAAAGTCCTATTAGAGGTGAAACATTTGTAACTAGAAAAATCACCCGCGCGGCTGCAAAAATAGTCTTAAATTTAGATGATATACTTTATCTTGGTAATTTAGATGCTAAAAGGGATTGGGGTCATGCAAAAGATTATGTAAAAATGATGTGGATGATACTTCAACATAAAAAGGCCGATGATTGGGTTATAGCTACTGGAAAAACTACTACAGTAAGAGACTTTGTGAAGCTTGCCTTTGAATACTGTGGGATAAAATTAAATTTTAAAGGAAGCGGAGTGGATGAAGAAGGTTTTATAGAAGATTTTGACCAACAAAGAGCTAAAGAGCTTTCTTTAAATTTTAACCATCTTCAAAAAGGTCAAGTGGTAGTAAAAGTAAATCCTAGATATTTTAGACCTACTGAAGTTGATTTGCTTTTGGGCGATCCTTCTAAGGCTGAAAAAGAACTAGGCTGGAATAGAGAATATGATCTTAAAAATTTAGTTGATGATATGATGGAAAGTGATTTAAAACTTATGAATAAAGATGTCTATCTTAAGCAAGGTGGATATAAAATAATGAGATATTATGAATAGGAAATAAAATGCAAGATTTATTAAAAGAACTAAAACTAAATAACCAATTAAAATATCAATTATTAATGTCAAATATTATTTCAAATTTGGATTTTAAAAATCAAAAAGATAAAGAAATATTACTATTATTGCTACAAGATAGAGATAGAAATTTCATAAGAATTAATAACAACAAGCAGTGTTACGAAAATATTAAAGCATACTTAAAAGTTTTACAACCACTTGATATTCCACAAGAAGATCTAATTCGCATTGGTGGTCATACTGATGGTGGTTATATAATGTATAATAAAAACAATGAATTAAATAATCCTCTAAATAACAAAGCTATATCTTTAGGTGTTTCAGAATCTTCACCATGGGATTTAGATATGGCTGATAGAGGATTTAAAGTGATCGAATATGATGCTAGCATAAAGCAAAGTCCATATCAACATAAAAATATAACTTTTCATAAAAAATTTATAGGTATAAAAAATGAAGGTGAATACATAAATATTGAAAAAGTTATAGAAGATAATAACTTAAATAAAAAAGATATGAATATTCTCCAATGTGATATTGAAAATTCAGAATGGGATATGCTTAATAGTATAAATATAGGATTATTTAACGATTATTTTAAACAAGTTATATTTGAATTTCACGGATGCAATCCTGAGGAACAAGTAGGTTTTGAAAAAAGAAAATCTCTCTTAAAAAAAATAAATCAATATTACTACCCTTTTCATGTGCACCTAAACAACCATGGAAAAATATTCTACTCTAATGGCTTATTTTTTAGTACTACTTTAGAAGTCAGCTATATAAGAAAAAAAGATTTAGATAAAACCAACATTAAATATAACTATAAAACAATTGGTATAACTGAATTAGACTATCCATCCTGGCCTTCAAATCCTGAAATTCCTTTAAAATTTGAGTTTGAAGATGATAGCAATGAATAAAACATCCAAAATTTTCATAGCAGGTCATAAAGGTTTAGTTGGCTCAGCTATATTAAAAAATTTACAAGATAAAGGTTATAATAATTTAATTTATAAAGACAGAAAAGAACTTGATTTATTAAATCAACAAGCAGTAAAAAATTTTTTTGAAAAAGAAAACATAGAATATGTTTTTTTAGCAGCTGCAAAAGTAGGAGGTATATTAGCTAACAATACCTATAGAGCCGATTTTATTTATGAAAACCTTCAAATTCAAAACAATATCATTCATTATTCTTATCTAAATAAAGTAAAAAAATTGCTATTTTTAGGTTCTACTTGTATTTATCCAAAAAGTGCACCTCAACCCATGGATGAAGAAGTGCTTTTAACTAGCGAATTAGAATACACCAATGAACCTTATGCTATAGCTAAAATAGCTGGTATGAAAATGTGCGAAAGTTACAATTTACAATACAGCACCAATTTTATCAGTGTAATGCCTACAAATTTATATGGCAAAAATGACAATTTTAACCTTGAAACATCCCATGTTTTACCTGCATTACTTAGAAAAATATATCTAGCTAAACTTTTAAGTGATGATAATATGCAAGAAGTTTTAAAAGACTTAAACATACAAGATATCAATCAAGCTAAAAATTATTTAGAAAATTTTGGAATTTATAAAGATAAAGTTGAAATTTGGGGTAGTGGTCAAGCAAGAAGAGAATTTTTATATAATGAAGATATGGCCGATGCGTGTGTATTTATCATGGAAAATATAAATTTTAAAGATCTTATAAGCGATAAAAAAGAGATTAAAAATACCCATATAAACATAGGTACAGGAATAGATGTAAGCATAAAAGAGCTTGCATATCTTATAAAAGATATCGTAGGTTTTAAAGGGGAATTATATTTTAATACTCAAAAACCTGATGGAACTATGATAAAACTAACCAATCCTAGTAAACTTCATAAACTAGGATGGAAACACAAGACTTCTTTAGAAGAAGGGATTAAAAGTATGTTGGAGTGGTATAGGAAAAGTAAAAAATTATACAGATATAACAAAATATGATATACTTCTTTCAAAAAAGGCTTATTCATGTTATATGAAAATACTTTATTGAAAATAAAAATTATAATATATTATATAAAAAGCATATTTTTACATCAGCAGGCAATAATAAAATTAAAAAAATATAGAAAACAGTTAGAGTTAAATAAAAAAATTTACCAAGAAAATACAAATAATTGCACTCTTATTGAAAACTCAAGCGTTCCTAGTGTTAATAAACCTTGGGTTTTATTCAACTACTCGTATAAAAATAATGATTTTAATGTTGATAACTTTTCTTGCAATCTAGGTGACTATATTCAAACCATAGCTACAAAAAAAATTCTAAATAAAATTGGATATAACAATCATCTTTTCCATGATAGAGATAATTTAGTAGATATTTTTAATAGCAATATTATTATGCAAGGTTGGTTTGCCCATTCTATTAATTTTATTCCAAATAAAACAAATACACCAATATTTATAGGAACACATTTTACAAAAAATATTCAAGCATATTTTGATAAAATTGAAAAATACAAAAATATTTTTCCTTTTAAAGGTGTTGATATAGGATGTAGAGATTTATTTACTCTTCAATATTTAAAATCAAAAAAGCAAAAAGGAATTGATATTAATCCTTACTTGTCAAGATGCTTAACTTTAACTTTACCCAAAAGAAACGAACAAAAAAAATATGACAAAATATTTTTTGTAGATTTAACAGACGATATATTAAAATATATACCTAAGAATATACAAGAAAAAGGAATTACAGTACAACAAAAAGAAGTGTTTGATGGAAAATATGATTTAGAAAAAAATTGGAATTTTTACTATCAAAAAGCAGAAAAATTACTAAATCTATATAAAAATGAAGCGAAACTTGTCATAACTACTGCTCTACACTGCGCTTCTCCTTGCATAGCTATGGGCATCCCTACAATACTAATAAGCAACAACAAAGAAGAGCAAATGACTAGATTTTCTGCATTAGATGGAATTGTTACGATTTATACGCTCGATGATATCAAAAATCGCCAAATAAATTTTTATCCAGAAATACCACATATAGAAGATTTGAAACACTATATGCTGAAAAATTTAGAACTTTCAATATTAAAAACAATGGGCAAAGAAGTTAACGAACAAGAACTTGCGTATATCAGAAATATAATAGAAACATGGAAATCAAATTAACGTGATATGGAAAGATAGTGATTTAAATAAAATTTTTTCCGGAACAGAGAAAAATATTTTTAAACAAAATGAATATTATATAATAGAACTAGATAATATTTATAACTTAGAAGTTATTAAGCTTTTTTGCCTTGATTCAATTACGATTAATACCCCATGTTTTTTATTATCAATAGATGGAAATAATTTCATTAAAGCATCAATTGAAAAAAAACATGACACTCTTAATACAATTGTATTTTATTTATATAAAAATACTCCTGTTAAATTTATAAAATTTTTACACTATTCAAATTTTATCATTGATATCTATAGTCGGAAATACTGTGGCATATTTTTATCTACTTGGCAAGGAGGTTGGGGCGATAGAATCATACCTCTACTAAATGCAATGTATTTAGCAAAACATACGAAATTTAAATTTGGCTTCATATGGAATCAATTAGACAATGATTTTTTCAATATAGAGAAAGAGAATAATATTTTTTCGAAGCATTTTATTAACAAATACTCATACACAAACAATTGTAAAGATGTAATTTTAAATGATACTTTTTTTTCACTCAAAAAAACATTTAACGATTACCAAAAAAATCCATTTGATTATTATTACGGATATAATACAAACCACTACATTTTTTTAAAGCCAAAAAAATTTTATCAAGAATGCAAAAAATTATTTAATCAAATAGATTTTTCTAAAAATATCAAGAAAACGATAAGAACGGCTCGATTAATTTTTTCAAAATATATTCCTAAGGATATTACCGCACTACACATAAGAAGTGGTGATATTATTTATAGCAAAGAAAGATTTCGCTATTTTTTATATTACGAGAAAGCTATGCCATTTGAGATAGCACTGGAGCTCATAAAAAAAATAAAAACTAAAAATATACTACTTTTTGGAGAAGACCAAGACATATTAAATAACTTATTTAATACAAACCAAAATAAATCAAGAAAAAAAATCTTTTTTGCTCGCGACTTTATTCCTCATAATATAAATAATAAACATATTGCGATCTATGAGATTATATTAATGTCTCAATGTAAAAATATTTATTCTACTTCTGGTTTTGCCAGATTGGCAAGTTTAATAGGGAATGCTAGAGAGCCTAATAATTGGAAAAATATATTTTCTGAGAAACAAAAATACAATATAATCAAAGATAACATTGCAATGAATAAGAATCATCCATTACAATTATCTTTTTCACTGTTTTGCCTATACACTTCTGCAAAAAAGCTAAAAATGAATGAGTTGTATTTAATTAATATACTTGAAGAAGCAATTAAAAATGATTCGAACAACATGATACTTTATATATTAAAAATTCAACACCTAATCTCCATCAAAAAATATGCAGAAGCTGAAATTACGATCAAACAAATACACCAAAAAGAAAATTTTAAGTTAACAATTAAATTATGGGCAGAGCATTTAATAGTAAAAAATATCTATTTTAATTTTTCAAAGTATTTATATGTTTGTTATTTTTTAAGTATTTATTTTAAATTTAAAAAAAATTATATATATTATGCATTATACACATCTTATCTATTACAACGCAATAACCAAATAGATTTTTCATTTTTACTTAATAATAAAAATAAATATATAATCAAACAATATCACATTATCAGAAATGAGCTTAAAAACAACTTATCCTATAAAATAGGAAGTATCATCATAAATAACACAAGTTATTTAAAAATAATTTATAAAATTATCACAATTACAATCTTTCAAAACAGGAAGCATAAAAAATCTCTCATATATAACGATAAGACTATAGTCTTTCCGTATTTCCAACATACGAAAGAATATTATGCTATACAGGTAGGCAATTTACTAATAAACATCTATTTAAAATTATCACTTAAAGTTTTAGTAAGAAATATTTTAAAAATATTAAAATTAAAAAAAGAACTGAGAGGTAAAAATTTTTAATGAATAATCCTTTAATATCTATTATCATACCAATTTACAATGTAGCACCATACTTAAAAGAATGTCTAGATAGCGTTATCAATCAAAGCTATAAATATTTAGATATTGTTTTAGTAGATGATGGAAGTGATGATGGAAGCTTAGATATAGCTTTAGAATATCTTAATAAAGATGAAAGAATATTTTTAATCTCTAAGGAAAATGGAGGATTAAGTTCGGCAAGAAATATGGGATTAGAATTTATAAAAGGAACTAAACTTAGAAGCTTTTTTGAAGATGAGAAAGAACAAGATATAATCTCTTTTACCTCAACTCATACCTTTGACAAAAATACAAAAACAATTAACAAAGAAACTATAAAATCAAATTTTATACCTATTCAAAAAAGATACATAAAAACAAATATAGAAAATATAAATGATTTATTAGTGCAAGAGCTACCAAATTCTATAATTCACTTTTTAGATTCAGATGATTATTTTTTAAATGATTGTATTGAGCTTTGCGTGAAAGAAATGATTGAAAAAGATTTGGATATTTGTGCGCATGGGTTTGAAGAATATCATGAAGAAAATTCTTGTTTTTTAAAAAAACCATCAACAGACCTAATGCAAAAAAGTAAAAAAATATTTTTTAATACCGGTATAGAACTATTGCAAGAAAATAACTTTTTTCAGTTTTATTTTGCTTGGCAAGGAACTTTTAAAGCTAAAATTTTAAATCAATATAATCTTCGTTTCACTCATGGAATTTATCATGAAGATCATGATTTTGGAACTATATTGTTTTGCTTGGCTAAAAAAGTTTTTTATATCAATACAACCTTAATGATATATAGAATTAGAAAAGGTTCCATAACAAATATCCAAAATACCTTAATACCACAAAAATTACCTAAATATCTAGAACCGCTCAAAGAACATTTTAGCGATTATAAAGAGCTTAGAGAATATTTTCACCTATACTGCCTACTAGTTATTTTTTTAAAAATACAAAAATTTGACAATCAAACTTCTTTTTTAAAAAAATCATCGAAAAGTTATTTGTACTCTATAGCGCAAAAGAAAATTACAAAAGATCCTCTAAAAATCCGTGAGAATCTATATAAGTACTTAAAATTTGTTGAATTATATAAACTATATTACATAATTAGATTATACATTAGACATCCAAAAAAAATAATCTCATTATTTAATAAAACTCGATAATAATCTAAATATTTTATATCGAATCTTTGATATCTTATAAGATTTCAAATCATTAAGTTTTCTCTGAACACACAGTGGGTCTTTACTAAATTTTTTTATCTTAAATGCATTTTTTATATAAAAATATAATATTGATCTTTTTAATGCTAAAGAAATTTCTCTGTCTTGGTAGCTATCTATAAACTTAGTTAACTCTAAAGATATCATAACCCAACTAGAATATTTAAAATACTCTTTTGCCGTATTCGCATTCTCATCAAAAGCAATAAATATATCTTTAAAATAAGGATGAATACTATCTTTGGTAATTTTTTTGTCTTGATTTGTTGATGAATTTTGCCTAATTCTATAATTATAGAAAACTTTAGGATAAACATAAATACTTTCGGCTTGAGAAAAAAGCAAAATTCCAAATAAATGATCTTCTGCAAAAATATAATCTTTAAATTTTATTTTTTTATTTTTTATATAATTAAAATTTATCATTCCTGTACATACAAAAGCAAAATCTTTCATAGTGCTTTTTACTAAATACTTAGCCCATATATAAGAATTTATTTTACATTCATTTCTTATATTCATTTTTTTTAATCTTGAATACTGTTTTCGATTAATATTATTAATTTCATGATATTCAATCATATCAAACCACACCACTTCTACCCCATCCATTCTAGGTACACATTCTTCTATGCAGTTTAATTCCCAATAATCATCAGAATCTAAAAAGATAATATAATCTATAATAGGATAAGTAAAGTTGGTTAAATCTTGTTCATCATTAAAAGCTTTATAGCTTTTATATACAGTATATATTTCATAAGGATTATTACCTTCTATATTAAATTCTATTAAAGAATTTTCTTTTATAGTTTGAGTTTTATTTTTGAGTTTATATTCTCCGCTAAAATATTCTATACCTACATTTCTAGCTGTACTTTGTCCACCATTTTTTTTATCAAAAAGAGTGATTCTTTTATCTTTTAGAGTATATTCTTTTGCAATATTGAGTGAGTTTTCATCTGTACTACCATCATTTACAAGTATGATTTCTAGATTAGTATAAGTTTGATTGATTACACTATCCAAACATTCTTTTAGATATTTTTCTACATTGTATATGGGGATTACTACGCCTACTTTTTTCATACCTTTATCTCCAAGTTATTTTTTTATTTTTTATAGTTTCAAGATGAAACATTAAATTATTTAAAAAACTTTTTTACTTTTTGCCAAAACTTCCAAAGGTCATAAGGGAGTCTTGTTTTAACATACGGCTTTATAATAGGTAATTTTTCCTTTAAATTTAAAGGATCTTTTTTAAATTTTTTAATCATCAAAGCTTTTTTTACATAAAAAGGCAAAAATATCTCTTTTATAGCCAATGCGTTTTCACTCTTTTGATCTTTAAAAAAATCTATTAATTCTAAAGCTGTTATCATCCTACTTGCTGCTTTTAAATAGTTTTTTGCCTCTTTAGCATTTTCACCAAAAAATTCATATAAATCTTTAAAGTACTCTGATACATTTGCTTTTGTAATTTTTTTATCATGATTGGATATACTATTAGATCTTAAAATACAAATATATAATGGTTTAGGCAAAATACAAATAGACTTAGCACAAGCAAATAAAACCATACCAAAATGTATATCCTCATTGATGACATAATTAATAAACTTTAATTTTATAGACCTTAAAAAGTCAAAATCTATCATCCCCATAACACCAAAAGAAATATCTCTCATACCAACGTCTTCTGCTCTTTGCGCATATTCTTTTGGACTAATAATACATTCATCATTGTAAGAAAATTTTTGAAATCTCGTTTCTTTTCCTTTATCTTTAATCCCATCTTCATAAACACATTTATAATCAAATAACAATACATCTACATTTTGCATTCTTGCAACGCACTCTTCTATGCAGTTTAACTCCCAATAATTATCAGAATCTAAAAAGATAATATAATCAATCTTTGGAATTTCTAATTTATCATCAATTAAAGTATTTTTGTACTTATAAATTTTATAAATATTTTGTGGGTTATTGCCAGTAATCTTAAAAATATTTAATTCATTTTCTTTTTCAATATATTGTGTTTTATATTCACCATAAAAAAATTCTATACCCACATTTCTAGCAGAGCTTAAACCACCATTTTTTTTATCAAAAAGAGTGATTCTTTTATCTTTTAGGGTATATTCTTTTGCAATATTAAGTGAGTTTTCATCTGTGCTACCATCATTTACTAGTATGATTTCTAAGTTAGTATAAGTTTGATTGATTACACTATCTAAACATTCTTTTAGATATTTTTCTACATTGTATATGGGGATTACTACGCCTACTTTTTTCATGCTTTATCTCCAAGTTATTTTTTTATTTTTTATAGTTTCAAGATAAATTTGATGATTAATTTCAAGCATATTTTTGCTATTTTCTTCATGATAGATATGATAAGCTAAAGCATTAAATTTAAGTCTTTTAAACACTCCATCATTAAATAAAAATCTAGCTACAAACTCACTATCTTCCCTGCCCCAACCTATAAATTTTTCATTAAATCCCTCAATGGCTTCAAAATCACTTTTATAAAAACTCATATTGCAAGTTTTACTACCTTTAACAAGTTGTGATTTTTTAAAAAATTTCTTAGTTAGTTTTGAAAATTTATATATACATTTAGCTAAAAAAATATTTCTTTGATTTTTAAAACCTTTTTTGTCAAATGCCAAACTAAAATCATTTTTTCTTAAAAGTTCTTTGCTTTCATTTTCATTTAAAATAGTTCTTGATCCTTGCAAAATAGTCTTTAAACTAGCAAATTTTAAATGATCACTAATGAAGTTTTTTTCTAAAATCATATCCCCATCAATTAAAACAATATATTCACTATTAGAAGCATTAATTGCCTTATTGCGACTTGCCGCAGCACGAAACCCCTCATCTTCTTGCCAAATATGCTCTAACTTGCAAGGAAAATCTTTTTGATAAGCTTGTATAAGTTTAGCCGTATCTTCCCTGCTTCCATCATCAGCTATTAAAACCTCATCTGGTAAAGGCTCTAAATTTTTAACGCTATCAAGCACCAAAGCAAGCCTTTCTTTTTGATTATAGGTTGTGATGATTAAAGCACAAGTTTTTGGCTTTTGTTTTTTTAACTCATATAATTTCATATATTTAAAAAAAGCTCCAAGACCATTACAAGTACTTATAATAAAGCCTTTATAACCATAAAAAATCCCTTTTTTCAAAACATAATTTCTAAAAAAAGTCCAAATTCCTCTTAGCAATGCCTTGCAAATGCTACTTTCTTTGTGTAAATTTTGCAAAGCCCAAAGTTTAGAGTATTTTTGAAGTTTATCTAACAAACTATCGATATCTTCAAAAGCAAAATGCCTCAAACCATTTTGCAACTTAATCTTTTTGCTATCTTCATGTAAAATCAAACTCTCATGTACTAAATTTTCATTAAAACTAGTATGGGTTTTATTAAACACTCGCATTACATAATCAGGCCACCACCCACAAGCTTTAATCCACTCTCCATTGTATAAATTTTCTCTTGGCAAAGCTATGATATCTTCTTTATTAGGCTCGATTTGCCCTAACTCTTGTAAAAATTCTTTCTTAGCAAGCTCATCTGCGTCAACATTAAAAATCCAATCATTACTAGTATAACTTATGGCTAAATTTTTCAAAGGCCCAAAACCTATAAATTTATGCTGGTAAATCTTGATATTTTTATAACTTTTACTAAACTCATAAGCAATTTTTAAAGTATCATCATTGCTATCATTTTCTATCAAAACTATCTCGCCAAATTCTTGCAAAGATTCCAAGCAAGCCTTTAAGGTTTTTTGAGCATTTTTAACAATCATTATCACACTAATTTGCTTTAAATCCATTTTATATCCTATAAATACAACTCATGATTGTATCTTTTAAATCTCTTATGAAAGAAAAAATACTCATCAGGTTTAAATTTAATCACCTCTTCACAACACTTTGCTTGATACTTAGTAAGCTCTTCTATACTTGCTTTACTTGCGTCTAAAGCCTTAAAAGTTTTTACAAAAAATTTCTCATCTTTTTGATACACAAAACAAGGTAAAATCATAGCATTTGTTTTTTTAGCAAGCACACTTGCACCTGCTATAAAATTCACTTCTTGATTAAAATATTGTATTTTTATACTTTCACCATCTACCGCATCTTGATCGGTTAAAATTCCAAGTGATCTACCTTCTTTTAAGGCTTTTAGCATTTTTTTAAGACCACCCTTTTTTTCTATAAGTTCTATGTTAAATTGCGTGCGATTTTTACTTAAAATTTTATCCATTATCACACTATCAAGCGCTCTTCCAACTATGGAAATTCCTTGAAATTTAGCTCCAAAAGATAAAGCCAAAAGTTCCCAGTTACCATAATGAGCCGTAGTTACGATCAAGGGTCTTTTACTTTGCATTATATTTAAAATTTGCTCCTCATCATCAAAGCAAATTTTATTGATGATTTCTTCTTTGCTTGCATTTTGATTTTTGATAAAATCAATCCCAAATTTAGCAAAATTTTTATAGATATTAAGACTAGTTTCATCGCGCCATTTTTGATCTTTTTCAGGAAAGCAAATTTTTAAGTTTGTATCAATGATTTTGCGGTGTTTGTGATTAAGCCTATAAGTGATCAAAGCAACCAAATTTGCAAAAGAGTTTAAAAGCTTTGAAGGTAAAATCTTCACAAGAACTTTTAGTATATAAAAAAGGCTTAGATATACATAATTTATCATTTTTCTAAAAGCTCACAAGCTAGTTTAAAAATATCTTTTTCATCGATATTTTGTATGCAAAAATCACTTCTATCAAATTTGAATTTAACATTAGTATCAAATTTTTTGCCCGCACTTATAGCTTTATTAATCTGAGTTTCAATGCACACACGACTATCCCATGTAGCACCAAATATAGTTATAGAAGGCTTGTTTAGTGCAAAAGCTAAATGAGTAGGTCCACTATCATTACCTATAACCAAATCACTTATCTTTGTCATGCATATTAATTCTTTTAAAGATAATTTTGGTAGTTGAATTAATGTTTGAGTTGAAGAATTAACAATTTGACTTAATTGAATTAATTCCTGTGATAAGTAATATTCTTTTTGATTGCCCCAACAAAGATAAATATTAATTTCTGAAAAAGCATTCACAAGCATTTTACACAATAATGCCATTTTCGTTATAGAATATATTTTATTATCTTCTGCGGAACCAACATGGATTAATACATTTTTTAAATTTTGATTAAAATCAATTCTTTGAATCAATTCATCTTTAATTTCCTCATCCAAAGGAAAAACTGCTTGTTTATGATAAATTTCTTTATAATCAAATTCTTCATTAAAAGCATAGTGCACAAGAGATAAATACCGAATGTACACATTTTCATTATAACTTGCATCAAATTTTTGGCTATAAAAATTATGTGCAAAAGTTTCCCTTAAACCATTTTTATCAAAACCAAAAACATTAGAGCCTAAAATTCTACTGACCACAGCTGATTTAATCAAACCTTGCAAGTCAATCACAACATCATATTTATTTTGCCTGGCTTCAAAAAGGATCGCAAAGGTTTCTTTGAATTTTTTATCTTTTAAAGGTAACACATAAAGTTCATCTATCAAAGGATGATCTTGTAATAAATTAGCAAATCTTTTATCGACAAACCAATGAATTTCAATATTTTTGTTTATTTTTTTAATAAACTGCAAAACGATCGCAGATTGAATAATATCACCCAAAGCAGAAAGTCTTACAATTGCTATTTTCATTTTATATTAAACCTAATTTTAAATTTTCTGTTATGATTTTAACAAAGATTTTTTTAAAAAAAGGTTTATCATGCAAGAATATATTTGCGTTTTTGATTGTGAGAGCATTCCTGATGTAGAATTGATAAAACATCTTTATGATTTTAATGGCGATGATTTAAGCATTAGCAAGCAAGCCTTAGAAAAACAAAAAGAAGAAAGCGGAAGTGAATTTTTACCCCTGCCTTTTCATAAAGTTGTAAGCATTTGTGCAGTGATTGCAGATAAATTTGGAAATTTCATCAAAGTTAATAAAATCAAGGGCGAAAATGAAAAGCAAATGTTAGAAGAGTTTTTTAACTTCATAGACAAGCACCAACCCCGCCTTGTAAGTTTTAATGGCAAAAGCTATGACATGCCTTTGCTTATTATAAGAGCATTAAAATACAATATCAACGCAAGTGCTTATTTAGATGCAAGCGATAAATGGAATAACTACAAAAGCAAATTTGTAGAAAATAAACATTGTGATTTATTAGAATCTTTAGGAAGTTTTGGCCAAAAAGGCTTAAGACTTGACACACTTTGTGCTATGGCAGGACTTCCTGGAAAGTATGATGTGCATGGAAATGAGGTATTAGAACTCTTTTATCAAAACAAATTAGAAAAAATTCACGAATACTGTGAAAGTGACGTGTTAAACACTTATATGCTATTTTTAAAATACGAACTCATCAAGGGCAACTTAACCCAAGAAGATTATCTTAATATTTTAGAAAATTTCAAAGAAGAGCTTTTGCAAAAACATAGCGATAAAAGCTACCAAAAGCCATTTTTAGAGGCCATAGAAAAAGAAAAGAACAAGTTTTAAATTAATTAAGAAAAGTATATTAAAATAACTATTATTAAATATCACAAAAAGGATAAAAATGAAAATTTTAATCACCGGTGGCGCAGGATACATAGGCTCTCATACCTTAAAACAATTTTTAGAAACAAATCATGAAATTTGTGTATTAGATAATCTTTCAAAAGGCAGTAAAAAAAGCTTAGATGAACTTTCTAAAATCAGACCTTTTAAGTTTTTTGAGCAAGATTTAAGCGATTATGCTGGGATTAAAAAACTTTTCAAAGAAGAAAAATTTGATGCAATTGTGCATTTTGCAGCTAGCATTGAAGTTCCTGAAAGTATGGAAAATCCTTTAAAATACTATATGAACAATACCGCAAATACAAGTAATCTAATCCAAACTTGTTTAGAAACAGGTGTGAAAAAATTCATTTTTTCTTCAACCGCAGCTACTTATGGAGAACCACAAACTCCTATTGTAGATGAGCAAAGTCCATTAGCACCGATTAATCCTTATGGACAAAGCAAACTAATGAGTGAAAAAGTCTTACAAGATGCTAATATGGCTAATCCTGAATTTAAATACTGCATTTTAAGATACTTCAATGTAGCAGGTGCTTGCATGAGCTATCCTATAGGTCAACGCTATCCAAAAGCTACTTTACTTATCAAGGTTGCTGCTGAAGTAGCCACAGGAAAAAGAGAAAAACTTTATATTTTTGGCGATGATTATAATACTAAAGATGGTACTTGTATTAGAGATTTTATCCATGTTGATGATATTTCAAGTGCGCATTTAGCTGCTTTAGAATACCTAGAAAACAATGAAAGTAATATTTTCAATGTAGGCTATGGGCATGGCTTTAGCGTAAAAGAAGTTATTGAAACCATGAAAAAAGTAAGTGGAGTAGATTTCACAGTAGAACTTGCACCAAAAAGAGCTGGGGATCCTTCTGTGCTTATTTCAAATGCGGATAAAATCAAAACTCTAACTAATTGGAAACCAAAATATGATGATTTAGAATTAATCTGTAAAAGTGCTTATGAGTGGGAAAAACAGTGTTAAAAAAACTTTTTTTCATACTCAATACTCATGATAAGAAATTTTTATTTGCTTTACTAATTTTTTCTATTTTTATAGGATTTATAGAAAGCTTTGCTATTTCTTTAATCATGCCCTTTGTATCGGTAGCGAGTAATTTTGAGCTTTTAGAAAAAAGCTCTTATTTTCAACCTATATATGAGTATTTAAATTTACCAAGTTATAAGATTATTGCTTATTTTGGCTGTATATTAATCGCCTTTTATATTTTTAGAGCCTTTTTAAATGCCTTTTATTTTCATTTGCTTGCGCGTTTTTCTAAAGGGCGTTATCACAGCCTTGCTTGTCGAATTTTTGATAAATACTTACATCTTGAATATGAAAATTTTACTAATAAAAATCAATCAGAACTTTTAAAAACTATTACTCAAGAAGTATTTCATCTAAGCACTTTAATTAGTGCATTTTTACTTATGCTAAGTGAAAGCTTTGTGGTGTTTTTACTTTATACTTTATTGCTAATTATCAACTATAAAATCACCCTAGCTTTAAGTGCTTTTTTACTTTTAAATGCTTTTATTTTGATTAAAATTCTCTCACCCTTGGTAAAAAAAGCTTCCATAGCTAGAGAAGAGGCGATGAAAAATTATTTTGAAATTTTAAATGCAAATTTAAACAACCTTAAAATCATCAAACTCAAAACCAAAGAACAAAGCACACAAAAGCTTTATGAAACTCAAAGCGGGCTTTTTGCCAAAGCAAACATTAGTAATGAAAGCATGTCAAGCATTCCTAGAATTTACCTTGAAGGTATAGGTTTTTGTATGCTTTGTTTTATTGTAGTATATTTAGTTTTAAGATATGAAAGTGATATTTCATCTATCTTAGCAACTATTACTATTTTTGTGGTGGCTCTTTATAGGCTTATGCCAAGTGCTAATCGTATCATCACAAGTTATAATGAAATCACATATTATAAAAACTCTTTAGATATTATTTATAATATGCTCAATGAAAAAGAAGAAAAACTAGGCGATGAAAATATTAAATTTAAAGAAAAAATCGTTTTGAAAAATCTTTTCTTTGCTTATAAGGGCAAGAAAAATTTATTTAAAAATTTAAATTTTGAGCTTAAGAAAAATGAAAAAATCGCTTTTATAGGTAAAAGTGGAAGTGGTAAAAGTACTTTAGTTGATCTTATCATAGGGCTTTTAAAACCAAGTGATGGAGCTATTTTTGTAGATGGAATTAAACTTGATGAGAGCAATATAAAAAGTTTTAGAAGTAAAATTGGATACATACCTCAACAAATTTATCTTTTCAATGATTCTATTGCTAAAAATATTAGCTTTGGAGAAGAAGTGGATGAAGCACTTTTGTATAAGGTAATCAAACAAGCTAATCTTGAAAGCTTTGTAAATTCACTTGAAGATGGAGTGCATACTAAGGTGGGTGATTCAGGTTCGTTTTTAAGTGGGGGCCAAAGACAAAGAATAGCCATAGCAAGAGCGCTTTATCAACAACCTGAAATTTTAGTTTTAGATGAAGCAACTAGCGCTCTTGATCAAGAAAGTGAAGCAAAAATCATGGAAGAAATCTATAAAATTTCAAAAGATAAAACCCTCATCATCATAGCCCATAGGCTCTCAACTATACAAGGTTGCGATAGAGTATTTGAAGTAAAACATGGACATTTAAAGGAACAAGTATGAAAATCACTTTCATCATAGCTACTTTAAATTCAGGTGGTGCTGAAAGAGTATTGGTCACTTTAGCTAATGAGCTTTGCAAAAATCATGAAATAAATATTATTAAATTTCACAAAGAAGACTCTTTTTACAAGATTGATCCAAAAATCAAACTTTTTACCCTAGAGCAGTTTGACTTTTCCACTCTTTATAATAAAATGGCCTCACGCATTAAAAAATTCAAAGCCTTAAAACAAGCACTTAAAGACCACAAAAGCGATGTTTTTATCTCATTTTTAGATACAACTAATATTGCTTGCATTTGGGCAAATAAAGGTTTAAATACACCTTTAATTATTAGCGAGCATAGCTCTTATACTTATTTAAAATCTAAAATTTGGAAGTTTTTACGCCGTATAAGTTTTCCTCATGCAAATGCTCTAACTGTGCTAAGTAATGATGATAAAAATTATTATGAAAACTTTGTTAAAAAAGTTATCAATATGCCAAATCCTTGTCATTTTAGCCCTATTAAAGAAAATTTAGAAAAAGAAAATAATGTTATTTTCGTAGGCAGACTTGATCATAATAAAAATGCTTCTATGTTTTTAAAAGCCATAGCAAGACTAGATATAAATTTACAAAATCAATACAATTTTTTCATAGCAGGCGATGGAGAATTAAGACAAGATTTAGAACAAGAAGCCAAGAATTTAAATATCAAAGTTAATTTTCTAGGTAAAGTTGAAAATATGCAAGATCTTTATAAAAAAGCAAAAATAATCTGCCTTTGCTCTTTCATAGAAGGCTTGCCAACGGTTTTACTTGAAAGTTTATATTATCAAGTAGCACGCATTAGCACTAAATACACGAGCGGCCATAAAGATTTAATTGATAATGGAAAAGATGGATTTTTAGTAGATTTAGATGATGAAAAAGCTTTAAGCGAAAAACTCGCACTTTTAATGCAAGATGAAAATTTAAGAAAAACACTAGCGCTTAATGCACAGCAACGATGTAAAGATTATGAAGTGGCCAATGTAGCACAAAAATGGATTGATTTGATCAAAGAAGTAAGGGTTTAACATGAAAAAACTAGCAATTTTTATTTATTCTTTAGGAAGTGGTGGTGCTGAAAGGGTTGTATCTACGCTATTGCCTGTGTTAAATTTAAAATATGAAGTACATTTGATTTTAATGAATGACAAAATATCATATGATATTCCTGAGGTTAATATCCACTACCTTGAAAAATCAAATCCAAGCGAAAGCAACTTAGCCAAATTTTTAAAACTGCCCTTGCTAGCTATGAAATACAAAAAGTTTTGCGAAGATTTAAAAATCAATTTGCAATTTGTATTATTAAATAGACCTAATTATATTGCGTTAATGGCAAAATCTCTAGGACTTAAATCAACCCTTATTATCAATGAATGTACCACTCCAAGTGTGATTTATAAACATAATAATCTAAATTCTTTTATCAATAAATTTCTTATTAAAAAACTTTATAATAAAGCAGATTTAATCTTAGCAAATTCTATAGGAAATAAAGAAGATTTAATACAAAATTTCAATATAGAAGCAAAAAAATGTGATATTTTATACAATGCCATAGATTTAGAAAGTATTATAGAAAAATCTAAAGAAAAAATAGACTTTAAAGATCCTTTTATACTAAGTGTTGGTAGACTTGATCATGGTAAAAATCATGCTATGCTTATAAGGGCTTATGCAAAAGTTAAAACTGATTTAAAATTAGTCATTTTAGGCGAGGGTATTTTAAAAGATGAGCTTTTAGCTTTAATAGAAACTTTAAATTTAAAAGACAAAGTCTTTTTACTAGGTTTTGATAAAAATCCTTATAAATACATGAGCAAATGTGACTTTTTTGCTTTTGCTTCAAGTTTTGAAGGCTTTTCCAATGTTTTAATCGAATGCCTAGCTTGTAATACTGCCGTACTTTGCACTGATCATAAAAGTGGCGCAAGGGAGTTATTTTTAAATGATGAGTTTGGACTTTTAGTAAAAGTAGATGATGAAAAAGCCATGCAAGAAGGCTTAGAGAAAATGTGCAATGATGAAGCATTAAAAGCTTCATATAGACAAAAGGCTTTTTTGCGTGCAAAAGAATTTGATAAAATTAGCATAGCAAAGCAATTATTTGAATTTTTCAACAAGGCATAAAATGAAACTACGACAGAATTTCACGGATAATAATTCTATAAAATATACCTGTATTTTAATCCTTATAGCCTTTGCTTTTAGTGTTTTGTGTAGATTATACTGGGTAGCTTGGGCAAGTGAGTTTTATGAGTTTTTCTTTAATGATCAACTCATGATTACTACTAATGATGGCTATGCTTTTGCAGAAGGTGCAAGAGATATGATAGCAGGTTTTCATCAACCCAATGACTTATCTTATTTTGGAAGCTCACTTTCTACTTTGACTTATTGGCTTTATAGTATTTTGCCTTTTAGCTTTGAAAGTATTATTTTATATATGAGTACTTTTTTTGCTTCTTTGATTGTTGTGCCTATTATATTAATCGCAAGAGAGTATAAAATCACTACCTATGGCTTTATAGCAGCCTTACTTGGAAGCATTGCAAATAGTTATTATAACCGCACTATGAGTGGGTATTATGATACTGATATGCTAGTGTTAGTTTTACCAATGCTTATTTTACTTACCTTTATACGCTTAACTATTAATAAAGACATTTTCACCCTACTTTTAAGTCCGGTTTTTATCATGATTTATTTATGGTGGTATCCATCAAGTTATTCTTTAAATTTTGCCATGATAGGACTTTTTGGTCTTTATACTTTAGTATTTCATAGAAAAGAAAAGATTTTTTATCTAGCTATTGCTTTGATGATCATAGCTTTAAGTATGCTAGCATGGCAATATAAACTTGCTTTGATTGTATTATTATTTGCTATTTTTGCTTTTAAAGAAGAAAAAATTAATTTTTATATGATTTGGGCTTTGATTTTTATTAGCATTTTGATTTTACATTTAAGTGGTGGCTTAGATCCTGTTTTATATCAACTTAAATTTTACGTTTTTAAAGCTTCTGATGTACAAAATTTAAAAGATGCTGCCTTTGTGTATTTTAATGTCAATGAAACCATTATGGAAGTAAATACTATCGATCCTGAAGTGTTTATGCAAAGAATTAGCTCTAGTGTTTTAGTATTTATCCTTTCTTTTATAGGTTTTATCTTACTTTGCAAAGATCACAAAAGTATGCTTTTGGCTCTACCTATGCTTGCACTAGGTTTTATGGCTTTAAGAGCTGGACTTAGATTTACCATTTATGCAGTTCCTGTGATGGCTTTGGGTTTTGGGTATTTTTTATATGCTTTTTTTAATTTTTTAGAAAAAAAACAAATCAAACTTAACCTAAGAAATAAAAATATCTTACTCATGCTCATTGCATTTTTTAGTATAAGCCCTGCCCTAGTACATATTTATTATTATAAATCCTCTACTGTTTTTACTTCTTATGAAGCTAGTATTTTAAATGATTTAAAAAATAAAGCTCAAAGAGAAGATTATGTTGTTGCTTGGTGGGATTATGGTTATCCAATACGCTATTATAGCGATGTAAAAACCTTAATCGATGGTGGAAAACACCTAGGAAAAGATAATTTTTTCTCATCTTTTGTCTTAAGCAAAGAACAAATTCCAGCAGCTAACATGGCAAGACTTAGCGTAGAATACACTGAAAAATCTTTCAAAGAAAATTATCCTGATGTTTTAAAAGCTATGGTTAAAGATTATAACCAAACAAGTGCTAAAGATTTTTTAGAAAGTTTAAATGATAAAGATTTTAAATTTGATACCAATAAAACAAGAGATGTATATATTTACATGCCTTATAGAATGTTGCGTATCATGCCCGTGGTAGCACAATTTGCAAATACAAATCCTGACAATGGAGAGCAAGAAAAAAGTTTATTTTTCTCTCAAGCTAATGCCATAGCTCAAGATAAAACCACAGGTTCTGTTATGCTTGATAATGGAGTAGAAATTATTAATGATTTTAGAGCTTTAAAAGTAGAAGGTGCAAGTATACCTTTAAAAGCTTTTGTGGATATAGAATCTATCACTAATGGCAAATTTTATTACAATGAAATTGATTCAAAAGCTCAAATTTATTTGCTCTTTTTAAGAGAATATAAAAGCTTTGTGATTTTAGATGAAAGTCTTTATAATAGTGCTTATATACAAATGTTTTTATTAAATCAATACGATCAAGATTTATTTGAGCAAGTCACTAATGATGCAAGAGCAAAAATTTATAGGCTAAAAAGATGAAAATAGGAATTTTAACCCATAGTGCAATGAGTGTGTATTATTTTCGTCTTGCACTCATTAGGGCTTTAGAAAAAAATAATCATGAAGTTATAATCATCACTCCAAAAGATGATTTTGCTATTAAATTACAAGAACTAGGCTATAAGGTTTGTTTTTATGATTTAGCTAGATCAAGTGTCAATCCTTTGATTGTTTTTAAAAATCTACTTAGTTTAAAAAATACACTCAAAAGTTTAAATTTAGATCTTTTACAAACAAGTGCTCACAAAAGCAATACAACAGGTATCATAGCAGCTAAAATGGCGGGCATTAAATATACTTTTGGTTTGGTTGAGGGCTTAGGAAGTTTTTATATAGATGATGATTTTAAAAGCAAATTAGTAAGAATGAGCATTAATTTACTTTATAAAATTTCTTTTAAACTTGCTAATGGTTTTATTTTTGTCAATGAAAGCAATGCTTTATTTATGAAAAATTTAGGCTTAAAAGAAGAAAAAATCAAAATCATCAAATCCGTAGGACTAAATTTAAAACAATTTTTACCTTTAAAAATTAGCACAGAAGAAAAACAAGCTTTTTTAAAAGAACACAATATGCCTGATAAACCTATCGTTTTAATGATCTCAAGAGCGCTTTGGCATAAAGGCATTAAAGAATTTTATGAGGCAAGCCAAATTTTAAAAGATAAGGCAAATTTTGTTTTGGTAGGCGGAAGGGATGATAATAAATCTTGCGCACCATTAGAATTTTTAAACTCAAATGATGTTTTTTATCTTGGTGCAAGAAGTGATATTGCACATTTATTAAATTTATGCGATATTTTTGTTTTACCAAGTTATAAAGAAGGCTATCCAAGAACGGTTTTAGAAGCACAAGCTTGCAAAAAAGCATGTGTTGTAAGTGATGCTGAGGGTTGCATTGAAGCAGTGGATAATGCCATAGATGGTTTGATTTGCAAATGCAAAGATAGTAAAGATTTAGCTGAAAAAATCACAGTTTTATTAGAAGGTGAAAAACTAAAAAATACTTTAGCGCAAAATGCTTTTCTTAGAGCGCAAAATTATGATGAAAATATCATAGCTTTGAAATATCTTGACTTTTATAGGGGTTTTACAAATGTATAAAAATGGTTTAAAGCGTGTTTTTGACTTTTTTTTAGCTTTGATTTTGTTGATTGTTTTTTCACCCTTTATAGTGCTTATAGGCATTGTTTTAAAAATCGTTCAAGGAAGTGTGCTTTTTAAACAAGCAAGACCAGGATTAAATGAAAAAATTTTTTATATTTATAAATTTAAAACCATGAGTGATGAAACCGATGAAAATGGAGAATTACTTCCTGATGAATTACGCTTAAAGCCTTTTGGCAAACTAGTTAGAAGCTTGAGCTTAGATGAATTACCACAGCTTTTTAATGTATTAAAAGGCGATATGAGCTTCATAGGCCCAAGACCTTTACTTGTAGAATACTTGCCCTTATACAATCAAGAGCAAAAAAAACGCCACGATGTAAGACCAGGTATTACAGGTTGGGCACAGATTAATGGACGCAATGCTATTTCTTGGGAGCAAAAATTTAAATATGATGTAGAATATGTGCAAAATTGCTCTTTTTTATTTGACCTTAAAATCTTTTTTATGACTATTATTAAAGTTTTAAAAAGAAGTGGGGTTAATAAAGAAGGAGTAGCTACAACGGATAAATTCAATGGACACAACTAAAAGTATTTATATATATGGTTCTAGTGGGCATGGTTTAGTCTGTGCTGATGTGGCTAGAAATTTAGGATATGAAAAAATCATCTTTTTAGATGATAATAAAGGCTTAAAATATCACTCCAACTTAGAAAAACACGATATGTTTATTGCTATTGGTGCAAACTCTATTAGAGAAAAACTTTTCAAAAAAGCAAAAGAAGATGGATTTAGATTAGTAAATTTGATACACAAAAGTGCTATTATTAGTCCAAGTGCTTTTTTAGATGATGAGGGTATTTTGATCATGCCAAATGTCGTAGTTAATGCTAAAGCTAGCATTGCAAAAGGTGTGATTTTAAATACTGCTTGTGTGATTGAGCATGAGTGTTTTGTAGATGAGTTTAGCCATATTAGCGTTGGAGCTAAGCTAACAGGAAATGTAAAAATAGGAAAGCGTTGTTTTTTGGGAGTTAATTCAAGCGTTATTCCCTGTATGAGTTTAAATGATGATATAACTTTAGGTGCGGGAGCAGTTGTGGTTAAAAACTTAACTTCTAAAGGTATTTATGCTGGAGTTCCTGCTAAGAAAATAAAGGAGGTAAAATGAGATTTTTTCTATCAGCACCACATATGAGTGGAAAAGAATTAGAATATATACATAAAGCTTTTGAAAGTAATTATATAGCACCTTTGGGTGAGTTTGTTAATGCCTTAGAACAAAGTATTAAAGATTATACAAAAAGCTCTAATGCACTTGCTCTAAATGCAGCCACTGCAGCCATTCATCTAGCTTTAAGAGTTTTGGGTATCAAAGAAGGTGATGTAGTTTTAGCTTCAAGTTTTACTTTTATTGCTTCAGTAGCGCCTATTTCTTACATGAATGCTACGCCTGTGTTTATTGATTGTGATGAAACTTATAATTTAGATGTAAATTTATTAAAAAAAGCTATCAAAGAAAGTCCTAAAAAGCCAAAAGCTCTCATTTTAACACACCTTTATGGTAATGCTTCTAAAATGGATGAGATTGTCCAAATTTGTAAAGAAAATGAGATCTTTTTAATCGAAGATGCCGCTGAAGCTTTGGGAAGTTTTTACAAAAATAAAGCTTTAGGTACTTTTGGAGATTTTGGAGTATATTCTTTTAATGGTAATAAAATCATCACAACAGGTGGTGGTGGCATGCTTGTAAGTGAAAATCATGCCAATCTTGAAAAAGCAAGATTTTATAGCACTCAAGCTAGAGAAAATTGTCTTCATTATGAGCATAAAGAATATGGTTATAATTATAGAATGAGTAATATCTTAGGTGCAATCGGCACTGCTCAAATGGAAGTTTTAGAAGAAAGAGTGAATAAAAAGCGTGAAATTTATAGCTGGTATAAAGAATTTTTAAGTGGCACTTTTACTTTTTTAGATGAGCTTGAAAATACCAAGTCAAATCGCTGGCTAAGCACTGCTTTACTTGATTTTGATTTAAATAAACTTAATACTTATGAAAAACATTGTATATGTGAAAATAAAAATGTTCAAATTCAAGATAAAATTTTAAAAATCATACAAGTTTTAAAAGATAATAAAATCGAAAGTCGTCCGCTTTGGAAACCGATGCATTTACAAGAACTTTACAAAGGTTGCGATGCTTACTTAAATGGCAATAGTGAGTTTTTCTTTAGCAATGGAATTTGCCTTCCAAGCGCAACTACTATGAGTAAAGCCGATGTAGAGGAAGTTTCTACTTTAATCTTAAACACCTTAAAGGACTAAGATGGATTATAAAAGCAAACGCTTAGGATTTTTTTTAGGCGCTGATATTTTACTTTTTGTTATAAGTATTTATTTGTCTTTTTCTTTAC
Source organism: Campylobacter sp. RKI_CA19_01121 (assembly GCF_025771295.1). Lineage (NCBI taxonomy): Bacteria > Pseudomonadati > Campylobacterota > Epsilonproteobacteria > Campylobacterales > Campylobacteraceae > Campylobacter > Campylobacter sp. RKI_CA19_01121. The sequence goes on from NZ_JAKMQA010000004.1 coordinate 104,513, forward strand.
GCTTTAGTGCAGACATTCCAAGTGAATTTTATGAAGGTATGTTTAAAAGTGCGGTGATTTTGATTTTACTTAAAATCATTTTTCTAGCTTTTTTTAGAATTTATCAAGTTGCTTGGAGATTTTTCTCACTTAATGAAGCACGTAAATTAGTTATCGCTTTAGCTTTAGCTGAACTTGTATTTTTAGCAATTTATTATTTTTATGATGATTTTTTTAATCCTTTTCCAAGAAGCGTTATAGGAATAGACTTTGTTTTATCTTGTATGCTAATTGGAAGTTTGCGTATAAGCAAAAGAATGATAGTTGATTTTAGAAAGCCAAAATACAATGAAGAACATCCTTGTATAGTAGTTGGTGCCACTTCAAAGGCTTTACATTTATTAAAAGGAGCCAAAGAAGGAAGCTTAGGACTTTTCCCCGTAGCTGTGGTAGATGAGCGTAAAAATTTAATAGGTACTTATTGTGATAAATTTATAGTTGAAGAAAAAGAAGCTATTAGAAAATATACCGCTGAAGGAATTCATACTGCTATCATTGCTTTAAAACTTGAACAAGAAGAACTCAAAAAGCTTTTTGATGAGCTTATTGCTTATGGGATTAATGATATAAAACTTTTTTCTTTTACACAAAATGAAGCAAGAGATATAAGCATTGAAGATTTATTAGCGCGTAAGCCAAAAGATTTAGATAATGCTTGCGTGATTGATTTTATCAAAGATAAGGTAGTTTTAGTTAGTGGGGCTGGTGGGACTATAGGAAGCGAGCTTTGTAAACAATGCATTAAATTTGGCGCAAAACACTTAATCATGCTTGATCATAGCGAGTATAATTTATATAAAATCAATGAAGAATTAAGCTTGCATAAAGAAAAAATTGAACCTATTATGATGAGTATATTAGACAAAGAAGCATTAGAAAAACTTTTACAAGAAAAAAACATAGATTTGATTTTGCATGCAGCAGCTTATAAACACGTGCCTTTGTGTGAGCAAAATCCACATTCAGCTATTTTAAATAATATCATAGGTACTAAAAATTTAATCGATCTTGCAAAAACTTACAAGGTTGCTAAATTTGTTATGATAAGCACTGATAAAGCTGTAAGACCAACTAATATCATGGGTTGTACAAAAAGAATTTGTGAACTTTATGCGCTAAGTTCAAGTTGTGAAAATTTTGAAGTAGCTTGTGTGCGTTTTGGTAATGTTTTAGGCTCAAGTGGAAGTGTCATACCTAAATTTAAAGCTCAAATTGCAGCTAATGAACCACTTACTCTTACTCATCCTGATATAGTGCGTTATTTTATGCTAGTAGATGAGGCTGTGCAGCTTGTTTTACAAGCTGCAGCTATTGCCAAAGGTGGGGAGTTATTTGTACTTGATATGGGTGAGCCTGTTAAAATCATGGATTTAGCTAAAAAAATGCTTTTACTTTCTAATAAAAAGTTAGAAATTAAAATCACTGGACTTAGAAAAGGTGAAAAACTTTACGAAGAGCTTTTAATCCATGAAGATGATTTGAAAACTCAATATGAAAGCATTTTTGTCACCACTAGTGAAATTAAAGATTTAAAAATTTTAAATCAAGAAATAGAAAGATTACTCCAAAGCACAGATCCTGCAAAAGTTTTAAAGGAAATTGTGCCTGAGTTTAATCATAACAAAAATGGAGAGTGATTAAATTCTAATTTTATTTTTAAATGGTATAATATAAACTTTTAATTGATTAATAAAAATAAAAACGATACAATTACACTTTTATGTAATTACATCAAGATAAAGGAAAAAAAGTGAAGTTATTAGTAGTTGATGATAGTTCTACCATGAGAAGAATAATCAAAAACACTCTTGTAAGATTAGGTCATAAAGATGTTTTAGAAGCTGAACATGGAGTTGAAGCTTGGGATTTGCTTTCACAAAATGATGACATAAAAATTTTAATTACTGACTGGAATATGCCCGAAATGAACGGCTTAGAATTAGTAAAAAAAGTAAGAGCGGAAGAAAAATATGCTGATATGCCTATTATCATGGTAACTACAGAAGGTGGTAAGGCAGAAGTTATCACAGCTTTAAAAGCAGGTGTAAATAACTATATTGTAAAACCTTTTACACCTCAAGTATTAAAAGAAAAACTTGAAGATGTTTTAGGAACAAACGAAGGTTGATTATAGGTTTTTATGCAAACACATTATTACGAACTTTTTTTTCAAACAGACAAGGAATATTTAGATTTATTCCTTGATCTTATTTTTTCTCTAGATATAGACGCCATAGAAGAAAAAAACGATGGCATTTATATACGATCAGAAGAAGATATAGAACTCATTCAAATAGCCTTACAAAATTTTCATCAAAAATTATGTGAAAAATTTAACACTAAGATTTATTTTCATTCTACTTTAGAAAAAAAAGAAAATAAAAACTGGATAGAAGAGTATAAAAAAGGCATACAAGCTTTAACCATTGACAATATCCACATTCACACCACTTGGCAAGAAGCTATACAAGATAAAATCAATATCATTATAGACCCTGCCCTAGCTTTTGGCTCAGGACATCATGAAAGCACTTACACTTGTATAGAATTTTTACAAAAATACACAGATGATTCTAAATTTTGCTTAGATGTAGGCTGTGGAAGTGGGATTTTAAGTATCATCATGGCAAAGCTTGGAGCTAAAGTGCAAGCTTGTGATACAGACGAGCTAGCCGTAGTTGCAAGCAAGGAAAATGCAAAATTAAATCAAGTTAACTTTGATGATATTTGGGTAGGTTCTATTAATAAAAGCTTACATAAATATGATATAGTTGTGGCAAATATCATTGCTGATATTTTAATCATACTAGAAAAAGATCTTAAAGAAAAAACCAAAGAAGGTGGAATTTTAATCTTATCTGGTATTTTAAACAAATATGAAGAAAGAATTAAAGATAAATTCAAAGATTTGACTTTGTTAGAATGTAAACACAAAGGAGAGTGGTTGAGTTTAGCTTACAAAAAGGAAACAAAATAATGAATAAAAAACCAAACGAACCAAAAGATAATCCAAACAATAATAGCTTTTTTAATAAAAACCCTATTTTTATTTTCGCTATTTTTGCCATTGTGATGATTCTTTTATTTAAAGGATTTTCAGATGATGGTAGTATGGGTATTATGGGCGGAGAAAATACCAAAAAAGTTACTTATTCTGAATTAAAAACTTTAATCGAAAATAATCAAATTGCCCAAGTTAACATAGGTCAAACTACCATAAAAGCAGTATCTAAAGCAGGAAATATGGTATATATTACTAAAAAAGTTCCAAATGATGCTACTTTTGTGCCTTTGCTTGATTCAAAAGGCGTTTCTTACGGAGCTTTTAACGAGAGTAATTGGTTTATAGATATCTTACTTTCTTGGGTTTTACCGGTATTTATTTTCTTTGGTATATGGATGTTTTTAGCTTCTCGTATGCAAAAAAATATGGGCGGATCTATACTTGGTATAGGAAGCTCTAAAAAGCTTGTAAATTCAGAAAAACCAAAAGTTAAATTCAATGATGTTGCAGGTGTTGAGGAAGCAAAAGAAGAAGTTAAAGAAATAGTTGATTTTCTAAAATATCCTGAAAGATATATCAATCTTGGAGCAAAAATTCCAAAAGGACTTTTGCTTGTAGGCCCTCCAGGTACAGGTAAAACTTTACTTGCAAAAGCAGTGGCAGGCGAAGCTGATGTACCATTTTTTAGCGTCTCAGGTTCATCTTTCATAGAAATGTTTGTGGGTGTTGGAGCTAGTAGGGTTAGAGATTTATTTGAAAATGCTAAAAAAGAAGCTCCAGCTATTGTATTTATAGATGAAATTGATGCTATAGGCAAATCACGCGCAGCAAGTGGCATGATGGGTGGAAATGATGAAAGAGAGCAAACTTTAAATCAACTTCTAGCAGAAATGGATGGCTTTGGTACTGAAAGCTCGCCAGTAATCGTACTAGCAGCGACAAACCGTCCTGAAGTACTTGATGCAGCGTTACTTAGACCAGGACGTTTTGATAGACAAGTTTTAGTAGATAAGCCTGATTTTAAAGGCAGATGTGATATTTTAAAAGTTCATATGAAAGATGTTAAAATTTCACCTGAAGTAAAAGTAGAAGATATCGCAAGATTAACAGCAGGTCTTGCGGGTGCTGATTTAGCAAATATCATTAACGAAGCAGCTTTACTTGCAGGTAGGGATTCTAAAAAACATGTAGAACAAAAAGACTTAGTTGAAGCAGTAGAAAGAGCTATAGCAGGACTTGAGAAAAAATCACGTAGAATTAATGATAAAGAGAAAAAAATCGTAACTTATCATGAATGTGGCCATGCTTTAATCGCTGAAACCACAAAAGGTGCTAAAAAAGTAAGTAAAGTTTCTGTTATACCGCGTGGTTTAGCAGCTTTAGGATATACGCTCAATACTCCTGAAGAAAATAAATTTTTAATGCAAAAACATGAGCTTTTGGCTGAAGTTGATGTACTTTTAGGTGGACGTGCAGCTGAAGAAATTTTCATTAAAGAAATTTCAACTGGTGCAAGCAATGACCTTGAACGTGCAACTGACATCATAAAAGCTATGATTTCTATGTATGGTATGAGTGAAATTGCAGGTTTAATGGTGCTTGAAAAACAAAGAAATACTTTCTTAAGTGGTGGACAAACTATCAAAGATTATTCTGATAAAATGGCTCAAGATTTAGATGAGTATGTGAAGAAAACCTTAGATGAACGCTATGCGGGTGTAAAAGAAATTTTAAAAACTTATAGCGGTGCTATAGAAGTAATGGTACAAGCACTTTATGAAGAAGAAACTATTGATGGTGCTAAAGTAAGAGAGATTATTAAAAACTATGAAGAAGAAAACAATCTTCCAACGCGCTTAGAAGAAAAAGAACAAGAAGTTACTAAGGATAACTAATGAAAACAAATTTTATTGCAAAGGCTGGCTGGAATTTACTTATAATTCTAGCTATAGTTTTTGCAATAGCTCAATTTATATGGGGATTTTCTTGGCTTTTATGGTGTATTTTTATACTTTTTGCTTGCCTTTTTAGAGCTAGTAAAATCGATTATATAGCAGATCCAAATACTATCATAGCTCCCATAGAAGGAAAAATAAAATGCATTAAAACAAGCTCATATAAAGAGCTTGGCGAATGCATAGAAGTACAAATTATAAACAATATCATCCATCAAGGTAGCATCATAGCTCCACTTAATATGGATATAGAAGAAACTAGACCAAGACACGGACTTTTTTTATGTCCATTTATGAAAAATACAAATTTAATGGGCGAAAGAATGCTATTTTTAGCACGTTCTAAAGGCAAACAATGGGCATTACGCATCATTTTTGGCGCCTTAAATAGAAAAGTTCATATTGATGATTTTGGTCATCATTTAAACCATGGACAAAATATAGGTTTTATGTTTGATGGCAGTGTGAGTTTATTGCTTCCAAAAGATACTAGAATTTGCGTAAATGAAAACGATAAAGTACGCATTGGTGCATTGATAGGGTATTTAAATCCATGAATTTTAAACTAATTTATATTTTACCTAATCTTTTTACAGCTGCTTCCATATTTTTAGGCATTATTTCAGTGATTGCTTCTATTAATCAAAATTTTGATAAAGCATTAATTTATATCATTTTATCATTAATTTGTGATGGCTTGGATGGACGCGTTGCAAGAGCTACTAATTCTACTTCTAAATTTGGAGTTGAGTTTGACTCACTAGCAGATTTAATAGCCTTTGGTGTTGCACCTGCTATGCTTTTTTATATGAGTATAGGTTATGAATATGATCGTTTTGGCTCCTTAATAGCTGGTTTATTTGTAGTTTTTGGCGCTATACGCTTAGCAAGATTTAATGTCACCACAGGTACTTATGAACCTTCAGTTTTTATAGGACTTCCTATACCAACAGCTGCAGTTGTAAGTGCTTTATGGGTAAGCGCTTATTTATATTATGATTTTTTACGTGATTTTTCTTTGGTGATAGTATGTATTCAAATGCTTTTAGCTTTTTTAATGGTAAGCAATATAAGATATCCAAGTTTTAAAAAAATTGATTTAAAACGGGCAAATGTTTTAAAAGTATTAATCCTTTTAGTAATCTTATTTTCCATGCTTTATTTGTATTTTTTAGAAAGTGCGTTAATCGTCGCAAGCTTATATGTACTTTATGGAATCATTCGAAGCTTTTTTACTCTAGCTCGTAAATTTAAAAAAGATTAAAATTTTATTTTCACTTCACTTTTTAATAATATACTTCTCATTATTTTCAAAAAGGAGTAAAAATGAATAAAAACAAATTATTCAGACAAATTCACATTTACATTAGCTTATTTTTCTTACCACTAGCATTTTTATATGCTGTTACTGGTTTTGCTTATATAGCTGGTTTTGATGGGGAAAGTGGAGCTAAAATTCAAACTCAAAAAGTTCAAGCTATTATCCAAGAAGGCGCTGAAGCTGAATTTTTAATTGATTTTTTAAAGAAAAATAACTTAAAACTTCCTTCATCTTTGGAACCAAAACTTAACAAAAAAGGCGATGGAATAGAGCTTGGCACTATAAACTATACTGCAAGTATTGTCAAAATAGATGAAAATAATTATGAAATTATCACAAAAGAAAGAAGTTTACTTGGAAATATGATTTTACTTCACAAAGATAAAGGTATGTGGTATTTTTCTGTTCTTGGGCTAGCTTTTGCACTTGCTATGATAATCCTTTATATTTCAGGACTTTTAATCACTATCATAGCTATACGCAAAGACAGGGGCAAACAAATCGCAGTTTTAGGTGCTGGTTTTGTTATAACTTTAATTATAGCTTATCTTAGTGTATAAATTTAAGGTATATCTTATAATCAATAAGATATACTTTCCCTTTTAATACGGACAGATGGGTGAGTGGCTGAAACCACACCCCTGCTAAGGGTGCAGATCTTAACGGGTCTCGAGGGTTCAAATCCCTCTCTGTCCGCCACCTTATAAAATTCATTTTATTTCATCTATTTTAGTAATTTTTATTGTTATAATTAATATCATCAAAACTTAATAAATCCAAAGGCAAGCTTCACATACTATGCAAATTTATGCTTCTATTGACTTGAAATCTTTTTATGCATCAGCTGAATGTGTTTTAAGAAATTTAGATCCTTTAACAACTAATCTCATTGTAGCAGATGAATCAAGAACAGATAAAACCATCATACTAGCAGTTTCACCTGCACTAAAAACTTACAATATACCTGGTAGATTAAGACTTTTTGAGTTTAAACAAAAAATCCACTCAATCAACCAAGAAAGATTAAAACAAACTCAAAAACACTGCTTTAAAGCTAAAAGTTTTGATACATTAGAACTTAAAAATGATTTAAATTTAGAACTAGATTACATCATCGCCAAGCCCAGAATGGCTACTTATATAGAATTTAGCACAAAAATATACAGCATTTATTTGAAGTATTTTGATGCAAAAGATATCCATATATACTCTATTGATGAAGTTTTTATTGATCTTAGTTCTTATCTTGAAAAATACAAACTTTCAGCTTATGAGTTACTTACTAAGGTTTTACTTGATATTTTACACACAAGTAAAATCACTGCAACAGCAGGTATAGGTACAAATTTATACCTAGCTAAAATTGCCATGGATATACTTGCTAAAAGACAAAAAGTAGATGAAAATGGCTTACTTATAGCCTTTTTAGATGAAAAATTATACAGATATAAATTGTGGCAGCATAAACCTTTAAAAGATTTTTGGCGTATAGGTAAAGGCATTGCCTTAAAACTTGCAAATTTAAACATTCATACTATGGGAGATCTTGCAAGATTTTCTTTAAAACACGAAGCCTTGCTTTATAAACACTTTGGTGTTAATGCTGAATTATTAATCGATCATGCATGGGGTATTGAAACTTGCACGATGAAAGATATTAAAAACTACAAATCACAAAATCACTCTAAAGTCATGGCTAAGGTTTTGCCTTTTGCATATGATAACACTCAAGCAATGAAAGTTTTAAAAGAACTTGTGGATTATTTAGTGCTTGAACTTATACAAAATAACCTTAAAACAAACCATATCACACTAGATATACAATATGATAAAAGCAATTTAGAAAATTCAAGTTTTTTGAGTTCTTACAAAGGAGCTATCACTAAAGATAATTATGGAAGAACTATACCTAAAAATGCTCATGGAAGTATAAATTTAGAAAATTTTACCCATTCTTTAAAAATCATCAATAAAAAAGCCTTGGAACTTTTTTATAAAATCAGCAATAAAAACTTAAGCATTAGAAAAATCAGCTTAAGTTTAAATAATATCACAGACAAAGCACAAGAAAATTTCCAAGAATTAAATTTATTTAGTGATTTTAATGCAATTTTGCAAGAAAAAAATCAACTTGAAAAAGAAGAAAAACTTCAAAAAGCAAGACTTCAAATCATGCAAAAATTTGGTAAAAAGGCTATTTTAAAAGCTTCAAGCTTAGATAATGAAACCAAAGAAATTACTTCTTTAATAGGAGGACATAATGCATGATGATTATAAAGATATAATAAATATAAAATATCAAAAATCAAAACAATTCCCACCAATACCAAGAGAAAAAAGAGCGGCGCAATTTGCTCCATTTTCAGTGCTAAATGGTTTTAACAAAGCTATTTTAAAAACGCAAAAAGATATGGAAAAAGCATTAGAAAATAGCAAATATCAAGAAGAAAGCTAAGTTCTTCTTGATAAAATTTTATTTTGCATTAGAGTATTTTTCAAACTCTCCACTTTCATCGATTTCATTGCCATAAAGTTTGTGTAATTCATAGTAATATTTTACAAATTCCTTACATTCTTCATCAAGTGGTAAAAACACCTCATCTTCTAAAATACAAAACTCATCTAAATAATTTTTAGCATCTTCTTTTAGCATATAATGTCTTGCTAACTTATAGTAATTTTGCATAAACACAGCTTTAAAGGCTTCATAAGCTTCCTCATCAAATTTAATGTTTAATTTCTCATTTGCAAAAGATAACACCCCTGATTTAAACAACAATGACAAATGAATCAAACCTTCTGTATAATAAGGCTTAACCTCCTCTACTCTTTGCCAAGCAATCAATCCTATAGCCCTTTTAATAAGCTCATAAAACACAGGAAGCTTTAAATCATCTTCTTCATGTAAGAAGAAATTTACAAGCCCACCCGCAGTAGCTTTAAACTCTTCTATATTTTTAAACACACCACTTTCATTCATTTTCTTTTCGCTATCATTTGCCACAAAGAAAATATGCCCAAACTCATGACCTATGGTAGAAACTTCATAAATTCTTTTCCATAATTTTTCATTGTAAAATAAAATTTCTCTACCATAATCTAAAAATTCTTTTTCAAATACCATAGAAGAAAGCTTCATAAAAGGCTTGGTTTTAGCATTTTCATAAACATAATTTAAAAAAGCAAAGATCTTTTTTCCTGCTATATTGCTTACATACTCATCATTTGGCACTACTTGAGCAGAAAAAAGCCCCTTAAGCTCTGCTCCATAAAAAATCATAGGCATACAAATATAAAGCTGAGTTTTTTCAAGATTAAAATTCACTTCATCAAACAAAGCTTCATCTTCTTCATCTAAATTTGCATACACCATTGCAAAGCTTTCTTTGATTTTATCTTTAAACTCACTCCCATTAAAATCACTCACATCTTCTAAGCGTATATCCCACTCAAGTGCTACTGCATGTGTGTAAGAGTCTTCATAGTATTCTAAAGGATGGCCAATTTGCAATGGGCATTTTACTTCCATCCACGCAAGCTCTGCTTCTTGCCATTTTTTAACCACTTCATTATTATCTTTTTCACAAAATGCAAATTTTAATTTTTCTATATAGTCAATATAAGCATTTTTTTCATCATCTAACGCACAATTTCTTAGTTTTTCTAAAAGTTTATCAAACTCATATTCAAGCTTTAAAACCTCATTTTCAAAAGCCTTTGCATAAGGTAAAAATCTCCAAAGTGTTCCTATTTTAACTAAAGCCCCATAGCTTCTTTCACAAATTTCACCATCTTGATTAAGCTGATAAAGCTCATTTTGCTTTAAAAACTCCAAAGCATCACTTAAATTTGGAAATTGTTCTTTTAAGATTTTATTATTTGTATCTAAAATTTGCTTGCTCCAAACAAGCTCAAAAGAATTCATAACTACACCTATATTATGCACACCTTGAACTAAAGCCAAATAAAACTCATCAAGTAAATTTTTACTCTTAATCTCATCGATTAAATCTTGATGTTCTACTTCATAAAAGGCTCTTACTAAAGAAAAAACTTTATATTTTATTTGAGAAATTTCTTCTTCATTTAAACCTTTTTTCTCAAGCTCTTGGACTAAATTTTCCTCTTTTAAATCCACCAAACGACGCAACATTGCTAAAACATTGCTTTTTTCGTTTTCAAGATTAGCTAGTTCTAAAGCTCTATCTATCAAAGGATGACTTTGATTAGTTTGAAGTATATTATAAAGACTATTGATATTTTGTTTCCTATTTTTCACAATTTTTGCTATTTGCTTAAAATCATTCATTTTTTACCTTTCTTTATTTTTAAAACTTAATTATAATGTTTTTTTTAAAACACAAGGAGAATGTATGAAAGATATGGGAGAACCTAAGCTAAGAGTTATAGCTATGCCAAGCAATACAAACCCCGCTGGTAATATCTTTGGTGGTTGGATCATGTCGCAAATTGATCTAGCCGGAGCCATTGCCGCAAGAGAACTTTCCCCACAAAGAGTTGTAACGGTCGCAGTAGATAAAATCATTTTTAAAGAGCCAATTTTCGTAGGTGATTTGGTATCTTGCTATGCAAAAATCATCAAAGCAGGTAATACCTCTATCACCGTAGAAGTAGAAGTAGTTACTCAAAGAGCTAATGAATATGGCCGTGTGTATTGTATGCATGTAACTTCAGCCGTAGTAACTTATGTGAGCGTAGATAAAGATGGAAATAAATTTCCTATTGATGCGGATTTAAAAAGATTGCACGGCTTTTAATATGTTTTATTGTATTTTTAAAAAACTTTTTATATCATCACAAAAAATTTTCTAAGGCTTATATATGCGTGGATATAAAATATTTTCTGGTTCAGCAAATGAAGAATTTGCTAAAAAAATCTCAAAATACCTTTCATTGCCTCTTAGCAATGCAGGTGTGAAGCGTTTTAGCGATGGTGAAATTAGCATTCAAATAGATGAAAGCGTACGTGGTAAAGATGTGTTTATCATACAAAGTACTTGTGCTCCAACAAATGATAATCTAATGGAACTTTTAATCATGACAGATGCATTGCGTCGCTCAAGTGCAAGCTCTATCACAGCTATCATCCCTTATTTTGGCTATGCTAGACAAGATAGAAAAGCAAGCCCTAGGGTACCTATTACTGCAAAATTAGTAGCAAATCTTATAGAATCAGCCGGTGTGGATAGAGTAGCTACCATAGACTTACATGCTGGACAAATTCAAGGCTTTTTTGATATACCTGTGGATAATCTTTATGGAAGTATTATTTTTAATGATTATATTAAAAATAAAAACTATAAAAACCCTATCATTGCAAGTCCTGATATAGGCGGTATAGCAAGAGCTAGAAGCGTAGCAAAAGCTTTAGGACTTGATATAGTTATAGTAGATAAAAGACGCGAAAAAGCTAATGAAAGCGAAGTGATGAATGTCATCGGCGATGTAAAAGATAAAGAAGTGATTTTAGTAGATGATATCATCGATACAGCAGGAACCATAGTAAAAGCTGCTGAAGTATTTAAAAACAAAGGTGCAAAGTCAGTTATAGCTTGCTGTACTCATCCTGTACTTAGTGGCGTAGCTTATGAAAGAATAGCTAAAGATGCATTAGATGAGCTAGTAGTAACTGACACTATACCTTTAAAACAACAAATGGATAAAATCAAAGTCCTAAGCGTAGCACCTATTTTTGGCGAGGTAATACGCAGAGTTTATCACAATGAAAGTGTGAATTCTTTATTTGTATAAATTCTTTGCAAGGACCATCCTTGCAAAGAAAATCTAAACTTCAAATAATTCTACAATTTTATATTAATTAAAACTATATTTTGCTATAATTAATAAATTATTATTAATTAAGGAGTTATTATGATTAAAAATTTAATCTTAAATTTTGGTAGAACTATACTTGATATAGCGGCTGCATTAAGCTTTATTATAGCGATTATTTATTCTATTGCGCTGATGTTTACTCTAGGATTTATAGTAGGTCTAGTAACACTTATTGGATCTTTAGTTGCGATATTTTTAAGCTTTTTTGTAATTTATCTTGTCATAGATATAAGAGATGCACTAGTTAATAAAAACTAATTACTGGTGGAGACGAGGGGAATTGAACCCCTGTCCAAAAATAAAACAACCACGGCATCTACATGCTTAGCAAAGGTGAAAATTTCATCTAGCCAAACTCACCTTCCAAAATTTCAAGCTAGACTAAGACTTTAACTTCAATCAAAACTTGTCAAATTTCAATCTACACTATCAAAAATGACCAAATTCTAAGCTAGATAGTATCACTTAAAATTCAGGCTCAACTGAACTTACGCAGCTTTAGCGTAAGCAGGAGCAAATTTAACGTTGTTTGCGTTTAATTTTAATTTGAGCTTTATACGCTTTGCTCAAAGCGACATGCCACCAAGGCCACTCTACTCCTGTCGAAGCCAAGTCGTCCCCATTATTTAGAAATTTTATCTGGAACATTTGCAATTTGAGGGTTAAATACGCTTAAAAAAGAAGCATTTTTTTCATAATCACTGCAATATCTATCAAGCTGCTCACCCACTAAAAACATCCAATCCACAAATTCATCGCTAGCAGGCCCATCAAATTTAGCTGCTTCTTGCATAATTTCCTCACAAAATGTGCAAAAATTTGCAATCTCATCTAAATTTAATCTTTTAGCAGCCCAAACCACGTTGTGGATATTTTGCTCTAAGTCTTTTAAAGCTTCTTTGTATTTTGAGCTATCACTGCTTAGCTTTACTATCAAAGGCTCTAAAACATCGCAAAGACTTCTAAAAAAATACAAAAAGCGCTCGATTTCTTCAAGCTCGTAATCTAACTCTAATTGCTCTAAAATTCCCATAAAAACTTCTATAATCTAAGTTTAAATGTTTATTTTAGCAAATTTTAGATAAAATTAAAATTTCTTACAAAATAAAATGGAAAAAATATGGATAGAATCGTAGAGATTGAAAAATTCTCCCCTGATGAAACTTATGAAACAAGCCTTAGACCTTCAAATTTTGACGGCTACATAGGACAAGAAAACATTAAAAAAAATTTAGAAATTTTCATCAAAGCTGCTAAAAAAAGAAATGAATGTCTAGATCATATCCTTTTTAGTGGGCCTGCAGGACTTGGTAAGACAACTTTAGCAAACATTATCTCATATGAAATGAATGCAAATATCAAAACTACCGCTGCACCCATGATAGAAAAAAGCGGGGATTTAGCTGCGATTTTAACTAACCTTAGTGAAGGAGATATTTTATTTATCGATGAAATTCATCGCTTAAGCCCTGCCATAGAAGAAGTGCTTTACCCTGCTATGGAAGATTTTCGTCTTGATATTATCATCGGTAGTGGCCCTGCTGCACAAACAATCAAAATCGATTTACCCAAATTTACTTTAATAGGTGCTACTACAAGAGCAGGTATGCTAAGCAATCCTTTGCGCGATCGCTTTGGCATGCAATTTCGCTTGGAATTTTATAAAAATGAAGAGCTTGCTATCATTTTAGAAAAAGCAGCTCTAAAGCTTAATAAAACTTGTGAAAAAAAAGCTTCTTTAGAAATAGCCAAACGCAGTCGCTCAACCCCAAGGATTGCTTTAAGATTACTTAAGCGTGTAAGAGACTTTGCTGATGTAAATGATGAAGAAATCATTAGTGAAAAAAGAGCTAAAGAAGCGCTTGATTCTTTAGGGGTAAATGAGCTTGGTTTTGACGCGATGGATTTGCGGTATTTAGAGCTTTTAACTGAAGCTAAAAGAAAGCCTATAGGACTTTCTAGTATAGCTGCAGCATTAAGTGAGGATGAAAACACCATAGAAGATGTGATAGAGCCATATTTACTAGCAAATGGCTATATAGAAAGAACAGCCAAAGGTCGTATTGCGAGCTTAAAAAGTTTTGATGTTTTAAAATTAAAATACAACAAGGGTTTATTTGATGAAAAGTAGTAATTTTTTCTTAATTAGCTTTATTTTATTTATTTTATTTTGGGTGCTTTTTTTATTTAAACCTTTTTTGATGAATATAGCCATAGCAAGCTTAATGGCTGTTTCTACTTCTAATGTTAATGTTAAATTCTTAAATATATTCAAAGGTAAAAAAGTCATAGCAGCAGCAGCTACCACTGCTTTTATGTTAGCTTTATTTTTTATACCTTTTGTATATGCTATTATAGAACTTGCAAAAGCAGCTAGCGGTTTTAATATAAGTTATATTCATAATACCATAGAATATTTTAAAAATTATTCTTTGCACCTACCTGAATCTCTAAGCTTTATAGAGCCAAAAATCAAAGAAGCACTAGTAAGTATTGATTTAAATTCCATCTCTAAAGATGTTTTAACCTATCTTTCAAGCGCAACTAAATTTGGGACTAAATTTCTAACTGATATGGTGTTAATTTGTGTGTTTTATTTCTTTGCTAATCTTTATGGAGCCCAACTCATTGGCTATATCAAAACCATAGTACCTATGAAAAAAGAAGAAACTCAAGGCATTTTAAGTGAAGTGAGTAATGTAATGTCTGTTGTGTTTTACTCTATGGTGCTAAATGCCATTTTACAAGGGGTACTTTTTGCTATCATTACTAAATTTTATGGCTATGATGCGATTTTAATGGGGATATTATTTTGCTTTAGCTCTTTAATCCCTGTGGTAGGCGGGGCTTTAGTTTATGTGCCTGTCTCTTTATATGAATTTGCCAATAACAATCTAAGCGGTGCTTTAGTGATTTTCATTTATAGCGTGGTAATGATATCTTTTATCGCAGATACTTTAGTAAAACCTTATATCATTAAATGGATCAATGAAAAACTTGTTCAAATTCCAACGCAAATTAACGAACTTTTAATTTTCTTTGCGATGATAGCAGGAATTTCAAGTTTTGGTTTTTGGGGTATTATCCTTGGACCTGCTATTTTGACTTTCTTTATTTCTACTTTAAAATTATATGTGATTTTAAAAGAAAAGCATTTTGTATAAAGGCGATTATTTTTCAATAATCGCTAAAATTTCTTCTTCGCTTGTGAGTTTTTTATTGTATTTAATCACTAAAAATTTAGAGTTTTTATACACATCTAAAACTCCATTTATGCCTTTAATCATATTTAAATCATGTTTTGTTTCTAAAGATAAATAGACATTTTTAAAATCTGCTGGACTTTGTAAAAACAAAAGCAACACAAACCAAATTACAGACAAAGCTATCAAAATAAAAGCAAGAGTAACTAAACTAAAATGGTGTAAAAAATACCCCCCTACAACACCACCTAAAAAGCTTCCAAAATAGCCAAAAGCATTAAACGCACCCAAAGCTGCGCCTTTTTCATTTACCTTAGCAAATTTACTCGCACAGCTTTGCATAATAGGCTCATGTAAATTAAATCCTATAAAAAACACTATAACACCCACCATAAACACTAAAGCATTATGCGAAAAAGCAAATATAATATAAGCTATGATAAAAAACGCCACACCTAAAAGCAGTATCTCTTTACTTAAGCCTCTTTTTTCTCCTAAAGATCCTGATAAACCCATAGCTAAAAACCCAAGCACCATAGAGCTAACATAAACATGCCATAAATTCTCACTCGGGTAATTAAACTCATGCACTAAAACCAAAGGAATACTTAAAAATGCAATACTCATAAGCATTTTTTGCATACAATTAGTAAGATTCATCAAAGCTAAGTTTTTTTCTTTTAAAAGTTTTTTCAATGGGGTTTTAGTATTTTCATGTACTATTGTATGCTCTTTTGGCACAACGCTAAATAAAAGCACGATACAAATTAAACTCAAAATAGCACTTAAATCAAACAAACTTGAAAGTCCAAATTTAGCACTCATTAAAGGAGAAAGCACCAAAGAAGCTGCAAAAGAAAGTCCTATAAATGAACCCATGATAGCCATAGCCTTACCGCGATTTTCTTCATTGATAAAATCACTTATCATAGCAGTAGCTACTGCTCCTATGGCTCCTGCACCTTGTAAAAGCCTTCCAAACATCATCGTATAAATATCATCAGCATATGAACACACCAAAGAACCTATGATAAACACCACAAGTCCTATTAGCATAGTTTTTTTACGCCCTATTTTATCTGAAATGATTCCAAAAGGAACTTGCAATGCCATTTGAGTTAGAGCATACACACCTACTAAAAGCCCTACTAAAAACTCATTGGCTCCTTTTAAATTTAAAGCATATAAACTTAAAACCGGCAAAACTATAAATAATCCAAAAAATCTAGTTCCTACAATAAAAGACAAAGGTAAAACGGTTTTTAACATCTTTTCTCCTTATAAAGGATAATTTTACTATGATTTTGATAAACTTTTTTTAAAGTCAAAACAAAAAGAGTAATTTATGAAGAAAAAATTAAAAATCATTCTAGCAACTTCTAACGCACACAAAGTAGAAGAAATCAAAAAATTTTTAACTACTTATGAAATTTATGCCTTAAATGAAATCATCACCCCTTTTGAAATCATCGAAGATGGCACGAGTTTTAAAGAAAATGCTTTGATAAAATCTAAAGCCATTTTTAATGCTTTAGGCAAAAAACAAGATGAATTTATCACCTTAAGTGATGATAGTGGTATAAGCGTAGAGGCTTTAGACAATGCACCAGGGATTTTTTCTGCAAGATACTCTCAAGAAGGCACTGATGATGCCAATAGAAACAAACTCATCCAAGCCTTACATGAAAAAAACTTACATCAAAGCAAAGCTTTTTACACTGCAGCCATAGCTATAAGCTCAAAATATGGACATTTTAGTACGCATGGATATATGTATGGCCTTGCTATTGATACTCCAAGGGGTAATAATGGCTTTGGATATGATCCTTTATTTATCCCAAAAGGTTTTGATAAAACCTTAGGTGAATTAGATGAGCAAGTAAAATTAAAAATTTCACACCGCTCGCAAGCACTAATGTTTGCTACTTACATCTTAAGAGCATTAGAAAAAATGGAGTATTAATGAAACAATTTATAAAATATATGCTTATTGCCTTTGGGCTTTATGTGATTTGGATGTTGCTTTATTATAATTTTGCTTAAGATAATGATAGCTTAAAATAAAACTTGGTAATAAAAAAAGCGAACCAAATAAAAGCAAACTCATAGCCAAAACCGTAAGCAAGCCAAAATAAATCGTCGGGATAAAATTACTACTAATCATCACTAAAAAACCTAGAATAATCGTAACACTAGTATAATAAATCGCACTTCCTATACCCATATGCGAAGCTTTTATAGCCTCTTCTAAGCTTTTATGTTTTAATTCTTCTTTAAAACGATGAATATAATGAATCATATCATCAACCCCTATTCCTATACAAATAGCAGCTATGGTAATACTCATAATATCAAGTGGTATATTGAAAACACCCATTAAACCAAACACCAAAGCCAAAGGTATGAGATTGGCCAAAATCGCTACAAAAGCATAAACAAAACTTCTAAAAATCACCACAAATAAAGCAAAAATCACAAGCACCACAAAGGCTAAAGTATCAAATTGTGATGAAAAAAGACTTTGAAGCATATTATTATACAAAGGCATAATACCACTAATTTTAACCTCTACATTATCTTTTTGTAAAAGTTCTTTTAAGTCTTTTTCAAGCTGTTTTAAAAAAGCATCGCGTCTTAAATTTGGATCACTATCTAGCATACGCACGCTAAATCGCAACTCATTATTTTCTACACTTACAAAAGGGGTTAAAACTTGCTTTTTAAAATTCTCATCTAAATTTTCATATAAAAACGCTAAGGCAAAATCATCTAAAGCCTTACCATCATTAATGCTTTTTCCAAGCTCTAGCAAACTTTGCAAGCTAAGCACAGAACCTACATATTTTTGCTTACTTAAAAACTCATGAACCTTAGCAGCTATTCTTGTTTTTTCACTACTAAAAAAATATCTATCATCTTTAGCTAAATCATCAAATTCTTGCTCAAACTCATCTAAGCTTTCATTTTGTTTTGGGTCTTGCTTGAACTTGACAATCACATCTAAAGGCATAGTTCCACCCAGCTCTTTATCTATAATCAACAAACCTTGTTTAATCCTAGAACTATCTTTAAAATAACTCACAAAGCTATTTTCTACTTTAATTTGTAAAATTCCATACAAAGCAAAAGCCACACAAAATAAACTTATGCCATAGATAACTTTTCTATGTTTTAAACTTACATTTGCACAAAAACTTAAAAATTTTAACGAATTTTGATTAAGCTCTTTAAAATTTAAACGTGGCATTAGTACCAAAATACTTGCAAAATAAATATAAGCTAAAATCAAACTCACGCTAATACCAAGACTCATCATAATACCAAGTTTGATAATAGGCTCAATATCTGAAAAGACAAAACTTAAAAACCCAACAACTGTGGTTAAAATAGCAAAAAAACTAGGACTTGCTTTATCAAGTAAGGTTGAGAGTAAAAGCTTATAAACGCTAGCTTTTGGGTGTTTGTGTAAATTTTCTATAAAATGTACGATCAAATGTATCACAACAGAAACAGTGATAATAAGCACCAAAGCTACATAGTTTGAAGACACCACAGTAATATCAAAGCCCAAAAGTGCGAAAATCCCACTTGAAGTAAAAAGCGAAATCACACAAATTCCCAAAGCCAAAAACACCAAACGCAAAGAGCCAAAAAACCACCAAAGCGCTATAAATAAAAGCCCTACTAAACTAAAACCATAAATTTTTAAATCACTTTTTACATAATTAATCATATCATTAGCGATCATTTCTACACCACCAAGGTGCAAAAAGTCTCCATTTTGACTATACTTAGATACTATTTTAGTAATTTCCTCTAATCTTTTTGCACTAAATTCTCTTGAATTTTCTTGATGTTTTTTAATCAAAGTTCTAAAATGCTCTTTTTCATTTTCATTTTGCGCATTATCCCTTGAATTAATCAAGTCATTATAAACAAGATCAGGTGCTAGATAAATCAAAATTCCTGTTGTTTTTCCATCTTTTGAGATGATATTATTTTTATAAAAGGGTTGGTTTAAAATTTCTTTTTTAGCTAGATTAATATCCACATCTTGACTAAAAATATTAGGTATATTTTGGATAAGTTCTTTCAACTCTTTACCTTTAGAACTTACAAGTAAAGGCGCATTAGTGATAGAAAATACCTTTTGCACACCATTGATTTTTTCTAAATCAAGAGTTAAGTTTTTTATAGTTTCTAAATTTTCTTTAGCAAAAATATCTTTATCTTTAGGAGCAAAAGCAAGCATTAAAAAATTATCATTACCATAGCGTGCTGAAACTTCTCTATATAGTTTCAAACCCTCATCATGCTCTAAAAGCAAGCTTTCAGCACTCGCATCAACACTTAAATTTTTAGCAAAAAAACTAAAAAATATACAAAAGATTAAAGTAATCCCCAAAGTTAGCTTTGGGAAATTAAGAAAGATTTTTAAAATTTTACTTAGCATTATTTAGAAAAATTAACACTAGAAAGCTTTTCAAGCAAGGTTTTAAAATCGCCATTTTGCAAGACATCTTTAAATTGTGAGCGATATGTTTGTATGATACTTATACCAAAAATATCTACATCATAAATTTGCCAATCATTATTTTTATCATAAAATTTAAAAATTACAAAATTTTCTTTGCCATCTACTATCATAGAAGTTTTCAAAAAAGCTCTTTTATTTTTTTCTTCTAAATTAATCACTTTTAATTTTTGAGAATCATACAAAGCAAGCTTATCTGTGAAACTTTTTTTAAGGTTTTTTTCAAAAGCTTTGTTAAATTCATTTTTTTCATTTTCACTTAATTTTTCATATCTTGTAGAAAGACTAAGTTTAGCCATAAGCTCATAATCAAAAACACCATCAAATAAAACAAAGATTTTTTCCGCCGCTTTAACTTTATCATTTTTATTTTGATCCAATATCTTTAAGCTCTCATCAATTTTTTCTTGCATAGTTTTAGAAATATCTTGCAAATTTAAAGCAAAAGCAAATACTACACTAAAAAGCAAAACTATGATTTTTTTCATTTTATCTCCTTATTTGATGAGTTCTTGGCGTCTTTGTTCATACGCATCGCGTATAAAAGTATAATAATCTACACTATTTTGGTAAATATCATCTATTTTTTCATACTCAAAACTTAATTCATTAAGTTTTAATGCAGCATTTACGCCTGCTCCAACCCAAAGATTCTCAATATATCCCTCAGGCACCATAAACCAATTTACAGGTAAAGCTAAAGCATCTCTTACATTATAAGGACCTAAAAGTGGAAGCACTAAGTGTGATCCACTACCTACTCCCCATTTACCCAAAGTCGTTCCAAAATCAGCCTCATAACTTTTTAAAGGAGTTTTGCTCGCACTATCTAACAAACCAAATCCAAAAATCACATTCACACAAAATCTTCCAAATTCCTCACCAGCTTTTCTAAATTCTAAACTTAAAAGGTGATTGATAAATCTAAAAGGCGATCTTGTAGTATCAAAAGCATTTTTTACCCCTGTTCTTATAAAACTTGGAGTAATACTTTTATAAGAAAGTGCAACTGGTCTTAAAAAATAAATATAAAGATCATAATTAAATTTACTCATAGCTTTATTATAACTATAAAAGCTATCTTTGACTTCTTTTTTTTGATATTCTTGTTCAAAATCTTCAAAGTCATTGGCTAAAATCAAAGTATTAAAAAATAAACACAAACTTAGTATGTATTTTAACAAGCTTTTCCTTTTAAAATTTCATAAATTGAAATCGTAAATTATACAAAAATTAAAATAAATTTTTACATTAAAATACTTTTAAAATATTCTTTAAAAAGATTAAAAATTTTTATTTACCTATAAAATAAGTCTTAGAAAATATGCAAAAAATACAAATTTATTTTTGCTTTTAAAAATAAGCTATAATTTTTTCAAAATTTACTATTAAAAGGATAAAAAATGAAAAAAATTTTCACCCTGCTTTTTTTGTGTATTTTCGGCTATGGCGCTGATGTAAATATCGCTGCAGCTGCAAATGTAGCTTATGCTTTTAAAGCCTTACAAAAAGAATTTCAAAAAGAAAACCCTGATATTAGTATCAATGTAAGCTTAGGTGCTAGTGGAAATTTAGTTTCACAAATCAAAAATGGAGCACCATTTGATATATTTATGGCTGCAAATATGAAATTTGTACAAAGCTTGTATGATGATAATTTTGCTAGTACAAAACCTGTTATTTATGCTCAAGGAGCTTTAGCTTTACTCAGTGTTAGAATGGATTTAAGCAAAGGATTAGACACACTTAAAGAAGAAAAAGTAAAAATCATCACCATAGCCAATCCCAAAGCTGCTCCTTATGGTCAAGCTAGCATAGAAACTTTACAAAATGCTAAAATTTATGAGCAAACAAAAGCTAAAATCATCGAGGCAAAATCTATAGGAGAAGCACTTACTCAAACACTAAAAGCAGCCGATGTGGGTTTTATAGCAGCAAGTGCTTTATATGAAGATACGCTAAAATCTTATAAACTCCAAGAAGGAAAAAATTATATTTTAATTAATCCAAAGCTTTATGAACCAATCAATCAAGGTATTATCATCACTTCTTATGGTAAAGATAATGCCAAAGCTAAGAAATTTTATGATTTTATTTTAAGCAAAAAGGCTAAGGAAATTTTCAAAGCTTATGGCTATAATATCCCATGATTAAAGCTAAAATAAATACTATAAAAAATCATGAAAATATAAACTGGGTAGAATTTCTTATAAAAAAACATAAATTATATATGCTTGCTTTAGAACTTGATGAAAAAGCAAGCATTGATCAAGAAGTTTTACTTGCCTTTAAAAGTAGCGAGTGCTTGCTTAGTAAAAAAAATTTAGAAAACTCATTTTTAAATACCTTTTATGCAAAAATCATTGATATTTTTCAAGGACAAATCATCACTATCGTAAGATTAGAAAATGAAATTTGCACTTTCGAAGCTCAAATTAGCACCCATGAGTTTTTAGAGCAAAACTATCAAAAAAATGATTTTGTATTTGCTTATGTACATCCTAGTGCTTTATTTATCAAAGAGTATTTATGCTAAAACTTGACTTTGAAAAAATCTTTAAAAATAAAGAAAAAGAATTTAAACTTAAGGTTAAATTTGAAATTAAAGAAGGGGATTTTTGTGCTATTTTTGGAAAAAGTGGCAGCGGTAAAACTACGCTTTTAAGAATTTTAGCAGGTTTTGAAAAAGCACAAGGAATTTGCATTTTTAATGATACTATATTTTTTGATGATAAAAACTTTCTAAGTCCACAAAAAAGAAAGCTTGGCTTTGTTTTTCAAGATTATGCTTTATTTGAAAATATGAATGTAGAGCAAAACTTACTTTTTGCCAAAAAAGATCTAAAATTTGCTAATGAACTTTTAGAGCTTTTAGATTTAAGTAAACACAAAAAAAGTCATATTTTAGAACTAAGCGGGGGACAAAAACAACGCGTAGCTTTAGCAAGAGCTATTATGCAAAAACCCAAACTTTTACTTTTAGATGAGCCATTTAGCGCCCTAGATAATGAGATAAAACTACACTTACATGATTATCTTTTAAATATACATAAAACTTATAAAATCACTACTATTTTAATCAGTCATGATGTAAGTGAAGTTTATAAACTAGCCAATAAAGTCATCATTTTAGAAAATGGAACTATCATCAAAGAAGGCTCGCCTAATGAAGTTTTTTTAAAGACGCAAGGCTCACAAAAATTTGCTATAAAAGCACGCATTTTAAAACTACAAAAACAAGATAGCATATTTATAGCCATACTTGCCATAGGTAATCAAATCAGCCAAGTAGCGCTAAGTCCTTTAGAAGCTAAAGATTTTAAAGAAAATGATGAAGTGCTTTTGAGCCAAAAAGCTTTTGCGCTAAATTTAAGCAAGTGTTAAAATTATCACGATAATGATATTTTTAACATATAATTTTATAAATAAACAAACTTTAAACAACTTTAATATATAATTCCAAACTTCAAAATATTATTAATTTCCAAAGGAGTTTTAATGTTAAATTTCACGGGGGGGGGGAATTGAGAATTCTCAATCAAGCATATCCTCTTTAAAAACATCAAACAATATTTCTTTTACTAAGAAAACCTTCTTATCTTTAGCAACTATATCTTTTTTAGCAACTTGTGCTAATGCTAGTATAACAACTATAAGTGATAAAGCTTCTAATGGTAGTATTGCTATCACTAAAGCTAAAAGCACTACAAACAATAACAACAAACAAGTAAAAAATTCTAAAAGTATTAGTGGTGGTGGATGTAGCAGTACAATTTGTAATATAGGGAGTGCTGTTAATAATGGTGTTACTATAAGTGGTGCAGACGGTGGGCATTTAATTGTAGATAAAGAAGGCAATATAAATGTTAGTGGCAATAATCAACACGGGGTTAATATAGACGCTTCTTCAAATGCTACTATTACTAATAATGGTAATATCAAAGGTAGTAATGGTATTAACATTAATAATAATAAAACTTTAGACAATCTTACTAATACCGGTAATATTATTGGGATTCAATGGAATGGTGTTGATGTTCAAAGTGGTGGTAAAATAGGAACTATTACTAATAGTGGTTTAATACAAAGCACAGGTGCTGAGCATGGTATAAATATAAAAAATAATGCTACTGTAGAAAATATATATAATAATGAAAATGCAGTTATTAAAGGAGTTAATGGTATTCAATTAGGAAATAGTGGTGGTATAAATTCTATTATTAATCATGGCACCATCGAAGGTAGCAGCAAAGGTATTCAAGTTACCTGGGGTAATATAAATACCATTAATAATTCAGGGACTATAAGTGGAAATAGTCATGGAATTGAAATGTATGGTGGTAGTATAGGAACTTTTAAGAATACAGGAACTATTACAACCAATGGAGCTAATGGTATTTACATACATGGTGGTACTATAAAATCTCTTGATAATTCGGGTATTATTTCATCTGCTCAAACTGGAATAATATTTGAAAAACTAAACTGGACTGTTGCAAAAATTGAAACACTAAATAACACAGGTAGTATTATAGGGCAAAATAAACATGGACTTTATATAACAGGAAGTACAGATAGTTTGCATACTTTAAACAATAGTGGTCTTATATATGGAGGACAGGCTGGAATTTATGTAAGTGGAGAATGGGGTGTTGTTGGTAAAATGAGTACCATAAATAACCAAGGCTCTATTATAGGTGGCCAACATGGAATTCACTTGGTTGCATTTAATGGACATCTTGGCTCAACAATTGAAAACATTACTAGCAAAGGTATTATTTTAGGTAAAAGTGGTTCTGGTGTTCACCTAGATACTAGCTCTCAACACATCAAAGACTACATCAAACTAGATGGCTCTAATGCTCTTATAGCAGGTGGCACAGCAGGTATACACAATAAAGGAACCATAGGTGTAAATAATAATGGAAAATCTGTAAATAATGGCAATGTAATCGACTTGCAAAATGGTGCCACCATAGCAGCATTAACTTTTAGCGAAGATGGAAACTCTTACACTTATAACCAAGAAGGCACAGCCATACTTAATGAAGGTAATATACAAGGAAATATCAACCTTGATAAAGAATCTAAAATCATAGGAGCTCTTCATAATAAAAACACCATAGGTGGTAATATATCTTTAAATGATAAATCCTATATCACTTCAATCAATAATGAAAAAACCATACAAGGCTCTATAGACTTAAAAAACAAATCTCACATAGATAGTATTATCAATAGTGGAACTATAGAAAAAGGTATTAATCTTAATCAAAGCACTATAGGTTCTATTGCAAATTCAGGTTCTATAGGAAATGGTGGTATCAAACTAGATGATAGCACTATAGGTTCTATTACAAACAATGAAGGTGCTAAAACTGATTTAGACTTAAAAAATAACTCAATAGTAGGAACTATTACTAATAATGGGGATATGGAAATTAGTAGAGATGAAACTTCATCTATAGGTACATTTGCTAATAATGGTAATTTAAAAAATACCTTTGAAAATAAAGACACCCTAGGTACTCTTGAAAACACTAAAGGTGCTATCTTAGAAAAAGGCTTAAACAATGATAATGGTTCTATAGGTTTAATTAACAACGCAGGAACCATTGCAAGTATTACTAATACCTTTAATGATAAAACCAAAGATGCTAAAGAAAATAAAGGTTATATAGGTGTTATTACTAATACAGGTACTATAGGTAAAGAAGCTTCTCCTTTAGCTACTCAAGATATAACTTATGGTATTAACAACAGTGGTACTATAGAAAAACTTATTAATTCTTCAGGGGATTTAACTGATCCTAATGCAGGTAAAGATATACACATCTTTGGTGGTATTAATAATAGTGGCTATATCAATATTGAAAACACTGGTAATATCCATGGAGGTATTACTAATAGTGGTACTTTAGTTGTTAATAATGGTCATATCCATCCTGCAACTGCTGATCATGAAGCTACATGGCATAGTGGCTATATAGGTAAAAATAACAATGGCTACCAATTAGAAAACAATACAGGCGGTAAAATCAGTATAGATGGTTGGTACTTTGATGAACTTGAATATACTCAAAGTAATGAACAAAGATTAGAAAATTCTATCATTATAGGTGGAAATAA